>JBAUJE010000068.1:0-40913 GCA_049683475.1 Coleofasciculaceae cyanobacterium | reverse complement strand
GACGGAACGATGAAAGACTCTCCTTACCGTGACCGTGTAGTTGATGTGATGGAGGAGCTTTATAAGTTTACTTTGCTCTTACGTGACAAGACCGATTATCTTACAGACCGTTATAGTGAGCGCAAGGTTAAATCTGCCGAAAAATCAGTGGTTAACAGTTCCAAAGTAGTTCGTTTAGTTACAGCAACAAAATAAAACTACAGCCATGAAAAAAGTCATGTTCGTTTGCAAAAAAAACTCTTGCCGTTCCCAAATGGCCGAAGGGTTTGCTCGTAGTCAGGGAAAGGAAAAAATTACTGTAACCAGTTCAGGGTTAGAAGCTTCTCAGGTCAATCCTACCGCTGTAGAAGTCATGTCGGAAATTGGTATTGATATTAGTAGCCAAACTTCTGATCCTTTAAGCGATTTTAATGCCGAGGACTACGATGCTGTGATTTCTCTCTGTGGTTGTGGTGTCAATCTACCTCAAGACTGGGTAATGCGGGATATTTTTCAGGACTGGGAATTAGATGATCCAGCGGATCAACCTCTAGAAACCTTTCGGCGAGTGCGAGATGAAATCAAAGAACGGGTAGAAAAATTGCTGCAATCTCTTAGCTAATCTCAAAATAGCTAGTTAGCAGTGACAGGTATCTATGAGTTGCTACAGCAATAATTATAATGATTGGCTAGGTTGTAGAAAACTCAATTTTTGCTAATTATCGATGGGAGTGTACAGAAGTACACTCCCAAATTTTATTTTAGTTTTCTCAGGAAAAATTCAGCCAGTGAGCCTTTAATAGCAGATTATCTGTAGTAGGATAAAAAACCTGATCAAGCGAAGGATTAAGATGAGCTATCTTGAGACAACAGCAGAATTTTACAGCGAAGTAGCCCAAACGCCGGAAGTTGGTTTATGCTGTGTGCAAAGCAGTCCTCTGCAATTGCCAGGACTTAAAATTCCTTGTGCTATGCAGAATATGAATTATGGCTGCGGCACCACTGTCCATGCTGCTGAACTCATCAATGAGCCAACTGTCCTGTATGTAGGTGTTGGCGGTGGTTTAGAGGCTTTACAATTTGCCTATTTCTCGCGACATCCAAGTGGGGTAATTGCTGTTGATCCAGTTAGCGCTATGCGGAAAGCGGCAAAAAATAATTTGGAACTAGCAGCAAAAGATAATGCTTGGTTCGATCCCAGTTTTGTAGAAATTCGTGAAGGAGATGCTTTTAAACTACCTGTACCAGATGCTTCTGTAGATGTTGTTGCCCAAAATTGTCTGTTTAACATTTTTGAACCAGCCGATTTAAGAAAAGCTCTTAGTGAAGCTTACCGGGTTCTCAAGCCAGGTGGACGCTTGTTGATGAGTGATCCTATTGCCACTCGTCCTATTCCTCTTCATCTTAAACAAGATGAGCGCCTGCGGGCAATGTGTTTATCCGGTGCACTCACTTATAAAGAATACATTGATCACTTAGTAGATGTCGGTTTTGGTCAAGTAGAAATTCGGGCGCGCCGTCCCTATCGTTTACTAGATTGCCACAATTATGGTTTAGATAAACCTTTACTATTAGAAAGTTTAGATTCCGTTTCTTTTAAAACACCAATTCCCGAAGATGGTGCTTGCATATTTACAGGCAAAACTGCTACCTATATGGGCAAGGAAGAGTTTTTTGATGACCAAGCCGGACATGTCATCCTGCGGGGAGTACCAGCTGGAGTTTGTGATAAAACTGCGGCTAAGCTATCAGCATCAAATCCAGAAAACATTTTAATTACTGATTCAACTTGGTACTACGCCGGTGACGGTTGCTGTTAGGGAGATGGGGGGATGGGGAGACGGGGAGATGAGAAGATGAGGGAGGACTTTTTCTCAAAATTTTGTCCTCCTTGTCCCCCTTTTAAAAGTCTAGGAATCTGACCGATGTTCTATAATACACTCGCTACGGCACTACCTTTAGCCTTACTCTTACTAGTATCGGGCTGCTCAACTCCAGAGGTTCAAACCAAACCTACAGTTACAGAATCACCCCCTGTCTCACAAACTGCCCAAGCTCCCCCCTCAGCTGAGGTACTCTCCGTTTCAACCACAGGTTCACCCGGCTCATATACCTTTTCCGTCACCATAGATAGCACTGACACTGGCTGTGATCAATATGCCGATTGGTGGGAAGTACTATCTGAAGAAGGAGAACTAATTTACCGAAGAGTACTGTTGCACAGCCATGTAGATGAACAGCCTTTCACTCGCTCTGGAGGTTTAGTTGCCATAGCTACAAACCAGGTAGTGATTGTCAGAGGGCACATGCACCCTAGTGGTTACGGTACTCAAGCCCAGCGTGGTACAGTTGCCGAAGGATTTAAGCCTGTAACTTTACCACAAGGATTTGCAGCAGCAGTAGCAAGCCAAGAGCCACAACCACCAGGCTGCAATTTCTAAGAAAGTCTCTTAACTAACCCCAACTAACTCTTTCCGGGAATCTGGTAAAGATGGACGCAGACACAAATACAATAGTGGTCCGACTAAAGGTACTAACGCCACTAGCCAAAACCAAACAGAATCTTTTACCCCTCGTCGTGCCATATCATCTCCCAATAAAGTAGGAAATAAAAGGCACAAGAGGCAAAAATCTAAACTCATAACATGAATAAATCTGCTAGTTTGCCACTGTTGGATAAAGTCCCCCCAATTACCATTAAGTAAACCAAAACCTAATAACACCAAAGCAGCGAAAGTCAGGGCAACTCCTAGCCAACGGGAATCAAGAAAGCTGATTAAATTACTTTTAGAACCAGTAAATTTTGGGTTGGGTTGGCGTAACCCTAAGTAGGGTAATAAAGCAAATGCTCCCAGACCAAAAGAGGCTACAGCAAATGGCCAAGCAAGTATTTTTTGCTCCTTACCATCGGCAAGTACCACGGAAGCATAAATCACAGGCCAGATGCCCATGATATTAAATAAAGCAATAATCAAAGGATTAATACCTTCCCACTCCCCAATAGAAAGATTTTTAATCAGTTCGAGGGTATCCGGTTGCTCAGGAGGAGCTAGCAAAAAAGCATAAGCGACAAAGCTAAGCCAAACTAAGCCCAGGACAATTTTTTTGCCCATATCTTTACCTTCCTTAGACATAATATTGGTGTCAACTACTGATTAATATAAAACAGAGTTATCTACAAAGCAGCAAAAAATGGTTAAAATACAGGAACAGGCAATAACACCTTTTCAGGAAAAAATAGAATCACCCTTAACTAAAAATCAAATTACAGTTTTGCAAATTAATTTAGGGAAGCGTTGTAATTTAGCCTGCAATCACTGTCATGTAGAGGCTAGTCCTAAACGAACAGAAGAGCTTTCTCCAGAAGTTTGTGGTCAATTAATTGAGGTAATTAATCGCTTTGGACAAATTAAAATAGTTGACTTAACTGGCGGTGCCCCAGAGATGAACTATGGTTTTAAACAGCTGGTAGAAGCAGCACGTTCAACAGGCAAAGATGTAATCGTCCGCTCAAACTTGACAATTTATTTTGAGCCTGGATTTGAGGACTTGCCAGAATACTTTGCTCAACACCAGTTAAAGATTGTCGCCTCACTCCCCTGCTATTTAGAAGACAATGTCGATAAAATGCGGGGGCAGGGAGTTTATGATGATTCAATTCGGGCAATTCAATGGCTAAATCAGTTGGGCTATGGCAAAAAAGCCCATTTAACTCTTGATTTAGTTTATAACCCCCCCTTACCACTGAGTGAAAACTTTTCCTTAACTCCAGACCAGGTAAAGCTAGAACAGGATTACAAAAAGTTTCTTAAAGAACATTTTGAGATTGATTTTAATCAGTTATTTACAATTACAAATCTGCCTGTAGGTAGAACTAAGTTTCATTTGCAACGCACTAAGTTGCATACTCCCTACTTGAAGTTTTTGGAGAGTAATTTTAACTCCGGTACAGTAGAGCATTTAATGTGTCGTAAGGAATTATCAATTGATTATCTGGGTAATGTCTACGACTGCGACTTTAACCAGATGGAAAACTTAGCAGCAAAGTCTCGTCATGGTTTCATGTTAACGGTTGGTAAGCTTTTAGAGGCTGGCAGTTTAGACGTAATTGACGAGATTCGCACTGCATCTTATTGTTATGGTTGCACAGCTGGTTGTGGTTCTAGTTGCGGCGGTGCTTTAATTTAAACGGATTATCCTCCTACTTAACGTAGTACGAGGCATTGCTCGTGCTGCGTTTTTTCTGAGTTTATGAGAAAAATTCCTAGTAATTGACATAGAGTAAACTATTATCGTTAAGGAATGGTTAACAACAAGTAATAATCTTTTAATAAAGGATTGTTTTGGTGAGTCTCTCTCTACCTAGTTTAAATTTGGCTAAATTACCTCAAATTCAGGTTTCTATCGCCATAGCCGCCTGCTTATGGCTGCAAGCCTGCAATAAACCTCCAGAAGCATCGATTAACCCATCTGAGTCATTACAAGGCAAAATAGTCTTAACAGGCTCTAGTACCGTCGCCCCCTTGACGGCAGAAATCGGTAAGCGCTTTGAATCAGAACATGCTGAGGTGAGGGTGGATGTGCAAAGTGGGGGTTCTTCCCGTGGTATTGCTGATGCGCGTCAAGAAGTTGCTGATATTGGTATGATTTCTCGTTCCCTCAAGGAGGAAGAAAAAGATCTTCAAGCCTTTACCATTGCTCGTGATGGGATTGGTATTATCCTGCACCAAGATAACCCGGTGCAATCTCTGACTGATGAGCAGGTAGTCGATATCTACACAGGTAAGCTAGATAACTGGCAGGAAGTAGGGGGTAAAGATGCCACTATTACTGTCGTTAATAAAGCGGAGGGACGCTCTACCTTAGAACTTTTCCTCGATTATTTTAAGCTCAAAAATAGCGATATCAAAGCTCAAGTCGTAATTGGTGATAACCAGCAGGGCATTAAAACAGTGGCAGGTAACCCCAATGCCATCGGTTATGTTTCTATTGGTACCGCCGAATATAGTGCAGACAACGGAGTTCCCCTCAAGCTGCTGCCAGTAGGGGGAGTGGCAGCAACAACGGAGAATGTACAAAATGGTACTTTTCCCCTCTCCCGTCCCCTCAATTTGGTTACCAAAACCCAGCCAGAAGGCTTAAATAAACAATTTATTGAGTTTGCGCGATCGCCGAAGGTAAAAGACATTGTCCAAGAGCAACACTTTGTCCCACTCTCGAAGTGATAACATTCTCATTTTCCTGCTGCGCTGCTGTGCCTTCATAGCTGGTGTTATCATCGTTCTCATTACGGTATTCCTCCTCAAAGAAGCACTGCCAGTACTGAGGCAGGTGGGACTAATTGACTTCTTGACCGATGCTTCTTGGAATCCGACGGAGCAGCTTTATAATTTTACTCCCATGCTTTGGGGTACTCTGTTAGCAACAATTGGTTCTGTACTGTTGGCAGCACCCTTAGCAATTTTCTCTGCTATCTTCTGTCAGTATTATGCTCCCCCTTTCCTTGCCCAACTCTATCGGCGCATCCTTGAATTACTGGCAGGAATTCCTTCCGTTGTTTATGGCTTCTGGGGTTTAGTGGTGCTAGTACCTTTGATTCGACGACTACAGCCACCGGGAACCAGTCTACTTGCAGGGATAGCCATCCTAACAATGATGATTTTACCAACAATTGCCCTCACCGCCAATGCCAGTTTGGCGAAAGTTCCTGCTGAGTATCTTCAAGGTGCCGCAGCCTTGGGAATTTCCCGCTGGGCAACAATGTGGGGTGTTGTTATCCCGGCGGCTAAGTCAGGACTATTCACTGGCTTGATTTTAGGCACAGGACGTGCAGTAGGTGAAACAATGGCAGTTCTGATGGTGTGCGGTAATGTGGTGCAAACGCCCGACAGTCTTTTTGCACCAATGCGGACGCTTACCGCTAATATTGCCCTAGAAATGGCCTATGCCACAGGTAATCATCGTTCAGCATTATTTGTCAGTGGTTTGGTTTTGATGGCAATAATTCTGGCACTTGTCATCATCGCCGAAGTCATTAGTCAAGGTCGAATCTATGAGTGAGAAACCAGGCGTAAAAACCTCACTCCCTACTCCCTACTCCCTGCTTCCCACTATCCTAGTTTGGGGGATCGCGCTGTTGGTAAGTGCCGTCTTTTTCTGGATTGTAGCCGATATTGTCTGGCATGGTGCTGGTCAAATTTCCTGGCAGTTTCTAATCAGTGAACCGGAAAAAGCGGGACTTGAGGGGGGTATTGGCCCGATTCTTATTTCCACTATCCTTATTTTAGGAGTTTGCCTAGCAGTTTCTCTACCTTTAGGAATAGGTACGGCCCTACTACTGGCTGAGTTTACTCCTACTGAGGGGATTTTCGGACGTTTGGTACGCCGCAGTTTAGATGTTTTGGCAGGGGTTCCGTCTATTGTCTTTGGACTCTTTGGTAATGCTTTTTTTTCCAAAACCTTAGGACTAGGTTTTTCCATTTTGTCCGGTGGTTTGACTCTAGCTTGTATGGTTCTACCCATCCTGATCCGTTCAGCAGAAGAGGGTTTCCGTGCTGTTCCCTCGGAATACCGATTGGGGGCAGCTGCCCTAGGTATCTCGCGTACAGCTACACTTTGGCAATTACTCTTACCAGCAGCAGCACCGGGATTAGTCGTAGGAATAGTTTTGGGTATAGGGCGAGCAATTGCTGAGACAGCTGCCCTAATTTTTACGAGTGGCTATGTGACTCGCACGCCAGAGTCTTTGCTTGATTCCGGGCGATCGCTTTCTATCCATATTTACGATCTCTCGATGAATGTAGCAGGGGGAGATGCTAAAGCCTATGCCTCTGCTTTGGTGTTGCTGGTTTTACTTTTGCTAATTAACGGTATTGCCCTATGGCTGGTAGAAATTTGGTTAAATAGGAGGTTAACATCACTTTGAGTACACCTGAACCCTCAGAAACAATTGAGCAATTATCTCCCAAGTCTCAATTACCTACTCCTTTAATTCAGACAGAGCAATTAAGCTTGAATTATAAGCAGAAAGTAGCCTTCAAAGAAGTAAATTTACCCATTCATGCCGGTTCTATTACTGCCTTGATTGGTCCTTCTGGCTGTGGTAAAACCAGTTTGTTAAGTTGCCTTAATCGCCTAACTGATTTTATACCTCACTGCCAAGTTTCAGGTAGTATCCGTTTTGGTTCCCAGGATATACTTGCCCCCAAAATCGATACCATTGTCTTGCGTCGGCGCATCGGCATGATTTTCCAAAGGCCTAATCCTTTTCCTTTATCTATTTGGAAGAACTTAGCATTTCCCCTACGGGAACATGGTATCAAGAACCGCGAACAAATTGATGAAATTATTGAGACTACCCTCCAAGACGTCGGTTTGTGGCATGAGGTCAAAGAACGTCTCAATGCTTCTGCCCTCGGTTTATCTGGTGGTCAAAAACAGCGCCTCTGTATTGCCCGCGCTTTGGTTCTAAAGCCTGAGATCCTGTTGTTAGATGAGCCCTGTAGCGCCCTTGACCCAATTTCTAGCGGTTTAGTCGAAGATCTAATTGTTAGTTTGCGGGGACGTTACACCCAGTTAATTGTCACCCATAACCTAGCCCAAGCTAGACGAATTGCTGACTATGTAGGTTTTTTTTGGGTTCACGATGGTGCAGGTAGACTAATCGAGTATGGTCGAGTTCAACAGATTTTTGAAGACCCAAAGCAGGAGCTGACTGCTGCCTATGTCAACGGTATCAGAGGCTAACTAAAAACGGCAACAGGTCGGTGAGTGGTGCAATGTTCTGTTAACTTTAGCCGACGGCAACCCTAAGCCAACTTAGTTAAGATTTATCTCTTCTGGCTAGCATGCTCACGACTCAGATAGGAGAGTACTACATAATGACAAACCAAATAGCCTGCACAGTATTGTAATTGTGCATGGTGGTTGTAGAACTATGGATTATAAAGATCGACTGCTTAATTATAAGTCTAAGTTATAAGTTAAGTTTAATAGCGTTGCTGAGCTAATTCGCGAATTAAAGACAAGCGAGTATTGAGGTAATCATTTAAGACATGCATCTCTTCATTGTTGAGAGTGCGTTCTTGCTTAAACTGCTTGAGTAACCATTGTACTAAGCTTGCGTCATCTAGTTTTAGCAGCAGATTGGCCTGAGATGTCTCAATTAAAGACCACAACTGACGTAGCATTGTAGGATTCATAAACTCTCCTTAACTAGATAAAAACCATTGCAGAGCAAGGTTAAGAGAAAACTTCTTTTCTTTCAGCCGTGTTTAGTGCTAATCCGTCATCGAGATTAGAAAAACAACAAGCTTAAGAATTTCTTAAGAATTTTTCTCTCCTTCTTACAATAGCTGATTATGAGGGCAACATAAGTCAAATCAAACAAGATTGATACAAGACTTACAATACTCTTAACAAAGAGATCAATAAGTTGACTTTAAGAAATATTTCTGGTAATTTGGTAGGATTGGCTAATTTGTTATTTCATCTAGATCTCCTAAATCTTACTTAACTCTACGGAAGATAATTATATTTTCTGACTCCCCCAGTGTAGAACTAAGCTGTTAAATATTTAATCTGTCTTTTGGATTAGAGCAACCTCTCCATTTCCGGCTAGAGCTAGCGCCTCTAGCCGGTGGCTTTTGTCGTGTATCCATTCACCTTATCTTTTCCCTTCTAAAAACAAACTAAAAATAAAGCAGCCTTAGCACTGCTTATTGTTTATCGTTGATGGTTTACGGAAAAGCAATTTTCAATTTTTCCTTCGCCATTTTTGATCAGTAAAAGGTGCTTTCATGTTTATAAATATTTTGGCAGGCAAAAGTGTCAGAAAAGTTCGTAATGAACAATCTATACCTAGTACCTATTACTCAGCACGCTCAAAGAAAATTCAGATTGTAGAAAGCGTCAAAATGGCTGGTAAGACGCTGCTTAATAACAAACTCCGTAGTACTCTAACCATGTTGGGTATTGTGATTGGCAATGCTTCTGTTATTACCATGGTGGGTATTGGGCAAGGTGCTCAACAGTTAGCATCAGAGCAGTTTGAAGCTCTTGGTCCTAACGTTTTATTTATAATTCCTGGCTCAAAGGAAGCTCGTGATACTACTTTTGAATTTCCGAAAACATTGGTCTTAGAAGATGCTAAGGCGATCGCAACTCAGGTGCCGACGGTTGCAGAAGTTGCTCCTCAGATTAACTCTCGTCAGTTAATTACTCATAGTAACAAAAGCACTAATTCTCTGGTAGTAGGGACTACTCCTGAGTTTCTCTCAGTTCGTAGTTTTGAACTTGTCCAAGGGTTTTTTATCTCAGAACTAGACGTAAAGCGAAATAATTTTGTGGTAGTTATTGGTTCTGAAGTAGCGAAAAAACTGTTTGGAAATAATAACCCTATTGGTGCAAAATTGCGGATTAAAAATGCTAGTTTTCGGGTAATTGGTGTGATGGCATCTAAAGGCACTTTTCTGGGAACTAACCAAGATGATGCTGTTTATGTGCCAATTACCACTATGGCTAATCGGTTGGTGGGTAGAACTTCTCCTTATGGTTTAGAAGTTAACTGGATTTCTGTCTCTGCCAAGAATCAAAAAAGTATAGGTGCTGCTCAGTTTCAGATCGAGAATCTGTTGCGGCTGCGACATAAAATACATGGTGAAGATGATTTCCTAGTTAATAGTCAGAAGGATGTCTTGAAAGTTGTTAATACTGTAACAGGGGCATTAACAATAACCCTAGTAGCGATCGCCGGTATTTCCCTGTTTGTGGGTGGTATTGGTGTTATGAACATTATGTGGGTTTCTGTCACCGAACGCACCCAAGAAATTGGACTGCGTAAAGCCTTGGGTGCGAGAGAGGAAGATATTCTTATTCAGTTCATGATTGAAGCGGTAATTCTCTCTGCTGCGGGGGGTGTTGTGGGAACTTTAATTGGGGTTAGTGGTGTTCTACTCGTGGGGGTTTTGACTCCCTTACCTGCGCAAATTTCACCTGTGGCTATCCTGCTGGCTGTTAGTGTTTCTGGTGGTATGGGTTTATTCTTTGGTGTCGCACCAGCACAAAGGGCAGCTAAACTTGACCCAATTGTTTCTTTGAGAAGTGCGTGAGTTAATTATCAATTTCATTCATGTTGGCTACAGATTCTGATAAAGGGGCTAGTTCTCCCCCCACACCCTACACCCTACCCCCTATACCCGCCCCAAAGGGGCTTGGTCATGCCTTTGGGTCGCTTTACAGCTTAACATTAGAGAACATTTGCTGCGATCGCCTCTGGTGCTGCCCTTTGGGCAATCGCTTTTGCTCATAACTAAAATCAATGTTGCCTACTATTACCCCGGACAAAATCGATCTTCCTTCTGGAACACTTTTACATTTCCCTGGAACCTTAGCAGACTACGAACAGATTTTAGCGCAATTAGAAGATCGTGCTGCTACTCGCGTTCGTTTTCGAGATAACCATATTTTGCTAATGAGTCCTTTACCCGAACATGGCAAAGAAATCGATGTCATAGTCGATTTAGTAAAAGCACTACTGCGTCATCAAAATCGAGATTGGGATAGCTTCCATCCCGTAACTTTAAGATACGGAAAAAAAGCGGGATTAGAACCTGATGCTTGTTTTTATATTGAAAACTATCAAGCAATCTTGGGAAAACGCAAACTAGATTTGAGTATCGATCCACCCCCAGATTTAGCGATAGAGATAGATGTTACTTCTTTTACTCGCATCGAGGATTACATTCCTTTAGCTATTCGGGAAGTTTGGATTTATAAAGCAAATGAATTAAACATCCATAAACTAGAAGGCAAACGCTATTTGGCAACAGAAAAAAGTCAAGTTTTTCCGAATTTTCCAGTAAAACAAACTATTGAACAGTATGTTAGTAGAGCTTGGGAAGTAGGTTCTAGTGTAGCCCTCCGAGAATTTGTTCAAACTTTACAGTAAATGTAGCGTTTCTCGCACTTGTGAGGTACAAAGTCGAGGGATTTTAAGGAGTCGGGAGTAAGGAGTAGTGAGAGCATCCTGCTCCCCTGCTCCCCCATCTCCCCATCTGTCCCAAAAATGGTATAGAGTGCAGATTGTCTGCCTGTATGCCATTGACAGATGACGAAACTGATTATTCAAATTCCTTGTTACAACGAGGAAAACAGCTTAGGCGTAACCTTGGCTGAACTACCCCGCCAGTTACCCGGTATTGATGTGGTTGAGTGGTTAATTGTTGATGATGGTAGCCGCGATCGCACCATTGAAGTGGCAAAGGCTTGGGGAGTCGATCATATTGTTCGTTTTGCTAGTAATCAAGGCTTAGCGAGAGCATTCATGGCGGGGATTGATGCTTCTTTGAAAGCGGGGGCTGATATTATAGTTAATACCGATGCCGATAATCAGTACTGCGCCGATGATATTCCCCTGCTAATTGAGCCAATTTTGCGTAGACAGGCCGAAATTGTGGTTGGTGAAAGACCAATTCGCAAAATTAGCCATTTTTCAGCCAGTAAAAAGTTATTGCAAAGACTGGGTAGCTGGGTGGTACGCCTTGCTAGTAATACGAACATTCCCGATGCGCCTAGTGGTTTTCGTGCTTTCAGTCGGGAAGCTGCTATGCAGTTTAATGTCTTTAATAGTTACACCTACACTGTAGAAACCATTATCCAGGCCGGGCAAAAGGGTGTTGCTATTACCTCAGTACCAATTAGAACTAATCCGATTTTACGTTCTTCTCGTCTGGTTAAAAGTATCCCCTCTTATGTGGTGCGATCGCTTTTTACAATCCTGCGTATTTTCATGCTTTATAAGCCCCTGCGCTTTTTCCTATTTTTGGGTAGTGGGCCTTTTAGTTTGGGTACGTTGTTGGGTATTCGCTGGTTAATTTACTTTTTTCTTGGTACGGAAAGAACCCGTATCCCTAGTTTAATTTTGGCAGCTATTTTAATTTCGATTGGTTTTCAGTTGTGGATGTTTGGTTTAATTGCTGATTTAATGGCAGCTAATCGCCGCATGATTGAGGAAATGCAGTTACGGTTACGGCGGAGGGATTATGAGTAACGCTTTGACATCCTCGCCACTACCCACAAAAGCTAAAACCGAGTTTGGTACTTAATCTGTACCTCATTAAACTCATAATCATAAGAGAGGCTAACGGAAGACTCCTCACCTACCTGACGAATTCCTTCAAATACGGGATAAACTCGCAAGTCCGTCAAACCAACTTTTCTGCCAACAGAACTTACCCAGTCTTCTACAGTGAAGATAACGTTATTTAAAGCTGGTTCTACAACAAAGCGGCGAACAGCAAACTCAGCTAGTTCTTCTGCTTCACCTTTGGTAACATTTTGTTCTAACTGACTTGCTAATGCTAGAAACTCATTCCCCAGCAAGGCTAAAATCTCCGCTTCATTACGGGGAGGAGTGCTACTCAGGGAAACAACTGGTGTATTGAGTAACTCAAGGTTTGAACCAGTACCTAAAACAGCTTGGTGAATACAGTTTTCAAGGCGTTGTAATTCTCTAGAAGTGTAGAGGCTGCTACCAGTTTCAATTAGGGTAGTTTGCTCTTGAATAGTTTTACAGTCATCATTTTCTCTTAATCCCAAACCAGTTAATTGGCTTGCCCTACCCTGTACTCTCAGAGTAATTTTAATCTGTTCGGGTCTAGCAGATGTAACCAAATCTTCGCGAATTTCTGTCTCCCGTGGTTCTAGACGCAATTGATCCGGAGACTGAGAAACCACCGTTCCTAACCTAACATCCAGATAAGGATTTAATAATCCCTGTTCTGGTTCAAATACCACTTGATGTTCATAAGCGCGAGTCAAGAAAAATTGACTACTTAATACATCTATTTCTCCCCGTTGCAGAGTAATTATGCCTTCCGGTCGTAAATTCTCTAATTTATCTAAACTGCCATTAACTGTTACATCACCAGCGACACGGAATTTATAAAGGGGTGATTGGCTAATTTTGAATCGATCCAAAACTACCCGGAAATCATTAAATCTTGGTACGATAAAAGGCTCTCTATTGGTAGTAACATCTTCACTAGTCGCAACACCTTCACTATCCACTTCAGCATCAGCAAGTATGGTATCGTTATCCTCTTTTTCACTCTCAGGTACAAATGCTCTACCGTTATATAAACCAACTTCTCCACCAACAACTGGATTTAATGCCGAACCAGTAACGATAACTCCTGCTTCAACTTCACCATCATATAAACCTTCTAAATTTAATTCCCCTCGTTCAATAGCAACCGTCAGAGGATTAGAGTAATCTGGGTCGTTACTTCTTAAAGGTAGAAATAGGGGTAATACACCAGCTACCGATAGATTAGTTTGGGCAAAATTACCTGTCAGATCATTAACTTTAAGACGTTGATTATCTAAAGCAATCTGACCATTTAAATTAAGCGGTTCTTCCAAGGCCGCAGCTTTGAGAGTGGCATCTTCTAGTATTACCTGACCAGTTGCTCTAGCAACTAAATCCTTCACCACTTCCTCTGGAGAGTTTTCTGCCAAATTGAAAGGACTCTGAACTGCTAATCTTACTTCCCCCTCTCCATCAACCCACTGCACATTGCCTTGAGTTAGAGGTTCAACCAGAGCGATCGCTTCAGTCCCTAACCGGACATCTAGCTGCAATTGGTCATTTTCTCCCGGTGTTAGCGGATAGGGTACAACAGCATTAACCTGAATATAAGATGGTTCAGTAGTGTTAAATTGTAAGCGAGAATTAGCATAGTTGAACTGACCAATAATCGGCTCTAGTTGTTGGCAGTTAGCATTCTCCTGTTCAGCTATTTCTACTATTGAACCACAATTTATACTAGCTTCAACAAAAGCAATTTCTCCCTCTTGAATCTGAGGATTTTCTAAACTTCCTCTTACATCACCTTTAGCATTAAATTTACCTTGTAAGTCAACGGGAATCTCAACAAAATTACGCGCCAAACTCAGAGGAAGATTTTCGATGCGGAACTGACCATTTTCTTGTTGTTCCGAGAGTTCGCCCTGAAAAACTATAATCGCTTCACTTAGCTGAAGTTGCAAAGGTTCTAGTTCAATTGTTCCCTCTCTCAGACTGCCTTGAGCAATAATCTGATCTACCAAAATTGCTCTTTCTGGAGGACTAATAGATTCGTCAGATTCTTGGCTATCTTTATGTTGCTGTAGTACCCAAAGCCAATCTTTACCCTGAATATCAAAGTTAACCAGAGGATTAGTCAAAGTACCAGCTAAATTGACTTCCCCTGTGTAAGAACCTTGCAAATCTATTGTTTCTGGTATTCCCACTGCTTGTGCTTCTTGTCTAGCAGCTAATCGCTCTTGTAATTTTGCCTGAATTGCTGCCAATAAGCGTAATTGCTCAACTAAATTATTATTAGAAGAACCAACCTGATCAATTGGCACAGCCGCAGCATTAGCGTATCCAAGAGCTTGAGGCGATTTAATACCCCTAGCTAAATCTTGCCAGCTAGACCAACCAAAAGTTGTCAGAATATCTTGCACATAACCTTGGTCAATCAGTAATTTTCCCTGAAGCTGACCAGAGTTAAGATTGATGCCAGCATTTTCTAATTTATAGGTACTTTCTCCCAAATTCAGTGCAGCCGACGTTAACTTTGCAACGCCATCTTGAAAAGAAAAGTTACCAGCAAATTGTTCAGCTTGAATATAACCAAGACCAGGTTGGTCAATGGTAAACTCACCAGCAGATGCCAGGGTAAATAGATTAACATCTAGTTCCCCTGTCACCTCACCACTAACTCCCCCTTCTATACCCACATCAACAGCCGGTGCTAAGTTGAGCAAAGCTAAATCAAAGTCTTGAAATTTTACATCAAGAATATCCCCTTGGCGTTGACCTCTAGCTATGACTGGCCTTTCTTCTCCGTTTCCTCTAATTTGAAAAGAGATAGGAAGATAAGGAGCAAGGCATCCCGATCTTGTGCAGGGTTCTAGGCGTGCAGCAATGACATCTCTCTGACCGCGTAAATCAATTGCTATTTCTTTTCCTGTATTTACCTGAAAACCCCCTGCCAAAACTGGTTCAAATACTATCTCATTAACAGTAAAATCTGACAATCTCAGGTTACCTGTCAGATTCAAATTACCAGGTTCTAAAGGTGCTGAGATTAAGTTTTTACCCTGAAGGCGACCTTGGAAATTAGCTGCACCAGTAATATTAATTTGCTCAAGAGACTTTTCATCCTCAACAACCTGAGCCAATAATTGAGTTACGGGTAAAGTCTCTGAATCATAACGACCTGCTACGTCTAATGTTAAGTTAGAAATTTCTGGCTGTTGATTAAGATTTTCCAGGATAACTAATCCCTTTGCCTTGAGGAATTGCTCCCCCATCTGAACTGATACATTATTAGCTTGGATAGTTGCGGCAGAATTTGGTTGAAGCAGAGGTTGCACAGACCCAGATAAGTTGAGTTGAGCATTTAAATTTGGTAATTTTGGCAGTTGTTGAGCTTGCTCTGCTAACAGTTGTCTGCTAAGAATTGAGGTATCGAGTTGGTTTGCGGCGATCGCTGCTTGCCACTGACCCTGATTTAATTGAGAGATAACATTAACCGTACCTTGAGCTATTTGAGCCTGTAAGTCTGCATTGAGAGCAGTTTGATTGAGGAGAGTTGGTAAATCAAAATTATTATTCAGCTTGCTCACAGCCGCAACTTTACCACTAACTTGAGCATCTAACTGCTCAACAAAATTCGCTAATTGAACTTGGGAGGCATCAGCTGCAACTCTTAGAGTACCCTGATTTAAATTACCCCTAGCATCAACTCTGCCTTTCGCTACACCTAAGCGTCCTTGAAAGTTAGCCTGGAGACTGTTTAAATTGGGGGGAGACTCAGCAGGAAATAGTTCTTTCAGGCTTCCTGTAAGATTAACCTGACTTGAGACTAGAGTTGTCGGTTCTTTTAAAGTAGGAACTAGCTGATTAAGCTTAATACCACCAGCATTAGCTGCAACGGAAACTACTCCAGAGTCTAATCTACTCCTTGCTCTAACTGTTCCCCCTTCTACAGCTAACCGCAAGTCTGCTACTGCTTGGATAGTTTCTGGTTTGAGGGAGTTAAGCTGACCCGATAATCGAATTTGACCACCTTGGAGGGTAACAGGTACAGGGGTTCCCAACTGACTCAGCTGAATTTGGGAAACATTAGCCAAAGCGTTGAAAATTCCTGCTTTTAGCTGTCCTCGTCCTCTGACACTACCACCAGCGACACCTAGTCTCGCCTGGCCATTTGCCTGAATAGAGTTGAGGTCAAAGGAATTTAAGCTACCAGACAGGTTGAGTTTGGCACGAGATAAAGAGGCAATATTTTGTAAATTCTCTGGTAAAAAAGGCTCTAGGGGCACAGAAGCCGCATCTACCGAGGCAAGCCATTTATTAGTTTTCAGGTTACCTTTACCACTAGCGAGAATAGTTCCTTCCCCTATCTGTAATTTGGTATTTCTTAAAAGGATAGTATTATCTTTACCAAGCAGAACCTCACCAGTACCAGAAACTTGACCGATAGAAGAAACTTTAGCCTGATTTGCTTGCCACTGTAGGGAAGCAGCTGGTTGTTGTAGAGTGCCTTGAATTTGAGCTTGAGCAGTTAATTGACCGAGGGTAACTTCTGGTGGGAGAAGATTGTAAGGGGCTGCGATCGCATCGGCTGGCAAGGAGGCTTTAAAATTAAACGATAAGGGTATTTTCTGTTCTGTCTCCTCTTCCGGTTGGGAAGCTAATTTAGCTTTACCTCGACCTGTAATTTCACCCCCAGCTACTGGTTTAACTAAGAAGTCCGTCAAGAAAATCTCTTCTGTATCACCAGCGAAGTCGGCTTTAATTTCGGCTAACTCTAATTTATCGATGCGGGTAACTTTCTGGCTGCTAATTGTGCCGATAATCTCTGGATTTGAGCGGAGGTTTTGTACTTGCAGTTTGGCTAGTATTTCCCCATCAATTGGCACCCCTACTGTCACGGGTACATTTTTGCCCAATTTCTCCAAGCTAGCAACTTGCAAATTAACTGCTAGGTCTAAATCTTTTGCCCAATCAACTACCCCTGCTGCGGAGGCTATTAAGTTGCCATAGCTTCCCTGGGTTTCTTCTATTAATAACTTTTGCCCTTGGAAACGTAACAGTGTGCTAGCTTGAATTGGAGCGGGTAAATTTTCAGCTTGTGCTTCAACTGCTGCTAAGGTGACTGTTCCCAATACAGAAGGCATTTCTTGCCAGGAGGGAAGGGAAAAATCAAGATTGGCATCCAACTCACCACTACTGAGGCGCACGGGTAAGTTAGGGATAGATTGGCTCAGTTGAGGTAAAGACAAGTCTTGCACCCTAGCACTGGCTTTAGTTTGACCAGTTTCTAGCCAGGTCTGACCCTTAATTTCCGCTTCACCTGTGCTGAGATTAGCTTTGACATCATACTTGAGGGGGCCATTTTCCTCAAACAGAAGGGAATTGATGCTGCCATTAAGTTGAAAAGTTAGAGGTGTGGTTGCGCCGTTGGGGAGGAGAGTAACTTTGCCATTTTTGACCCTAACGGTGGTATCTACGGTTAAGTTGGGAGGGTCGCTCTGTTCTAATTCTAAGTCAATCCATTCTCCTGTTTCATCTTGATCTAAGTAAGCATCCACATCTACCAAAGTCATTTGCACTGGCAGATAGCGCCTGAGAATGAGGGGTAAGAGGTTAAAGTTGATTTTGATTGAGTCAATGGTAACTCTATCCGGGTTAGTAGGGGTAGTTGGGATTGAGGAGGAACCCAGTTTAACACCAGTCAAGGAAAAGCTTTCAACTTCTCCTACCTGAACTTCCCGCTTGAGTATTTTACTTAGTTGAGCTTCTACTAGAGATGGTAAATTGCGCTCTAACCAGAACATTCCCCCAAAGTATCCTACTGAAACAATAGCTAAGGTAGTGACACTTAAGGCAATGGTTGAAGGACGTTGTGCCCATTTCTTAAGACGGGTAATGAGAGCTAGGCTTTGCTCAGAGGGAGAATTAGGTGGGGTGTTTGGGGGAGAGTTCTTCATTTCTGAGGAGGCGAGTTATATTCGACATTGGTGAGTTTTCCAAAATTGCTTAGTCGTCAGCCAACCAACTGTAGCTACTAGGATTTTTCCTCAATTCAAAGCGATCAGGACACAGACTAATGCTACTACAGCGTTTACCAATTAATTCAATAGCCCCCTCGAGATTGGAATTCACCAAATAGACGCGGGGACATGGAGACACGGGGACGCGGAGAATTTTTTATTATGGGCAATTATATAAGATGGACTTGATATTACATATTCTGTTCTCCCTTGGCTAAACTGGACTTTTATCGAAGTTGGTTTGCTACGGTGTTACTTCTTTTTCCAGGTTTTAAAATTGGAAAGATTGTAAATTTTTATAAAAAGTAAAATTTTAAGAGGTGTAAATGAGTGAAATTCCCCTTTGTAGCATCGTAATTTCATCACAACTTCCCACTGATGAAATAGAGTCTTTAGAAACGTCACTACAGATGAGTTCAATTCAGGTGCAGAAGCCACCATCTCGGATAGTAGGTGCAGATGACCTAGTTTTTGTCGCCGCAGTAATGGGAGGGGTAGCAGCAACAGCCGATTTGATAAATTACGGCATTAAAGTAGCTAAAACCATCAATAAATGGCGACGGCAATTGCGAGAAAAAGGCATAGAACCCAAAGCGAGGTTAGAACATCCCCAACGTCCTCCCCTAGACCTTAGTAAGGCTACTGATGAGGAGATAGAGGCATGGTTGTCCCAAAAGTAGCTGAAAAAGTTCCCCTTAATCCAGGGGTAGAAGAAGTAACAGAACGAGATAATTCTTTCAGTAATCAAATTCTCATTTTGTTTTCAGCCCCTCTACTGACAGAAGACCTATTACCAGTAGAGGATTTATCTATCAAGAAAGAAATAAATTCCCTTACTTCGGTGTTAGAGGATATAGCTTATCCCCTAGCAGTGGAAATAGTGGTTAAAGTCGCCACCTCACAAACTCTCCAAGATGTATTTTCCAATCGTGTCAAACCACTAATTATTCATTTTATTGGTCATGGCATGAGAAAAGGGGATAACACAGCCTTAGTCTTAGAAGATGAGGTAGGAATTACTCGTTCTTTTAGTGAAGAAGAACTAGAAATCGCTCTCTCAAATCAGAAGCAAGCACCTTGTCAATTAGCGTTACTGAATGCCTGTCATTCGGAGAAGTTAGCCCAAGCTTTTGTTAAAGCCGGAGTATCCCATGTAATTGCGGTTAACGCTGAAGATAAAATTCTCGATCTAGCAGCACGATGTTTTTCTCGACGACTTTATCAGGCATTATTTAACCAAGATTCGGTTGTTGATGGTTTTTTAGTGAGTCGTAATGCCGTAAAACTGGATGACAAATTAAGAAAACTGTTTAACTCTCAGACTTTTCAGCAAGGAGTTAATTTCGATGAAGCCTTCAAATTTAAATTACTACCCCAAGCTGCCCATAATCAATCCCTAATTATAGAACCAGCCGACTCCCACAGTATTATCTATCCTCAGTGGTCTAAAACCAACCTACCTGCCGAAGACCCGAAATTTGTTGGACGCAGAAAGGAAATACATCAAGTAGTAAAGTTTTTGGCAGAGTCAGATAATCGCTGTATTGCCCTACATGGTATGGGTGGAATTGGTAAAACTGCCCTAGCTTATGCCATTGGCAGGTGGTTGCACGAACGCGATCGCTACAAAGATGGAGTTTGGTTTATCGGTTTGCGCGATACAGATTCTGTAGGAACCCTGATTACCAAAGTTAAACAAGAGCTTGAATTAAGGAGTTTTGCTTTAGAAAGAGAATTAAGGAATAGTCGAGTATTTTTAATTCTTGATGATTTGGATAAATTGATTGAGAAAGAATCGGATGAATTAATTGAGCTTTTAAACTCGCTTTTAGAACAATGTCCGAATTTAAGACTGTTGTTAACTTCCCGTGATTCTCTTGTCAGAGATATTCTTTATTGCCATCAACAAGAAGTTTGCAGCATGGGAGCGTCGGACACGAGGCAGATATTTAGCAAGTACGCTCCCTCCAAAGAACAATGGGGAGATGATGAGTATTTAGCCGAAAACTTTAATCTTCTGGTGCAGTTTCTTGATGGTTATCCCTTGCCCATTAAATTAGCTGCCTCTTATATGTCAGAAACTCAATTTACCATCAAAGAGTTGTGTGAAGAATTAGAGATTGAACCCCTAGAGATTCTGGACACTTATTCTCCTCAAGAAAGAAAAGAAAGAAGTCTGCGAATAACCTTAGAACGTTCCTTTGAGATGTTATCGGTAGAAGGGCAAGATATATTTCCTTTGCTGGCTTTCTTTCCTAGTGGGTTAAGTCGGGACTTAGCTAGAGCTATTTGGGGTAGAAGTGGGAATCGAGCCTTATTGGAATTATTTAAGTTTTCCATGGCAGAAAAGTCTCTCACTGCATCGGATTGGAGAGTAACTTTACCTGAACCTGCTCGCGCTTATGCGAAAACTAAATTGCAGAAAGAAAGAGGAATTGACTATCTTGCTCCTCAAGTTTTGAATTTTTACCAGAGTAATTTCTGTGAAAGCATACTCAAGCTTTTTAGCAGTGGAGATGAGAATAAGGGACAGCAGTTACTTTTGCAAGAAAACTCAAATTTAATCTTGTTTCTTGAATGGGGTTATGACCAGGAATTGAGTTTAGACCAAATTTGTCGCAGTGCTAGGATAACAGCTTCCTTAAGTCCTTACTGGCGTTGGATTGAACCCAACCAAGACCCCTTGGTTAGACTGAATTTTGCTCTAGCAGCAGCTCAAAGAAATCAGGATGAAGAGGGAGAAGATTTAGTTAGACAAAGAATTGCTGCTTTTGCTTCTGGAGAAGAATTTAAAGATGTTCAATCTTTGGGACGAGGAAGTGATGAGCTAAAGTCCTTTGAGTTTGCAAGCGTCACTGTCAATCGTCGTGGTCAAGAAATCAAACGAGACAGCTACTCTGCTCAATACTTTACCGAAACCCTCCCCGATGATGTCCCCCTCGATATGGTTGCTATCCCTGGCGGAACATTCCTGATGGGTTCTCTAAAAGGGGAAGGAAATGACTCCGAAAAACCGCAACACGAAGTAAAAGTTCAAACCTTCTTCATGGGCAAATATCCTATTACTCAGGCACAGTGGCGAGCGATCGCATCCCGTGAAGATTTGAAAGTTGAACGCGACCTTAACCCCAATCCTGCCCATTGCAAAAACGGTAAAGACGGCGATGATAGCCGTCCCATAGAACGAGTATCTTGGTATGATGCAGTAGAATTTTGCCAAAGATTATCGAAACAGACAAGCAAAGAGTACAGATTACCTAGCGAAGCGGAATGGGAATATGCTTGCCGTGCGTTTACTACAACCCCATTTCACTTCGGCGAAACTATCACTGAGAAATTAGCAAATTATTATGCTAGCTATATCTATGCTTCGGAACCAAAGGGAGAATATAGAGAGCAAACAACCCCAGTAGGCATTTTTCCCCCTAATGCTTTTGGTTTATACGATATGCATGGGAATGTCTGGGAGTGGTGTGCTGATCAGTGGTATTCCAACTATGAAGGAGCGCCGTCTGATGCTGGTGTGTGGCTCTATGAAAATGAGAATTATGAAAATAAGAGTTATTATAAGGGTCGGCTGTTGCGGGGCGGTTCCTGGCTCGACACTCCAGAAAGATGCCGTTCTGCGCTTCGCGACAGCAATTTTCCGAGCGAGAGGCGCTTCAACTCTATCGGTTTTCGTGTAGTGTGTGCTGCGGTATGGACTCAATAGCCCTTTGCCCTTTTTTCCCTTTTTCTTTTTTCCGCCGTCAGGCGGATCGATTTCGCAGATAGCCTAAGACCAGATAAGCTAATACGTATTTAATTGGCAGAGCAGTCTGATGTTGGCAGTACTAGACGCTGCATCTTTTGCCAGTTCGGCTCAATGGGTACAAAGCAGCAGTAGCAAATAACCACCAAGTCATACTCGTGTTCTCCCGTTGGCTCAAAGGTATGTACCCTCCTCACCTCCCAATCCCCTTCTCTGGAGTGGGTTGAACCGCCAAGCTCATCAACATCTAAGTCGGTTTCAGTGCGTGTAAATTGCAGTACCCGTTCACCAGGCTTGGGAATGGGTCTGTCACTGCTGTCGTAAGTCTCAGCCAGAATCCAGGTTATGGACTTGTGTCCATCGGGAGCTATGTGGTAAGCTCTGCCCTTCTCACCGGATTCTTTTTTGTAAATGATGTACTTCCTCATCAGTCTCTGTTGTTAATCTTTTGTGTAATCTGGGAATTCGGTTTCACCTTCAAAGATGCACTTAACCTCAAGAGTCTTGTCACCAGTTTCCTCTACTGCCCGTAGTTGTCAACCATACTTTCTTTCCATTTCCAGGCATTCTTCCTCACTGGCAGCAGCATGCCAGCTAGTGACCCTTTGATCAGGCTCCTTTTGTGGGTTAGTCATCTGACACTTCCCCAATTCTCACGCGACACATCCTTTAATCTGCCATCTAATTCTCTTCCGGTAGTGACAATTACTAAAAAATTAACTATACCTCTATATTTGAATGGCACTGACTTAAGAAAACAAACAGACGACCGAAGTTTATTAGTTAATGCCCAAGCGAACCTCCAGTTACCCTTCTGTCATAGAGACAATTTGAAGCGTTGTTAATTTTAGTTGAGGAAACAGAGAAGACAGAATGGTTGCATCTCCTTGATATCCCTGTGCCTGGTATTCGTCACCAATCAGGCGATTGATAGTTACAGTAGGTTGTTTGGGTGAGCCAATGTACTGAATTTCTCCGAGTCCGGCATAATCGACAATCCAATATTCCAGAATGCCTAATGTTTCGTACTCGTTTAATTTAATGCGGTAATCGTCTCGCCAGTTGGTGCTGACCACTTCAATAACCAGAGGGGGTGAAATATAGGCAGCCGCAGAGGCTGAGCTTTGACGCATTCTTTGCCATTCTTCTTTGGAAAATAGGACAATATCGGCTTTACGACTGGATTCAGGTTCACCGGGGACAACATTCAACCGGACTTGTTTGCTCTGTCGGGGAACATAGGGCAGATTAAAGCTTTGGCAGTGGTCGATCAAGATACGACAAAGACCCTCAACCACATCTTCATGTTTAGCGGTGGGTTCGCTGAGGGGCATGGCAATTCCCTGGACAAGCTCAAATGATCGATTAGAGCCGTCATCCCAATTCAGAAATTCCTCAAAGGTGAGTTTTTGTTGGATGATCGCGACCATGGTGACTGAGTCCCCATCAGGGTTAGCTGAATTCGGTTCATGTCTATTCTAGACCGAGACAACCAGAACCATTATCTAAGTGAGCTGAGGGGGTGACCCATTAAGCTTTTCAATGAGCTTGTCACCCCCTCAGAAAACACATTTGGCTTGAAAATCTCAAATCCCTGCTGGGTAAGGATTTCAAAATGTGTTTCTTAAGAGTTAAACAACTCCATTTAATTGCCTAACTATTGCCATAATTTTTTTGCCGTAGTCTGGATCAACATCCCAGCGTCGGCCAAGGTCATAAGCTGAGGGAGCAGCACCACGGGGAACGAGGTGGAAACGAGGATCAACCACTTCTTGCTCAAGGGGAGTGGTATCACCGTAGGCTTTCAGATGTTGGATATGCGCTCTCACACCTGTTCTTGCGTCAGGGAAAGAAGCTCCTTCTGAACCACCGTTAACTGTACCAATATCGCTGAAATTATTTTGCTCAGGCTTGGTTCTACCGCCAAAGCGCAAGAAATTTGTTGCCAGACACATCTGACAGAAAGCAACATCGTAGTTAACCCCTTCTATTTCTGCCTCTTCTATGTAGAGTTTAGGCAAGTCTGGGAAGTTTTTTAAACCCTCTTCATTGTTACTGGTCAGGAAATCAGCTAACTCACTTTCTGTGGCATTACCAAAACCAATAATTTGGTCGGCCCCTTCAAGGTCACTACGGGAAACAGTATCGATCAAAACTGTTCGGGTTTCATTTTCCCAACCGACAGATATATTAAAGGGCTTGAGATCTGCGGCTTTAACATACAAAACATTGCCGTAGCTAATTTGCCGAATATCAGAAGCAGAAGCTAGGTCAATTTCTAAACGTTCTACTAAGTCAGAGGGAATAAAGGAATTACCATTAACGAGAACTCCTTTCTCTTCATAGTCATGGTCTTTGACTTTGATGTTAATGTTTTGGAAGTTAGTGATTTCTCCGTTTCTTTGTGAGGTCTGACCACTCCAGGCAATTAAACCATCCGCTAAACCTTGGGCAAATTTGTCACGTTTCTCTTGTAGTAGTTTCAAGTCTTCCTGATTGTCAAGAAAACACAATGTCATTTTTACTGAAGGAACAGGCAATTCTCGACAAAAAGCGAGTTTACCACTACCGGTCAAGCTGTCTGGTTTAGCTCCACGAGAGCGAGGTCGTCCAGGAAATTGCATTTCAGGAACTTGCTTAAGCAAAGCATCGAGTAGCTTTTGAGCGTCCTCTTTCCGTTCCTTATTGTCATCTACGTAATAGGCTTCTGTACCTCGAACAGAGCCATTAAAAGCATTGCCGTCAATTTCTATTGCTACATCATCGGGAAGGGCACGATTATTAATCCATTCAATTGTTCTTTTTTGATCAAGATCATCAGGAACAACAATAAATGAAACGCCTCGCCCATTGAGTTCTTTCACAATGGCATCGCGGGTAAGAATCATTTCCTTTGCTTCTGTTGTACCTAGGGCTTTTATCCCTGGATTTGTCAAGTCATTACCGGCGGAAATAATAATTCGACCCGCTGATGTCCCAGCTTGGGGCGGTGGTGCTGTCTTTTGATCTTCAGTTTTCTCCTCCTCTTTGGTTGGTTCTTCTGTTTCCGGTTCAGGACCTAGTAAACCTAGGGCAATTAAAGTAGTAGGACCAACAACACCATCTGCAACTAAATTTTTTGTCCTTTGGAAACTTTTGATAGCCCTTTCCATACCAGGGCCGAACACACCATCGATAGCGGTATTAAAACCAGCATCTGCCAAGGCTTTCTGAACCTGGCGAACGTCTGTGCCTTGCATAAAAGGTACACTGAGGCGCAGTACTCGGAAGCCACGCCAGTACTTGCCAAAGCCGTCGATGAAACTGTTATTTAACCGCACTTCTGTAGATGGGCCATAAATCCCATCTTCTGCCACGCGATCGCTCAGGCTGTTTTTATTCCAAACCCGCTGGAAAGCCAGTACAGCAGTGCGGCGAATATCACGAGTACCTCTTCCTATGTAGTCAAAGTGAGGAAAATCCCAAGGTCCGAGCCATTTCCAGCCATACCTTTCTAGATATGGTTTCCAACCCATAGTGTCTTGAATGTCAATAGCTAAGCCACTTTGGTGATTACTGCGTGGTGGACGGGCTGCCGCTTGGATACCACATCGACCTGCCTTGTAGTGGTTAAATAGAATCAACTGTTGGGCAATGGTGCGATAGGCTGAGTTGATTGTCATGGGAACACCACGAGCACGGATAGCACGCTCAAGAGCCGTTTTTGCCTGTGGTTGAAGCATCGGCCAAACTGCTGGTCCCAACCGCACGTTCAAGTCATCAAAGCTGACGAGGACATTAGGGACTATCCGGTTTATCTCGTCAATAACTTGCTGATCGAGTCCTCGCACTACATGGGTTGAGCAAGAACGAACATCCCTGAGCATTGTAGGAACTGAAGTACTGGCTGTGTTCAGCTCCGACTGTAAGGTGACATTCAGGTCTTCAATTTGGACGTGGTGGGTGAAGACGTACCAGGTTTTTTTGTTTTTGAATGTGTCTTTAACAAAAGTGATCCGGAGGTGAGAGTGATTATCTGTCAGAGTTTCCGAGCTATACAACTCAAATTCTTGCCCTTTCGTTATAGTTTGTTTGTCGTCAGGGTTAGTAATGTAACTGCTGTCTATCGGTTGCTGTTTAAAGATCGTGTTTTCAAGAACTTTAAGCTTTAAAGTCATCTGCCACTCCTTTGGGTCGGTTATGATGATTTTCCCGCCAATTGAGTGATAAAGTTCAAGTCATAAAGTATTTATTTACTCTTATTTACTCTGCTGTCTAAGCAGAGAGTGCCTACTCCAGTTTTTTAAATACCCTAAGAACCAGAAAAGTCAAGGCAGCAGCGATTAAACTTATCTGCCACAAGCCGCAACCAGCAGCAGTTCCCAAAGCTGCTGATACCCAAATAGCCGCAGCTGTAGTCAAGCCACGAACCCTCCTCTCTTGAGATGGGGACTGAGATTCATGTAAAATTACCCCGCCCCCCAAAAAACCGATGCCACCAATAATGCCCTGAATTACCCGTGTTAGGTCTTCAGGACGGTTGTCAGTGACACCACTTAAAATGGGCACCAGTACGAACAGAGCAGAACCAAAACTTACCAGCATATGGGTTCTTAAGCCAGCTGGTTTATTTCTAATTTCACGCTCCCAGCCGATCATTGCCCCAGTTAGGAGGGCAACAGTAAGTCGAACAGTTAAACCTAACCAGTCGTTGGGGGAAATTGCATAGATGTTTGACAATAGCTCAACAGGAGAATAAACAGCAACCACTGTTTAGTTTAAATGAGGGTAGGGCTAACGAGTTGAAGCGATCTCCTTCGCGGATTCTAGCACCGAGGTCATTAAGGCAGAAACCGGAGTCAAAAAAGTCTGGAATCAAAGAGGGTAAGGTTGAAGCCGACTTTACAAAAGTATAGTCACCAACTGGAGAAAGACCGATAGCATAGTTTAAGCGGCTATGCAGTTGATAATCAGTTCTTTTTCTGGTTGATTATCAAACAGAAGTTCAATCTTTATTCAGTGTTTGCTGTATCAAGTTGATCCAACTTGATGACAGGTCAGTTAACCTTAAGGGTTTCAGAGTGTTTTAGCCGCAATCTAGTCAGGGACAGGTTTTATAAAATGGCTGATACAATTGAATTCCTCAACTTCTTTTTTGATCGCATGTCCCCAAGCGAAGTAGTTGAGGCTCTACAGACACGGCTGCTCCGTCGGCAGGGGGGTCGCATTTATTTTGCAAATGCACACACCATGGTAACAGCTGCCAAAAACAGGGCGTTGGTCAAGGCATTAAAACATAAAGATTTATTGTTAGCTGATGGGAGTGGAGTGCGCTGGAGTAGTGCATTTCTGGGTAAACCGTTAACCTATAATCTCAACGGTACTGACCTAGTTCCTGCCCTATGCAAGGCTGGAGCGGTAAAAAACTTATCAATATATCTTCTGGGGGCCAAGCCAGGAGTGGCTGAAGAGGCGGCCGCTAATCTTGCTGATGACTATCCGGGTTTAATGATTGCAGGAACTCAGCATGGCTACTTCCCTAAGGAACAAACCCCGCAAGTGTTAGAGTCAATCCGAAATGCAGGCCCCCACATCCTGTTAGTTGCCATGGGTGTACCATTGCAAGAAATTTGGATCCACCAATACGCCAGTCAACTGCCCGGTATCTCCTGTATGGGGGTAGGGGGACTCTTCGACTTTATGGCTCAACGTGTAACCCGTGCACCTCATTGGGTGCGTGAAGTAGGTATGGAATGGCTTTGGCGAATGCTCATGGAACCACGTCGGTTGTGGAAGCGCTATGTGATTGGCAACTTTACCTTTATAGGATTGGTACTAGTCTATGCCTTTGGCAATTTTTTAAAAAAGTAAAAAGTTCTATTGATGTAGACTTTGGAACAGTTAAATGTTGCGGGTTTTGGGGAAGTTAAGTAGACTTTGGAAAGCCTAATATTTTCGTTGAAGACCAAATATTCAATCTGTGAGCAATGGCAATTATTAACTGGGGAATCTTAGGAACTGGTGTAATAGCAAATAAATTTGCTAAAGGATTAAAATCTGTTCCAAGTTCAAAGCTATTAGCTATTGCTTCAAGGAAAATTGAAAAAGCTCACTTTTTTGCCGAAAAGCACAAAGTTCCAAAGACTTATGGAAGTTATGAGAAGTTAGTGCTAGATAATGATATAGACGTTGTATACATTGCAACTCCTAATATATTTCACAAGGAAAATGCAATTTTATGTCTTGAAAACAACAAGCATGTTTTGTGTGAAAAACCCTTTGCGATGAATGAGAAACAGGCTCAAGAGGTGATAGAGCTTGCCAGCAAAAAAAAATTATTTTGTATGGAAGCAATGTGGGCTCGATTCATGCCAATAATCGAGAGAGCAAAATTAATAGCTGAATCTGGACAAATTGGAGAGATTAAATTATTTTCAGCTAGCTTTGGCAAACTTAATGATTTTGACCCATTAAACAATTTTTATAATCCAAAACTAGGAGGAGGTTCTCTATTAGATATGGGTGTATATCCAATCTCGTTGGCTCTTTACTTTCTGGGATATCCATCAGAAGTTAAAGGTTTTCTATCTTTAGGAGAAACGGGTATCGACGAACAAGCCTCAATACTATTAAAATTCCCAACTGGAACACAAGCTGTATTGACCTCTAATTGCAAAGTAAATTATTCCAATGAAATAAAAATATATGGCTCGAAGGGTGTAATGACTATTCATGAACCAATTTATCGCTCGTCAGGACTCACTATCAATAAGTATGAGTATACAAACAATTTTTTCAAGAAGATTTTATTGAAAATAAGAGAAAAATACTTTGGTTATGTTATCAGAATGCCTGTAAAGAGTAACGGTTATAATTACGAGGCTCATGAAGTCGTAAATTGTTTAAATGAAAATAAAATTGAGTCAAAAACAATGCCTTTACAAGATAGTTTAATGACTTTAAAAGTTATAGATGAGATTAGACGAGAAGAGGGATTTGAATATGAATTTTAAGACCAATCAGACTACAAAAAAGAATATTGCAATTATTGGCTGTGGATATATTTCACACCATTATATGAAGGCGATAATTAAAAATTATCCTTATTTAAACTTATTAGGGATTTGCGACAAAGATGTTAGTAGAGCAAAAATACATTCACAACATTTCTCTTTAAACATTTATCCAGATTTAGAAAGTATCCTTAATGATGAACATGTCGATATAGTTGTTAATCTAACATCACCTGAAGATCATTATGAAATAACTAAAGCTTGTCTTGAAAAAGGCAAAAATGTCT
This sequence comes from Coleofasciculaceae cyanobacterium, assembly GCA_049683475.1. Lineage (GTDB taxonomy): Bacteria > Cyanobacteriota > Cyanobacteriia > Cyanobacteriales > Coleofasciculaceae > JBAUJE01. The sequence continues at coordinate 11,796 of JBAUJE010000068.1, read as the reverse complement.
ATTCAGAAAAACCATTAGCTATGAGTCTAAATGAGGTCAAAAATCTTATTCAAATTGCCCAAATTAATAATGTGCAGCTCTCAAGTGCTCCTTGCTCTGTTTTAAGCGAAACAGCACAAACAATTTGGAAGGGGATAAAAGAAAAGAAAGTGGGTAATGTCAAGCTTGTTTATGCAGAAATAGATGAAGGTCCATTACATGTATTGACTCCAATGATACCCAATAAGTTTGGAGTACCGTGGCCCCACAAAAATGAGTTTAAAACAGGATGTACTTTAGAACATGCAGCCTATTACGTATCTTGGCTTACTGCATTTTTTGGTCCAGTAAAAACAATCATACCTTTTTCTACCGTTTTATTGCCTGAAAAGGAGGTTGCCGGAGAAAATATAAAAATTACGACTCCAGATTTTTCATGTGCCTGCCTTGAGTTTGAGTCAGGTGTAGTTGCCAGGTTAACAAATAGTATTTTAGCTCCGTTCAATCATCGCTTACAAGTAATTGGTGATGAAGGAGTTATTACTACGAATGAATGTTGGAATTATTATAGTCCTTGCTTTTTAAAAAAATACATAGACAAAAATTCTAATAGGTATCTGAAAGCATTTTCAAAAAGAGTTCCTTTATTGAGCTTTACTTTAGGTCTTAGCTACAAGAAAATGAAACTAGTGAGAGAACCTAGTTTAAAGTCAAGGATGTTTAGAAATCCTCTAAAAATATATAACCATGATTTTGCGAGAGGAATTGCAGAAATGGCTCTTTCATTAATACAAAATAGGAAAACCTTTTTGTCGTTAGACTATTTACTTCATGTTCATGAAATTGTTTTTGCCATTCAGAACTCCATGCCTAATAAGTCTATTTATAAAATGACAACATCTTTTGAATCTTTTGACCCAGAACACCTAATATGGAAAATGAAAGCAAAGAAGGATTAGGTACGCTTGTAAACAGGATTTTGTACCTAATCTTTAACAGTAAATTATCTCCTGTCGAGTGATGAACGGCAGAGTGGTAGTAATAATCTCTCCTCAATCTCTCGTTGCAGTACTGCTGTTAGGTGACAACCACTATTAAGACACTCCCCTAGTAACTTATTGGCATAGTAATATTTTTCTAACAGTTGTTGCGATGCCTTGTCCGAGTGCCATTCGTGACCAATATTGCGCTGCTTAATCATCGCTGTTCTTAGTTCTAATAGCCAGGTTTGACCGTTGGCAAGCCACCATTGAGTTAGGCTATCTCGGTCTTGGTCTGATTGAGGCAGCTGATTTTTTAATGGCTTGAGTAAATTAATTATTTGTCTATCTCCTTTAAGATGGTCCAGCTCAAGGCTAAGACGAAGGGAACTGAGTCTGTCTGAAAATAATTCTGGGGTTATAGCTGAGGCAACATTAAGAGCCTGAAACAAAGCTAAATCTAGAGCCAGATCTTCAGAGAGTACTCCTGCTAGCTTTCGATCCAAAACTAAGGCTAAAGACTGGTCACCGGAAAGCTTCTGATTAGGGGGAAGGGCAAGGGTTAAATAAAAAGCACGGACGGCTGCTGGTTTATAGTTAGTCTTAACCACCTGGGATTTTTCTCTAAGCCAGCTAAGGAGCTTGGATAGTGTCTCAGAAACTTCATTACTGTTGTGATTTTGCCCACTTATTTCTGTTATTAAGGTATCTACCTGTCGCTTGAGTAGTTGTAACAGTAGATTGGCATTTGGCAACATTTGTGCTGTCAACAAAAATACTTCTCGCCAACGTTTATCTGTCAGATGCTGCACCAACTGGGGCAAAGTTGTCTCTGAGTTAGCAACAGTTGCTCTAGCCGTAAAATATTCTTGAAACGTCAGATGTGAGAAGGAATAAACTTGACGGGCTCTTTCGATGAGCAGTCCATGTTGGGCTTCGATGGACTTAATCACAGCACTACTATCAAGTTCTATGGCAGCATCATCAACCTGTTCACCTCTCAATTCACGTAAATAGTTGGCAATTAGTTGTCCTAGTCGGCTTTCTTCAAAAAAATATTCCCCTTGTTCAAAGGTTTTTGCGGCTAGCTGACTGAGTAGCTGGAGCTTGTCAGGTAGAGACAAATTACGATAAACTTCATCCCGCTTGATGCCCCTAGCCTCGTCCCAACGAATTAGTAATATGTCAAGTCCTTGCTTGTAGAGTTCAGCACGTTGGCTAGGGAAATGTGCCTTAGATTGGAACACTAGACAGGTCAGGTTAAGTAAGACTGGTGTTGTGGCTAGTTCCCTAATCGGTTGGTTTTCTGGTAATGCCATTTGCTCCAGAAACAAAAAAGCTTTTTTTAAGCCTAATTCCGTTGAATTTCTAGCTACTGCCACAAACCACTTTTGCACAAAGTTTTTAATTTGCTCTGGCTTAAAATCGGCAATTTCAACTTCTGTAAATCCCTGAAATCTATATTCTTGAGCAGCAAGGCGACAAGTAATAATCAGTTGATTTTTGTAATACTTTTCTGCGAATTTACGAATTTGTTTAATTATTTCATCGCTTGCTGTTTCTGATACTTCATCCAAGCCATCGAGCAATATCAATAGTCTACCGTTATCTAATAAAGTTTCTGTCTCTTGTGCTGATAAACCACAACGGCAAAACTCTTGGTTGATATAGTCAATTAAACTAAAATTATTTTCATCGAGAGCATCTTCTGCAAAGTTTTTTAAGCGGAGGAAAATGGGGATGCACTCAGCTTGAAAGTAACCTTGATTGCACTGAATAGCGATTTTTTGTAAAAAAGTGGTTTTACCAGCTCCAGGTTTACCCAATACCATCAGTTTTCCATGGTCTGCAACCGCTTTCAGACCAGGTATCCGTTCCTGACGAATTTTACCTAAACCTAGACGATCAAATTCTTCAGCTGAAAAGTCCTGTAAATCCGAAACTGCTAACCATCTTTGACTGGTAATTTCTTCGAGGATGTTAACCTCAACATAAAGGTCATCTAAACTAACAGGTCGTGCAATATCTAGGAGGCGTAAAGTACCACACTGGTTCTGAATTTTCTCATGGCGCTGCGATCGCACCTTCCTGACTAGCTCATTAATATTGCTGCTTTTGTTGATTTTTTCTGACTCTTCTGCTGTCTCATATCTGGCTTGAAACATAATATCTTCTGGTTCAAGATCAAGCCGAAAGCAGATTTCAGTAAAAACATGGCGGTCAACGGGTTTGCCTTTAAAAAATTTCCAAATCGGTTGTCTAGTTTCTATACCAACTTCACCGGCCAGATATTCTTGAGTCCATCCTTTACGCTCAAAAGCCCGTCTAGCTCTTTTAATACCGTCTTCAGATGCTTTGAGTGATCGATTTGCCATGAATCTAATCTTTAATTACTTTCTAATGGGGGAATTTGCCAAAAACCCTTTGCATAACTAGGAATTTACCCAGCAAGTTAGTGTTTAGCGCTACATGAGCCTTTGCTCGAAGCAACTCTCTGAGTTTACTTAGAAAGTAGACAAAGTGAAGCAAAGTACTCTTTTATGGCGCAAATTAGCTAAGTTGACTGAGCCGTTTTTCAGGGTTTAGTTTTAAAGTTCCCAGTTTTGGGTCTGAATGCACACTTTTTTTGAGGATTGTCCTAAGCCGGTGCAAAAACCTTCTCACCAGAAGTTGGTTCTTGTCCATTTACTCGAACACAAACATCAAGTCACACGTCAGCGCAAGCTTACTCGCAAACATTTGGCTTTCATACTTAATCTAGATATCAACTTTGCCCTACTTTCCTAGCGCCATAGCCATGTACTCTCTGAATCTACGAACTTTACTTGAAGCTGCGGTTTTTACTACTTGTTTGCTATTTATCAACACTCAACTAGAGAGCAAAGAAAGTTTACTGGCTCAAACGAGTCATAAGTTAAATAATAATTCTGACGAGAATTTGACGCTGGTGCTTAGACCAAGCTCTACAGTCTGGAAGGAATCGGGCTTATCTACTAAATAAAAAACTTGAAGTGAAAGTTGGGTTTTGTCAATGCTTAAAGTCTGTTTACAGCAATCCTGGCCTCAGGATAAACCTATCGCCAAATTTATTTTTCCTCGTATCTTACCTACTAGCTTCGGTAATGTAGTAACTCTGTGGGTTATTTTGCCAGAGCAAGAAATTAGGAAACACTTGTTTAGTAAGCTGTACAAGCAATTTCTCTTTATTGATTCACCTTCTCCGATGTTGCTCTGGATAAATAGAATTTACTCGGAGGAGCGAACTACCGAGTATCTTCCTTGTTATTTGGATTTGCAAAAGCAAAAATCTCAAGAGATTGTACAACAAATGTCTCAGGCAGGTTACTATCGTCTGTTGTTATTTTCTACCCAACAACCGCAAAGCTGTAACCAAGTAATTACAGTAACTTTAAATCCTGAGCTTTGCCAAACTTTACAAAACTGGGTAACTCTCAGCCAGAGGTCAAAATCCCAAATGTCCTCCAGCCTGAGTAAATTTTGCTTAAAAACAGAGTTTGAAAAACTTAAACACCACTCTTTAGCACAATTGAGTTGATGTCTTTATCTAAATTATTAGTTGCAGGTCGATTATTTAATTGACCCGCAACCGATGGAATAGGGATTGATATGTCTGAGATGTTTAATCAGTAGCTAGAGCTATTTTTTTAACTTGCGGCTAGTGTACAGCAAACCGGCTGCTGATAATCCCAGCCAAGTGAAAAGTGATATTGATGGTTCAGGTATTGCTTCTATTGATGACTGAAATAAGAACCCTTGGCTAAAAGGAACTTGCTTAGGACTAATTTCTGTCTCTGACAATGCTTGTGATATGAGTACTTGTGGTTTATTTACCGTCTCGACTTCCTCAAGTCCTACTGATTCAGACAATCCTAATGATTCAGAGGGAGTCGGTACTGGCAAGTTTACCGTAGATTCTGGAGATTCACAATTTAGCTCTGCTAATGAATCTTCACAACTCTCTCCTTCATCTGGTGTTTCGCTGTCCACTTGCTGATTTGTTGAGGGGGCGTTGAATGACCATAGAGTATTGCTGGTAAGCCAAGTACTAGGGCTAAATGCCAATTGTTCTGAGTATGGTGTAATTTCTTCCTGACTTAACCAAGAATTTGTTTGAGCTGATGCCAAGTTTGTAAGTTGTAAAGGGCTGTCAATTTCTACAACTGAGCCATTACTATCTTTAGCTCGAGAAGAGGAATTTACCACCGTTGGTTGAGTCGGTTGATCTAGGTTTTGCACTGTGAGAGACTGAGCGTGAGCTTTGTGGGCTGGAGCTACTGGCAAAGCTAGTAGGCTAAAGACCAAAAAAAGACTCCAACGCTGAGAGTAAAACATTTGCGGTCACTTCCTTCCGATGGTCAGATGATTCAGTTAGCTTGTGATAGTTAACGGTAAAGCGCCTTTCAGCTTTGAGATTGAGACTCTAGTCAAGACAAATGCCGAAAACTAATTGATCAAAAGTAACTGTGCATATCTTTAGTCGGTTAACCTCGTGAACACCTATTATTTATCTAGTAGCAACTTCATGTTGACATACTGCCACTGAATTGGCAGATGTTTATAGGCATCTTTACTAAATCTTCAACCAAAGGTTTTAAAACCTTTATAAACGGGTCAAACATCAGGCACTACCCCGTTCTGACGGTAATTATAGCTTAAACTTGATATTTTAAACAAGGTTATTATATTTAAGTCAATAAAAAATTTCATGTTATTCGACTGAAAGCCATTACATGCTTACAGTCTAGTTAAATGATTTTTTGGTTGTCTCAACAAGTATTCTTGAACAATGCAGACGGATATAATAGTAATTGGTAGTGGAATTGGTGGTCTAGGCTGCGCGGCTCTACTGGCGCGGTATGGCTTTGATGTAACTGTCTGCGAGAGCCATTCTCTTCCTGGCGGAGCTGCCCATGCATTTTTTCGCAATGGATATAAATTCGACTCTGGGCCGTCCCTCTACTCTGGCTTATCCTACAGTCCCTCACCCAATCCCCTCCGACAGTTGCTAGATGCCATTGGCGAGGAACTCCCTTGTCTGAACTACGATACTTGGGGATGTCACCTACCAGAGGGCAACTTTAACACCTCCGTTGGTGCTGAGCAATTTTGCCAAGTTCTAACGACACTACGGAACAAGGAAGCCGTAGCAGAATGGCGTAAACTCCAACAAGCGATGGCACCTCTATCTCGTGCAGCGATCGCTCTTCCCCCAGCAGCTCTGCGCTTTGACTTGGGTGCAGCTCTTACCGTCGGTCGATTTGCACCCTCACTGATACAGCATGCTAGCGAAGTCTTTAAGCTGACAGGAGCTTTCAGCCGCATTATAGACGGTGTAATCCAAGATCCTTTTATCCGCAACTGGCTCAACTTGCTCTGTTTTCTCCTTTCCGGGTTGCCAGCTGAGGGTACTAGTGCAGCAGAAATGGCCTTTATGTTTGCAGACTGGTATCGACCAGGTGTAATGCTCGATTATCCTGTGGGAGGCAGTGGTGCCCTTGTTGACGCACTGGTGCGAGGACTAAAACGTCAGGGAGGCGAGTTGAGACTCAGTACCCATGTTGAGCACATCCTTATCGAAGATAACCGGGCTGTTGGTGTGCGCCTGCGGGGTGGTGAGCAAATAAGAACACGTCGGGCCGTTGTCTCCAATGCCTCAATCTGGGACACCCTCAAGTTACTACCAGAGGACACCCTACCAAAAAAATTTCGTACTCAGCGACAGGGAACACCGGAGTGTGAAAGTTTTATGCACCTGCACTTAGGCATTGATGGAGCCAGAATCAGCCCAGACTTAGCTTGTCACCATATTATAGTTAATGACTGGGACAAGGGCGTGACGGCACCTCAAAACGTCGTGTTAATTTCGATTCCTTCCCTACTCGATCCTTCCCTAGCCCCACCGGGAAAACAGGTAATCCATGTCTACACACCTGGTAACGAACCTTATCAACTCTGGCAGGGTATGGATCGTCACAGTAAAGGCTATCAAGAACAAAAGCAAAAGCGTGCAGAAGTGATGTGGCAGGCCCTTGAGCGTATCATTCCCGACATTCGCTCACGCTGCGAGGTAAAGTTAATTGGCACGCCCCTAACCCACGAACGCTTTCTGCGTCGCCATCGGGGTTCTTATGGGCCAGCTATTCGGGCAGGAGAAGGCTTATTTCCAGGGCCTGGTACACCGATACCGGGACTACTCTGCTGTGGAGACTCAACATTTCCTGGTATTGGCTTACCTGCTGTTGCTGCGAGCGGTATGATTGCAGCGAATACCCTTGCTCCTCTAAACAAACATCTGGAAATGCTTAAAGATATTGGCTGTCTCACCTAGATTAGTGAAGCAGGGGGAGCAGGGAGAGAGGATTGAGAAGATTTTAATGCTATAAATTCTTCATTGTCTCCCTTGTCTCCCCATCCCCCCATCCCCCCGTCTGTCACAATAGTCGAATTAAATGTGTGACGGCTTATTTATGTCCGACTAGTTAAATAACCAATTAATGTCTATTGTTATTGCCCAGAATCTGAGCAAAATCTACCCAGTGGCAATCAAAGAACCTGGTCTTCAGGGTACATTAAACCACTTATTTCGCCGTACCTACCGCTCGATTAAGGCAGTCCAAGATATTTCCTTTGAGATTGCCACAGGAGAGGTAGTAGGATTTCTCGGTCCTAACGGTGCTGGTAAAACCACCACCCTGAAAATGCTCACAGGTCTAATACATCCTTCTAGCGGTCAGGTTAGAGTAGCCGATTACGTGCCTTTCCGCCGCCAGACACAGTTCCTGCACAAGATTACTTTAGTTATGGGGCAAAAGCAGCAGTTGCTTTGGGATTTGCCAGCGCTAGATTCCTTAAGAATTAATGCTGCTGTCTATGGCCTTACCAACAAAGAGTTTCGTCAGCGAGTCGGGGAACTCTCAGAAATGCTTTCCTTGCAAGACCAACTCACACAACCCGTGCGAAAACTTTCCTTGGGTGAACGCATGAAAGCAGAACTATTAGCAGCCCTTCTGCATCAGCCTCAAGTACTGTTTTTGGATGAACCAACTTTGGGACTGGATGTTAATGCTCAACTGGGGGTGCGTGATTTCTTGCGGGAGTACAATCAGCGTACAGGGGCAACTATCCTTTTAACCAGTCATTATATGGCTGACATTACTGCTCTTTGTCAGCGAGTAATGCTCATTCATGCTGGTCAAATGATTTACGATGGTTCTCTAACCGGTCTGCTTGAGCGTTTTGCCCCCTATCGAGAGGTTAAGGTAGAACTTAGCCAACCCTTGTCAGAAGACCAGCTATCTAGCTACGGTGAACTACAAGCTGTAGAGGGTCGAGAGGTGCGTTTTTTAGTGAGGCGTGAGAATCTTACTGATAAGGTTTCGCGGATTTTAACTGAATTGGAAGTCTTAGACCTAACTGTCACTGACCCACCGATTGAAGAAGTGATTGGTAAAGTTTTCCGGGCGGGGGTAGTGTCTTGAAACACTTGATTAGACTTGTAAAAGTCTTCCTCTCAGTTTATTACGCCTACATGGTGGAGTACCGAGCAGAGCTAATTTTTTGGGTGTTGTCGGGTACTTTGCCAATTATTCTGATGGGTGTCTGGATTAAGGCATCGGAGGGAGGGCAATTTGGTTTGAACCCTACAGATTTTGCCCGTTATTTTCTCACCGTTTTTCTAGTTAGGCAATTCACCGTAGTTTGGGTAATTTGGGATTTTGAGAAAGAAGTCGTTGAAGGGCGACTTTCTCCCCGCCTGTTACAACCTATCGATCCCGTATGGCATCATTTTGCTGGTCATTTTTCTGAGCGGTTTGCCCGTTTGCCTTTTGCCGTGGGACTAATATTATTGTTTTTTTTGCTTTATCCTCAGGCGTTTTGGTTACCCAGCTTGGGCAGAGTGTTGCTATTTCTGCTGGTATCGTTCATGGCTTTTGCTCTGCGTTTTTTAATACAGTACACCTTTGGTCTATTTGCTTTCTGGACAGAAAGGGCTAGTGCTCTTGAACAACTATCGCTTTTATTCTATTTATTTCTCTCTGGCATGATTGCCCCCCTAGAAGTTTTTCCCCCTCTGGTTCGACAGATAGCGCAGTGGACACCTTTCCCTTATCTAATTCACTTTCCAGCTTCTATTTTGGTCGGTTTACCAGTGAATGTGGGGCAAGGTATCTTAGCCATGCTAGGTTGGGGCTTCGTATTTTTCTTGTGTAACCGTTGGTTATGGCGTAAGGGACTTAAGCAGTATTCGGGGATGGGGGCTTAATATGAAATACTTAAATGTTTGCTGAATAAGTCTTGTGGTGAGGAGAGGGAACAGGCAACAGGGAACAGGCAACAGGGTGCATGTCAGGTTTGCAAATCAATCCTTTGCCCTCATCCCCCAGCCCTTTCTCCCAAAGTTGGGAGAGGGATTTAGGGTGAGGGCTTACAACAGAACTGGTGCTGAATTTTGAAGAGGAAGAGGCGATGATGAGTTGGTTGAATGAGGATCACCTTAACCGAAAACGACCAAGGTACTCTGACTCAGAAACACTCTCAAACCATAACAGATCAAAGTGGGATTCAAAATAATGGCAGATTTCGGCGGGATTGGAACCAAATAGCGGTCCACTTGGTCGGTTTTGAGTTAGAAATATACCAATTAGTTCTCCCCCTTCTCGCAACAAGTACCTCACTAACTGAATATAATCCCAGCGGCTATCGGTAGGGATAGCGCTAAAACAGTTGTGTTCAATAATGTAGTCAAAATCTTGGCAGAATTCATTAGCTAAATCGAAAATATTACGCTCTAAAAATTGGGCTGAGCTTCTGGAATTTCGAGCTAAATATTTGGCTGTTTTTAACGCTGTCGGGGCGAAGTCAAAACCAATTACATCGAAGCTATGCTCAGCAAATAAAAGAGCATCATGACCTCTTCCGCAGCCCAGAACGGCTGTTAGTCCTGGTTGAATTTCTGTTGTTTCTAACAGAGTACGAAAGGCTGGAGCATGTTGACCTAAATCCCAAGGTGTACGGTTTTCTTGATAGCACTTTTCCCAATAGTTTGGGTCGGCACTCATGTCAAAAATAATGGTGAATTGTGCTGGAGTAGTACGTAGGTAACGTTTAAGAACTCGTAGATGATCTTCTGCGTCTTGGCGGTTAACAAAACGTGCGACGGTGGTGGGGCGAGTGTCGTTAGAAATGCGGACGATTGCCCAGGGCCTACCGACCCGACGCGAAAATTGTCTGGATTGCATGGTGGTTAATTGTTGTTAAAGGGAACAGGGAACAGGCAACAGCTGTAGGGTGGGCAAATATCTAGTTAGTGAGTTTGGTTGTTAAGGTATTGTCTTTGCCCACCCTACCAAACTGGCAGGGCAAAGCATTCGGATATATGAATTTGGGTTTAGATATAAAAGCTATCCCTCGAATGCTTTGCCCCTACAATCAAAACGATCAAAACAATCAAACTGACGCTCAACTGGCATTAATTCCTGCCATCTTTGCTGCAATATTTGTCGCATTCCTAGCAAAATTTGTGGTAAATCATTAAATTCTTCACTCTGTATTTCCATCTGTTCTGCCAAATGCTCAAGAGATTGGCAGTCCTGACAGAAACTGATTACTTGTTGCCAACCACTGAGCCATTTTTCGGCTTTTTGTTGATGCTCTCTTTGAGGTCTGGTTCGTTCTTCTTCTGTTTTAATTTCCATTGCTTTTTCTGCCCAGGCTTCTCGCCAAGTATCTATGGTTTGTTGCCATTGTTCGGGTAGTTCTCTTTTGTGGTTGAACCAGTCTCTTTCTACTAGGAAAATCTGCCCTAACTGTTTTAGGGCGTTGCTATTACAGCATTTTCTGATGGCTTTTAATCCTAGTTCTAACCAGAGGGGTAATTGGCGGTAACTGATGAATAGACCGCGACCTTGGACGAATTTAATCCAAATTTGATGGGGCCAGAGTTCGAGGCGTTCGAGGTTTTGTAGGGGAATTTTTAATAGTTGGCAGATTTCTATCCTTAGTTGTTCTAAGGGTAAGTTTTTGGGTTGCACAAACCCGGATGTCAAGAGGTTTTCTGACATGGCTATCACCTTTTATTTGGCGGGTGGAGATTTGCCAAAATTTAAGCCACCCCGTACTTGTTTAAAAGGAGTCGAGGTGGCCTGGGATAGCATAACTAGCTAGGCCTCCGGGACTGGTATTCTCAGTTTTGGGGGTCAGCCTTTCAGGAGCTTTTGTCGAGCTTCTGAGGGCTGGGAGATATTTGGCTGTAAATAATTGACTAAACTAGAGTAGCAGAATTTTGGTGTTTGGCAAGAAAAGATTTGTTAAATGTGGGGAGTCGGGAGTAGAAAGAATTAAGAATTAAGAATGCAGAAAGATGAGGGAGATGGGGAGACGGGGAGAGTAATGGTAGGGTGGGCAAAGACAATACCTTAACGACTGAAATCACTAACTGCATATTTGCCCACCCTACTCCTCTTGAGTCTCTCTAGAGAGTAGTTGAGTCTTGCAAAAGAGTGCTGGAAGCTCAATTAAGTAATTTCCTCAGTTAAAAGTTAGCGTAGTTTTGACTTGGACAGGTAGAAAAGGCTATAATAACGACCGTGTTGAGCAAATCGACACCACTCCCCAGAACCTTGAAAACCTAATAACTTCGTTGACTGGTGTCGATGGCTTACCCAGTAAAGTTTCCAGGCTATGAAATCGGCAGTTTTCTCAGAGATTTTTTCCATTTTTCAGACTGGTGTCGATTGGGGTATCTCAAACCCTCTCCTGGTAAGGGTTTCAAAAGTGAACTCTTTACCAACTAACTCCCCTCAACGGGGATGGAAAC
>JBAUJE010000067.1:0-1644 GCA_049683475.1 Coleofasciculaceae cyanobacterium | reverse complement strand
TATCGCGATATTATTAACGGCATGTTTGCCTGATGGGGGTAAGAAAGTTAGAGTATGCGAATGTGAAAGGCGCTAGCTAAAATCGGCACCCCAGTTTTCGGGTTCTCCTTGACCAGTACAAACCTTTCAATCTTCAGACCTACTTAAGCACAAGGTACATGAATTTAGAAGAAGCTAAATCAAGCCTACTCTTGAAGCGACCAATTAATGTTAAAGCTGTAGTAACACCCCGCTGGAAGGAGGAGGTACAGCAACAACTGCAAAAGCAAATTAACCAATTTGACTCCCAGCTACAACAACTCGATATGCAAGGGCAAAGGGCAATTTCAGAAATTCAGAAGCAAAGTATCCAACCCCCCGGCCCTCAGGTACAGCAACAGGTAGAAAACGTTCAACTACAGGTTAATCAGAAGAAAAGCGAACTGCTAGAGCAGAAAAATCAACTGCTACAGCAACTACAGCAAGTACAAATGCTCGAACTTGACCAAGAAGTTAGTCAAGGTCAGATGGAAAGCTTTTTCCGTGTTGAACGGGGAGATAATCTGGTGCGAAAAATGAACGTGGAAATTTTGCTGCGGGATGGAGTAGTAGAAGATATTCGCGGCGACGTCTAATTAATTAATAGACTTCCAGGTCATCTATTGGCAAAATTCAGCTTGCCAATCTTGATGACCCCGTCCTGGCTGGCACTTATATTGGGAGCCAGCCCAAACTATTTCCCAGTTCTTACCAGTCTTAGCTGATTGGTTTTTTTCTAACTCAACTCGATATCTAATTCCGTTAACGGAGTCATCTGCTACATCGGTAGTGGTGATAGTGACAATTGCCTGGTTAGCCTTGGGATACTCAACCGCTACCTGTTCAGAACTTTTCTCTGAATCAGTATTACCAAAGGATAAGAGGGCAATTTCTTTCGGTTTTTTGCCAATAAAAGTGGTTCTATCTTCTATTTTGGTTAAGGAAATAGGTTTGTAGCCTTTTCTTTCTCCTTTGGTAGCTGAAGCGACAGTCTCAGGTGGGGGTTTTTCCTGGTTTGCTGTTTGAGGCAATTCCCCAGTAGGTGTTTTATTCTGGGCAGTTTTTTCTCTTGGCTGGTTAGTTGGTTTTAGTTCTGGAAGATTACTAGTATCTTTGCAAGCACCCAAACTAACCGCTAGCATAACTAGCAGCACTAAGTAAACTTTCCTTCGACCCAACACTAAACTTACCCCCGATTTTGAGTGCAGCTTCTAACTCTATTCTAATTAATGTCAGTTCTGGTTAAGCCGCAGGCGGTAACGCCCATTATATATAAAGCCCGAAAACGGGGATAGAAAACTCAAGAATCTAATGCCTATCACCCTGGTGTTCTAACCAGTAGCAGCTAAGTTCGGTCTATCCAGCGCTTGGCACGGTCTTTGACATTTTCTTTTGCCTGTTGAGCTCTTGCTTCGGTCTGCTTGAGTTGACCTTCTGCTTTTAATCGGCGGTTACCTGTCAGGGCCCCTACCGCTTCCTCTAACTTTCCTTCGAGATTTTTGATGGCAGCCTGTAGTCGTTTCCCAACACTCATCTCCCTTTCCTCCACAGATTAAGGTTGGCTCTGCCAGACAGTTTACCTCTTTAAGAGGCTTTTTTCATCTTCCTTTGGTTGTGACAAATTTG
>JBAUJE010000066.1:0-53042 GCA_049683475.1 Coleofasciculaceae cyanobacterium | reverse complement strand
GAACCATCGTTAAACGCCTGCTACGCAAGTATGGCTATCCCCCCGATAAGCAGGAAAAAGCCACCTTAACAGTACTGCAACAAGCCGAATTACTGTGTAAAGATTGGGCAGCTTGACCAAAAATAATGGGATTCAAGCCCCGTCGTTCTACGACGGCTTTTCTTGATTCTTGATGTATTTAATTAGTGAAAGAAAGGGACGCAAAGCTGGTTATCCCAAATTCAAAAAACGCACAAACAGCCAGTCAGCAAGATTAACTCGTGGTGGCTTTTCAATTAAGGGCAATGGAGTTTACCTGGCAAAAATTGGTGTTGTTAAGCCAATTTGGTCGTTGATGCTCCCCTCACAGCCAAGCTCGGCAACAATTATCAAAGATTGTGCCAACCGCTATTTCCTAAGTTTTGTTGTTGAAGTTAATCCCATCAATATTGAGGCTAAAAACCAAAGCATCGGTATTGATTTAGGGATTAAGACCTTTGCCGTAATGAGTGATGGTAGTAAAAGCTTTAGCCCTTACTACAAATACTTAAACCGTAAGATACGCAAGCTTCAGCGAAAGTTAGCACGCCAAGAAAAAGACTCAAAACGGCGAAATAAAACTCGAATTCAAATAGCTAAACGGCACAATCAAATAGCTGATACCCGTAAAAACTTCCTGCACAAACTGTCAACTAAAATAGTGAGTGAAAACCAAACCATTGTTTTAGAAGATTTAAACGTGCCTAAATGTACACGGAGGGACTGTAAGACTACTTTGGTAGCACGACCCATTGAGGTGTAAAGAATCCCCGTGCGTAGCCTGCGGCAACGCTGTGCGAACACGCCGGGGAGTATGTCAAATACCTCCCCATCTCCCTATCTTCCCCTAAAGTAATTTCGCTGACTCGTATAGTCTCCTGACTAAAGCTAAAATCTCCTTGCCATAATTTAGGTCAGCTGCCCAGCGTCCACTCAACTGCTCAACTAGAGGGGCAATGCCGCGAGTTACCTGACCAAAGCGAGGGGCAACTTGTTCTTGTACTAATGGTTCTAAACTAGCGTAAGCTTTCAACATCTGGATATGGGCGCGAATACCGAGTCTGGCACTGGGAAAACTTGCTCCTTCTGAACTACCACCTACAGCACCTACATCGCCGAAGTTATTTTGACCAGCTTTTAGGCTACTACTAAAACGCAGAAAATTTGTTTCTAGCATCGCTTGAGAAAAGGCGATGTCATAGTTAATGCCTTCAATTGCTGCTTCTTCTCGATAAAGTTTGGGTAAGTCAGGAAACTGCCTAAGAGCATCCTCGTTATTAGCTTTGAGGAACATCATCAGTTGTACTTCCGAGGTATTGCCATGGCCCATAATCCGATCAAGGTCACCGGGACAGATTCTCAAAATGGAGCGCAAAATTACGCTGCGGGTACTACTTTCCCAACCAACAGAAATATTGAAGTCCCGTAGCTCAATTGCTTTGACATAAACCACACCGTTGTATTGGACGCGGCGCACATTAGGAACGTTAATTAAATTAACTCCGAGCTGGTCTACTAAGTCAATGGGAATGTAGGCGTTACTATTAATGATGATGCCTTTTTCACCGTATACTTGATTATTGATTTTGATGTTAATAGGAGGATAGCTTCCGGAGCCATCTATCACCTCAGGGCTAGATACAGTACGACTCCAAGCTGCTAGTCCATCTGCAATACCTAAAGCCATGTCACGGCGGCGAGCCTGGATTAAGGCTCGGTCTTCTGGATTACTGAGGTAACCTACCTCCATACTCAGGGAAGGAATTGTGGTGTCACGGCTGAAGGCGACGCGACCAATGCCGATTGTATCTTCTTTAGTTCCTTGGTTGGGTAGTTGGGGCAAACGTCGCAGGAGAGCTAGCAACATCAGTTCTGCATGTCTTTTACGCTCAGTATTGTTGGCAATGTAGATAACACTGGCTCCCCGCAAGTTAGGATTGGAATAAAAGCCTGTACCTATTTCGAGGGCTACATCGCCAGGACGTCCACGGATATTAATCCATTCAATGGTTTGTCTTGCACTTAGGTCATCGGGGACAGATAATACTTCAAAACCACGCGATCGCAGCTCCGGTACTATCTGGTCACGTAGTAAGATCATTTCTTGGGCTTCAGTCGTGCCACCAGCGATCGCCCCCAAGTCGCGACCGCCTTCTTCTAAACCGCCGTGACCCGCTGAAATAAATATCCGTCCCATATGATGCTCTTTCCCTCAGCGCTTTGCTCAGCCCTCGCTGTCACTTTTTACTTTTTCTTTAATAGCAGACAAATGCAACTATTGGCAAAATAAAAATATTTTTGTTCCTGAAACAAATCCTATTAAACCAACAACAATAACTTAAAACTTGCAACTTATTTAACCCAAATAAGATTAAAGATAATCTGTGCTTTGGTAAACAATTATTCAATTCAAGCCAACTAAAGTGGTAAAAACACTTAGAGACTAGGAATATTAGTTTACATTACAATAAATTACGCCGTTAATTACTTTGACTTTTTTGTGGAAATACCACGCCTGCATCCAGAGACAATAGA
The DNA here is from genome assembly GCA_049683475.1 of Coleofasciculaceae cyanobacterium. Classification (GTDB taxonomy): domain Bacteria; phylum Cyanobacteriota; class Cyanobacteriia; order Cyanobacteriales; family Coleofasciculaceae; genus JBAUJE01. Next base: position 50,489 of record JBAUJE010000066.1, on the reverse strand, counting down.
AGAGGTTAAGCAGAGGGTAGACATTGTCGATGTTATCTCTGAGCACGTTGTTCTACGCAAGCGGGGTAAAGAGTATGTAGGCTTGTGCCCCTTCCACGAGGAAAAGTCACCCAGCTTCACCGTCAACTCTGGCAAACAGCTGTACCACTGCTTTGGCTGCGGTTCCGGTGGTAATGCCATTAAGTTCCTCATGGAGGTGGGGAAAACATCCTTTGCTGAAGTTGTCTTTGCTTTGGCACAACGTTATCAAGTACCAGTACAAACCTTAGAGCCGGAACAACGGCAAGAATTACAGCGCCAGTTATCAGAGCGGGAGCAACTTTATGAGATTCTAGCCCTAGCAGCAGCTTTCTACCAGCATGCACTACGAAGACCCCAGGGGCAAGTAGCCCTTGACTATTTGCTATCCCAACGCCGTCTCAGTGAGAAAACGATTTCGCAATTCCAACTAGGTTATGCACCAGGGGGTTGGGATACTGTTTACAGATACTTAGTAGAACAGAAAAATAAGCCCTCCGCATTGGTCAAGCAAGCAGGATTAATTAAAGTACGCAGATCAGGCAATGGTTACTATGATGCCTTTCGCGATCGCTTGATGATTCCCATTAATGATTATCAAGGCAGAGTAATTGCTTTTGGTGGTCGCACACTCAACGACCAAGAGCAACCTAAATATCTTAACTCACCAGAGACTCCCCTCTTTGATAAAAGCAAAACCTTATTTGCCCTAGATAAAGCCCGTAATGCTATTAGCAAGGAAGACCAAGCAGTAGTGGTCGAGGGCTATTTTGATGTAATTGCCCTTCATGCTGCTGGTATTACTAATGTAGTTGCCTCCTTGGGTACAGCTTTGAGCAAAGAGCAAGTAAGGCAGCTACTACGCTACACCGAATCTAAGCAGATTGTACTGAACTTTGATGCCGACAAGGCTGGTACTAATGCCGCAGAACGAGTAATTGGAGAAACTGCCGATTTAGCCTATAAAGGACTTATTCAGTTACGGGTTATCAATCTACCAGAAGGCAAAGATGCTGATCAATTTCTCCAAGAACATAGCGATGCCTCGGCAAAATATAGACAGCTGCTAAACACAGCTCCCTTGTGGCTAGATTGGCAACTTAATCAACTCCTAATTGGTAAAGATACCAGCGATTCTTTCCAGTTTCAGCAAGTTGCCAACCAAATGCTGAAATTACTCAATCAACTACAAGATTCTACAGTACGTCCCCATTATGTTAATTACTGTGCTCAACTACTCAGTCAAGGGGACTCTCGACTGGTGTCTATGTATGCCAGCAATTTGTTAGCACAGCTCAAAAAACCGCAGTTGCGTTCAGCGAAAAGTAAGGACCAAAAATCGCCTCTTACCTTTATTTCTAGTTCTGAACATAGCCTACTTGAAAAATCGGAATCTTTACTTTTGAGTATTTATCTGCATTACCCAGAATATCGACAGGCAATTATTGATGCCCTAGAAGCAAAAGATTTAATTTTTAGCTTGCCTCCCCATCGCTTTTTGTGGCAACAGATTCTCAAACTGCAACCCACCTTAACTCAGCACCAAGGTGAAACACCAGATCCTTTAATTTCAGAACTCCAAGACTGTAGCTTAGAATTTCCTGAGCAAATGAAGCAAGTAGCTCACCTATTTCATTTAGATGAGAAAGGAGAGAAGGAAATTTTACCTGATGGCGATTACCGTGGCATTGAATTAATTAAAGCAGCAGCCGCTTGCATGGAGAGAGTGATATGGGAAAAACAATGTCGTTGTTTTTTAGAACTGTGGAAAAAAGCTGATCCTGCTACTAATGCCGGCAAGAGACAAGAGTATTGTGAGGAATTTTACAACGCTAAACAGAGAATCAAAGAGTTAGATAGAAAGCTGCAATTTTCCTATTTTTACCGTTAGTTATGGCTCTTATTAATTGGGGTTTACTGAAAAAGTTTTTTGGTGAGGTTCCATGAGTAATGAGTAATGAGTTGTAAGTCAAGAGTTTCAGCTTTATTCAGCAGTCCCTAATTGGCGATCGCGTTCTGTATCAAAGATTAATTGCTTTTCTATCGTTTCCTGTTCAAGGAACAAGTAACTCATGATGCCAACGCTCGTCAATGTACGAATAGCAATGCCTTTCGTGAATGCGGAATTGGTCGATGTAGAGAGCCTCTATCCACAGAGCTTGACAATAAAATCCTCTCAAGTGTTCTGGAGGTGGAATATCTCGCTCACTTGGATATTTTGTCTTTAGGTTATTTAGGGAACATCTGAAATGGGGTCACGATAAGAATTAGTCATTGAACTGCCTCATCGTCTTACAGGTGAAAGTCTTTTTGAAATATCATTAATCTCTTAAACTAATTATCATTCCCTGAGGTAAGAAAAACTCGTGAATTCTCAATTAAATCAACAGATAGGAGAACTAGGAGAAACGCTAGTTGCTAGGTGGTTAAATCAACAAAACTGGGAAATCTTACACTGTCGTTGGCGTTGTCGGTGGGGAGAAATTGACCTAATTGCCCAAGGATATCTAGCTCAATCCGAGGAAAAAATTCTAGCATTTGTTGAGGTCAAAACCCGTAGCCGGGGAAACTGGGATGCTGATGGTCTGATGGCAATTACCCTAGCCAAGCAAGCTAAACTCAAGCAAACAGCTCGACTATTTTTAGCCCAACACCCAGAAAAACAAGATTTTCCCTGTCAGTTCGATGTTGCTCTAGTTAGATATCAGCAAATACATTCAACTTCTCTGACAGCTACGAGCCAACCTTTACCCGTTTCTTCTGTTGAGCTAGGTCAACCAGTACTAGTAGCAGGACATCAGCTTATCTTACAAGACTATATTCAATTAGCTTTTGATTGATATCCCCAGAAAATAAACCGCAGATTACATCGATAAGATGATTCATCTACGGTTCAGGTTAATTAACCAATTGTCCAAAACGAAAAGTTTACAGTAGCGTCTTCAGTACAGCTATAAACTCACAATTCAATTTTGGAAAGAAGCAGAGTTGGTACAAAAATAAAACTCAAAGGCACAACTGAGAAAATTCCTAAGCCAAGGTTTCTGGGCAGTATCCCAGGCCCATGGTAAACTGTTCGCGAAAAGCTTCAATATCACTCCGATCAGGCTTGCCATGAGAAACAACGGCAACTTGATAGCGGCGCATAACATCGATAGGTGACTGTCCTGTCTCCAGGCTCCATAGTGCCATTTGTAGACGAATTTCTGGATCGTAAGGAATTCCCAACTCATTCATGTAGGCTCGGAAATCCCCATGTTCGTGAGGTGTCAAAGGACTCCTCATTTTGACCTTGACAATCCAACCGTCAATCTGGTGAATTACCGTTAGAAATTGAGTAGGTAGCTGGTTTTGTGAGTTAAGGTACTCGACCACTCGCAGAGTCAGACTCGCATTTGCTAGGAAGTAGAGATAATCCATATTTGAAAGCTTGGCTGGAAGCGCAAGTGAGTTCTATATCTCTATTGTGACAGGGGGGATCGCTTGATACTAGGGGAAAAGCACCCGATCTTACCCAATCTTAGATAGGGGATATTACCCAATTAAGGAATACTTGATGGGTATCTTCTCAGTAAAATAACCTAGTGGTCAAAGGGATGCTGGTATTGATTACTTGCTAACATCTCTAATTGGGTATGACGTATGGCTTCTGAGCGACCAACTTTATTTAAGACGCGCTGATAATATTTCACCATCAATTCTAGGGAACTCTTAACTGAGGGTTACAGCGATTCTTAATGTCTGAGTGCGTAAGTCCTATTCCCACTAACTCTTAACAATTAAACCAAAGTCCCCCAAAACACGAGCATGATTACGCATCAATGCCAAAAGATTAAGACGGTTACTCTTAATTTCGGGGTTGGAGTCCATGACTAAAACGCTTTGTTCTCCGTCAAAGAATTCCCTAACTTTAGGAGAAATTTCCTTGATTGCTTCTACTAATTTCTGATAATTTCGCTCCTCTTGCGCTGCTTTGGTTTTTGGTACTAACTTTACTAAAGCATCGTAGAATGCCTGTTCTGAGGACTTCTCGAACAGTTCAGGTTTAACCACCGCAGTCGGTTCTAACTCACTAGTATCTAAGTCTCCTTTTTCTGCTAAACGGGCAGAACGATTAACAGTTTCGTAAATTTCTGCCAAAGTACCATTATCGCGAATGGACTGAAGGAACAGGGCGCGATCGCGTACATCTAATAAGTCTTCTAAAGCTCGTTGGGCATACTCAGGGTCATTTTCCCCTAAAACAGCATTAACCAAATCGTAATCAACATTTCTTTCCTCTTGCAAGAGAGTACGAAGGCGTTGCAAAAAAGACTCTTCTAATGCTTCTTGTGGCGAAGTTTTATCGGCAAAACTGGCAACAAAATCAGCAGAAATATCTTGTAGTAGTTGATGTAAACTTAGAGGCAAATCTGCCTCCCAAATAATATTAACCACCGCATTAGCTGCACGGCGCAAAGCAAAGGGGTCAGAAGAACCTGTTGGTCGCATTCCCAAGCCAAAAATACTGACTAAGGTATCTAGTCTGTCGGCTAAACCAACTACTTGCCCTGTCAGGGTTTGGGGTAAAATATCAGTGGCTCCCCTGGGTAAATAATGCTCAGAAATTGCCGTTGCTACTTCCTCAGATTCGCCACTAGCAGCAGCGTATTTCTGTCCCATTATCCCTTGCAATTCGGGAAATTCGTAGACCATTTGAGTAACAAGATCAGCCTTACAAAGCAAAGCTGCTCGTAAAATATTGGTACGCTGTTGATCAGAAACAGCTAGTTGTTCAGCAATTTGATAAGCAACTTTCTCAATTCTTGCTACTTTCTCCCGTACTGAACCTAACTTATCTTGAAACGTGACTTTCTCTAGTTCAGGCAAGTAACTTTCTAGGGGAGAGTTTAAATCAGCTTTATAGAAAAACTGACCATCGGCTAAGCGTGCTTTAATTACCCGTTCATTTCCGGCGGCAATAATCTCAGACTTATTGGGATTGCCGTTAGAAATAGTAATGAAATTAGGAATTAACTCTGTAGCTTTCTCATCTTGAAAAACTGGGAAGTAGCGCTGGTGAGTTACCATCACTGTGGTTACAACTTCTGGGGGGAGAATTAAGAACTCCTTATCAAATTTGCCAACTACCGCCGTTGGCCATTCTACTAGGTTCGTTACCTCTGCATACAAATCTGGATAAAGTGGTACATAACCATCTAACTTAGCCGCCGCTGATTTTACTTGCTCTTTAATTTTCTCTAGACGTTCCTGCACTGCCACTATAACGGAGGCGTTGCGCAAACAATCGACATAATCAGCTGCTTGGGGAATTTCTACTGGTTGGGGATGCAAGATACGATGACCGTGAGTGAGGCGATCGCTGCTAATTGTCTCAGAACCATTTTCCAGTTCTATGGGTAATATCACCTCATCCAAAAGAGCTACCAGCCAGCGAATAGGTCGAGGAAACCTCAAGTCACCATCTCCCCAGCGCATAAAACGCCTACCTTCCAAGCCAAAAATCCACTGGGGAATTAATTCGCTTAAAATTTCCTGGCTTGGACGACCAACTATTTTTTTGAGAACAAAGACAAATTCGCCCTTATCCGTATCTCTTACCTCTAAAGACTCTAAGGTCACCCCTTGCTTTCTAGCAAAGCCTTCTGCTGCTTTAGTCGGTTTGCCATCCTTAAATGCTGCCTTAGCTGGTGGGCCTTTCACTTCTTCTTCTCTGTCTGGCTGTTGCGCTGGCAGCTCATGGAGTAGGATAGCTAAACGTCGCGGAGTGCCGTAAACCTCAATTGTCTGGGGTACGAGAAATTGTTCCTCTAGGCTAGAGGGAATCAGGTTTTGCAATTGAGCGATCGCGCTATCAATAAAATCTGCGGGTAATTCTTCTGTACCGACTTCCAGTAAAAATTTAGGCATAGTTTAGGGATTAGGGGCAGAATTAATGTCAACAGTTTACCTGCCAGCCTTCAGCAGATCGGATAGTTCCCAACTGTTTCAAGGGCTAGGTTATTTTAGCTCAAACCATAACTGAAACGAAAAGTCCGCTGCTTCTGCCATGAGAGACTGCGGACTCAGGTAAAATTGCTGACTGTTAATTAACAGCTTGCTCAAAGGTTAAGTTAAGGTCAATTATTTTTCTGCTCTATGCCACAAAAATATCAGCAGCATTTGTCTCAATCAAGCTAGCAGACTGTGAGCTAACAACAGCCAGGAGGTCACTACCTTGATAAATTTCAGCACCATTGGCACCGTCAGCAAAGCTCAAGCTAGAGGGTTCACTAACAGAGAAGGTAGTTTGACCAAGCTGGAAGTTGTTAATAGTATCAAATCCCTCGCCTTCGACCAAAACAACTATATCTTGACCACCACCTAGCCAGATAGTATCACTGCCGGGGCCACCAGAGATCAAATCGTTGCCAGAACCAGTGTAAATGGTGTCATCCCCTTCGCCACCAAAAACATTGTTATTGCCCTCAGAAGCATAGATTGTGTCATTACCAGCATCACCAAAAATAACATCGTCCTGAGAACCACCGTAGATGAGGTCATCACCTTCGCCTCCTCCTAGGATGTTAAATCCTTCGCTACCGAAAATCTGATCAGAACCATCTAAACCTTCGAGTATATCGAACTCAGGACTACCGGAGATATTATCAGATTCGGCACTACCTAAAATAAAATCGCCTTCTGATGCTGCAACAAAATCACTCATGAAATTCAGTCCTTCGGTAAATTGCAAAATTGAGATAGCAGTAATATAGGAGCAACAAATTCTGCTGAAGTTTAGATCAGAGCATCATTTGTTTGTTTAGTCCCTATCAGCAAAGGACAAGCTTAACAACAACCAGTTGATAAGCATTTCAGTCCTAGGTTGCAACTTATAAAAATTGGCTGAAAAATATTCCAATTTTAGGAAGTTAGTTGTCAGGGATGATTTTTGTCTAAATTTGACAAAAACCGGGCTAAGCTCTCAATTTTTATGGTGTTTGCTTACTGTTCTCATCACTTTCATAACTTAAGGCTTCTACTTAAAGGTTCAGTTAATTTTAGGTAAATATATATATAACTATATTTAAAGTTTTCTTGAAGTTTAGGAAAAACTTTGTCAATGCATTTCTTTTTTAAGGTCTAAAATGCCTCATTTTGGTCAGTTCTAGTTTTAATTCTGGCAACTCTGCCAAGACCCAAAAACCTGTCTGTGAAAGAGATATACAAGCTAAAGCTTCCGGACAACTGCAATTCTAGGGTGTAAATATTATTGTTTCTGACAAGAAAACAGAAACCGATGAGGTGTCATTTCTACTTAATTAGGACGTAAGTCCTAAGACATTCAGAATCGCTGTAATCCTCAGTTAAGAGTTCCCTGTTCTCCCTATGCCCTAACGGCAAATGCTGGGCAAACCCCATAACCTAGAACTATGATTTTTCCCTTTCACTGTGTAAGTCTTATTAACCTTACAACCTAAAAAAATGTAACTAGGAAATAAAATCGGTTAGCACACGAGCAACTGCAAGTCAAGGTATTTGATTTAGTTCGGTAAAGAACTGCCGTAAATTAATTGAAGACTAGACAATTCTAGTTCAGAACCCTAACTACTTGCCTGTCTCAACGAATAACCAAATTTTTCAAGAATTGACTTAACTCAAAAAGGAGTAGCCAATGGAACTAAAGACAAAGTTTATCTCAGGTTTTTTGGGAGTAGCATCGTTGGTGGCGGTCTTAGGATTTATTAATATTCAAACAGGCAAAAATGTTAATAAACAGTTCAACACTATCACAGAGAGAACAGCTCCTGAATTAATTGCCCTAGATCAAATAAAATCTGCTTCTTTGAGGATGATGGCTGAAACCTATAGTTATGCCGTAATTCAGTCAGAAGCAACAAATTCAGATCAAGTTACTAAGGTAGAAAAAGAATTAGAAGATGAGCAAGAAGAAAAAGAAGATGACTTTAAGGAAGCAACAGAAGACTTAGAAGCAGGCTTAGAAAAATTAGAAATATTAGCTGAGGGTCAAAGCAGAAAAGATATTTATAATCAACTTATCCAAGGTAAAAGCAAACTAGAGAAAATTGGTCAGGAAATTTTAGCCTTAAAAACTCAAGGAATTCAAGGTGATGAAATAATTATTAAGCGTCAAGAATTTGAGAAAGTAGAAGAAGAATTTCTCAAAGTAATTGACAAAGCTTTAAACTCTAACCTAGAAGCTCTTGAAATCAAAAATGCTAATGCTAATCGTAGTGCTACATATTCTCAGGCTATTAATCTGGCGGCAGTAGTGGCTGTTATTATCATCTCAATCACCCTAGGACTAATCTTAGCAGAAAAAATAACTAAGCCAATTATCACAATTAAAGATGCAGCGGTTGCCATTGGTGGTGGTAAGTTTAATACGAAGGTGCAGATAAAAACTAACGATGAGTTAGCCGTTTTAGCCAATGCCTTTAACCATATGGTTAGCAAGCTACAAGAAACGACAGTCTCTAAGTCCTATCTGGATAATATTATCAGAGCGTTGAGTGATTCTCTGATTGTTCTTAATAAAGACCTGAGAATTCAGAGTTTTAATGAAGCGACTGTTTTGCTATCAGGCTATCAAACCAATGAACTATTTAATCAATCATTAAATATCTTATTTAACCAAGGTATTGTCACAGATATTTCTGATTTGTTAACAAATAAAAACCAGAGCAATCGTAGTTTTCTGACTAGACAAGAAAGCCGCTTTTTGACTAAAGAGGGTAGAACACTTGCTGTTTCTGTCGCTGCATCAATTATGGAAAACGCAGCAGGTGAGACTGAGGGAATTGTTTGCTTAATTCAAGATATTTCAGCACGAAAAAGAGCAGAAGCTGTGCTGCGCAGACAAGCACTCATGTTTGAAACAATTTATGATGGTGTAATTATTACCAATTTGGCTGGTCACATCACTGATTGGAACCCAGCCGCTGAAAGAATATTTGGTTATAAAAAGGCAGAGGTAATAGGCAAAAATGCCAGTATTATTTACCAACAAAAAGGAAAAAACATCCTAACCAAGCGCATGCTAGATACCGTGATTGGTGATGGGCGCTGGAGTGGAGAACTAGAATTTATTCACCAAGATGGTAGCCAGGGTATCTGCGAAACGGTTATTGCTCCTCTACGTAGTGAAAGCGGTGAAATAGTAGCCACCATCGGAGTTAATCGAGACATTACTGAACGCAAACATTATGAAAATCAATTAGTTGAAGCGCGAGAAGCAGCCTTAGAAGCAGCTAGGGCAAAATCTCAGTTCTTAGCCAACATGAGTCATGAAATCCGCACCCCCATGAATGGCGTACTGGGTATGAGTGAACTACTGCTCACAACTAACCTTACTTCCCAGCAACTCGACTTTGTACAAACCCTGCAAGTAAGTGGCGAGCATCTACTAACTGTAATTAATGATGTTCTTGACTTTTCCAAATTAGAAGCAGGGGAAATGCGTCTTGATAGTAACGAGCTTGAACTCAACCATTGTCTAGAAGATGTCTTGGATTTATGCGGTGCCCAAGCTGGTGATAAAGATGTAGAATTATGTTTGTTAGTAGAAAAAGATGTACCGCGACAACTAATTGGAGATGCCGGCCGTCTACGGCAAATTCTTACTAATTTGGTAGGAAATGCCATTAAATTTACCGATAAGGGGGAAGTCCTAATTCGGGTTTCTCTTAGTAAGCAAACGGATAACGAACAAGAAGTTAAGTTACGATTTTTTGTCCAAGATACTGGTATTGGTATTGCCACAGAAGACCAGAAAAAGCTATTTCAGTCCTTCTCTCAAGTAGATAACTCTACAACTCGTCAGTTTACAGGAACTGGCTTGGGTTTAGCAATTTGTAAGCAACTAGTACAAATCATGGGGGGTGAAATTGGTGTAGAAAGTCAACTAGGGGTTGGTTCTACTTTTTGGTTTACTGCTAAATTTGGTAAACTAGCTACTCAACCTGAGGACGAACCAACTGCCCGAATTGCCCCAGGTGTCCCCGTTTCCCCGGAAGTCTTGAGAGGGAAAAAGGTGTTAGTAGTTGATGATCGGGCCGTCAATCGCCAAATTGTCCAGCATCAACTAATGGCCAGGGGAATAGAAGTAGATGAAGCAGAAAACGGCGTAGCAGCCCTTCATATCTTGCAAGCAGCAGCGGAAGCCGGAAAACCCTACGATGTTGCTCTGCTAGACATGAAAATGCCTAAAATAGACGGGTCAACCTTGGGAAGACTAATTTTAACAGAACCACAGTGGGCTCAGACAAAGTTAGTTTTGATGACTTCTATGCATGCGGCTGATACAGGAGAACCTTTACTCAGAAGCGGTTTTTCTGACTATTTAGTCAAGCCTGTCAAAGAATCAAGATTGCTGCAATCCCTAGTTAAGGTTCTGGTTCCCCAAGAGCGATCGCCTGTTGTTCAAGAGCAATGGGTGAGGAAAGAAAAATCAACTTCTGGCTCACAACCAAGAAAAAATCTAAAAATCCTCCTAGTAGAAGATACCCCAGTCAACCTGAAATTAGCACGTCGTCAGGTGGGACTGTTAGGTTACCAAGCAGATTCTGCTGGTAATGGTCAAAAAGCTTTGGATAAATTGGCAGAGCAAGACTATGATATCGTGCTGATGGATTGTCAGATGCCAGTCATGGACGGCTATAAGGCAACAGAAATTTTGCGACAACGGGAAACTCATCATACTGTAGTGATTGGCATGACAGCCTATGCGATGACAGAAGATCGGCAAAAGTGCTTAGATGCTGGAATGGATGACTATTTAAGTAAGCCAGTAATGGTCAAAGACTTAGGTCCGATGCTACAAAAATGGTCATCGAAAATTGAGGGAGATGTGGGGGAAGAAAATGACCGTGAATTCTCTTCCCAGACAGCTCAAATTTTAGCATCGCTTCCTGAGTTTTCCTCTGATTTAGTAGATTGGTATCGCCTCCAGGAAATTTCCCAAGGCGATGCTTCTTTTCAACTAGAACTAGTGCGGGAATTTGTCCGAGACGGGGAAACAATATTAGCTGAGGCGAAGCAAGCTTTGACAGTTCAAGACTGGAATACTCTAGCCAATAAAGCCCACCAAATCAAAGGTGCTAGTGCTTCAGTCGCAGTGCAAAGTATGTCAGATTTAGCTAACCAACTACATGAGCAGCTCAAAACTAATAATTTTGAGGCTGCCCCTAATTTAGTTACCCAGTTAGAGCAAATTTTGGATAAGTTAAAAGCATTTTAACCCTCCCCCGCTTAAAAGACGGGGGATTCTAGTGCGATCGCGATCTTGTAGTGGCATGTCAAGCTTAAAATAGTGTAATAGAAATCCAAAATTCGAGTAACCTCTCCCCACTTACTGCAAGTAGCCCTATTGACAGATAATGTAGGCTACAATTAAGAGTTAGAAATTTATATGCCCAACGCTCAGATAATTGGTCTGGGAAGATCTGGAATTGCTGCTGCACGGCTGCTCAAACAGTCAGGTTGGCAGGTGATGGTAAGCGATCGCAATATTTCTGAAGTATTGCAAAAACAACAACAGACCCTGGCGGCTGAGGGAATTACCGTTAAGCTAGGTGATTATCCCACTCTTGACTCCCCAGATTTACCAGAACTGATAGTGGTTAGTCCTGGTGTACCTTGGGATATTCCCATATTGCAGGAAGCGAGAAGCAAAGGCATCGACACAATTGGTGAATTAGAACTAGCTTGGCGTTATCTAAATTCATCTCCTTGGGTAGGCATTACCGGCACCAATGGTAAAACTACTACGACAGCCTTGATTGCTGCTATCTTTCAAACAGCTGGTTTCCAGGCTCCTGCTTGCGGTAATATCGGTCATGCTGCCTGCGAATTGGCCTTGGGTAGGAAAGAAGAAAAACGAGATTGGGTAATTGCCGAAATCAGTAGTTACCAAATTGAATCCTCCCAGGAACTTGCCCCTCAGATTGGTGTCTGGACCACTTTTACCCCAGATCACTTAGAACGTCACAAAAGTCTGGAAAACTATTACACTATTAAAGCCTCTCTCCTACAACGCTCCAAACTGCAAGTATTTAACGGAGATGACCCTTATTTGCGCCAGTTGGGTAAGAAACATTGGCCGGATGCCTACTGGACGAGTGTTCGAGGTGCTGGAGGTGAAGCGGACTTTCAACCCTGGGTTTATCTTGAAAACGGTTGGGTCATCGTGAACTCCCAGAAAATTTTGCCCGTGGCATCATTACGTATGGTCGGAGAACACAACTACCAAAATTTGCTGATGGCAGTAGCAGTAGCACAGTTGGCAGAAATTGAGCCTGAAGCGATCGCTCAAGCTATTGCTGATTTTCCTGGTGTTCCCCATCGCCTAGAACAGGTTATCAGTTGGCAAAGCATAAATTTCATTAACGATAGTAAAGCCACCAACTATGACGCAGCACAAGTGGGATTAGCTGCTGTAGACAGTCCTGCTATCTTAATTGCTGGTGGACAGGGGAAAGCTGGCGATGATACTACCTGGCTAAAAACCATTCAAGCTAAAGCCGCAGCAGTCCTTTTAATTGGTGAGGCTGCACCTAGCTTTGCCCAGCGTTTAGAGCAAGTGGGCTATGGTTCTTATGAGATAGTAGAAATCCTAGAAAAGGCCGTGCCAAGAGCTTTACAATTAGCCCAAAAGTATCATGCTCAGGTTGTCTTGCTCTCACCGGCTTGCGCTAGCTTCGATCAATACCAGAGCTTTGAGCATCGTGGTGAGCATTTTCGCCAATTATGCCTGGAATTGATGCATTGACCATAATTGTTTGTGTATAGACTACAACATTAGACTACTTATCTGTGTTATAATTACAGCTTTTCAAAGGAACAAAATCTGCACCACCGAATTAGCAACCAGCCTATACTAATTCAACCCTAATTTTCTAAGAGCTCTGTAGCTTAAGAAAGCGTTGAGGGAATATTTAGATTAGTGGCTGATCGCCGCTGTTCGGTTGCAAGACTGCATCGGGGGAGAAAATAAACCAATCGATTTTTATTGATGCTTTTGCCTGAATATGCATGAGTATCGTTGCCTATTTTTTCTAAACTTAGGTAGCAAAAGGTTAATGACATTCATCTAAAATCTAAAATCCAGAATTGTAAATCAGCAAGCCTCAACTTTGCAAGGAGAGGAAAATCCCTTCATCTAAAATCGAGATGACAAGATTAATCTAAGTAGTTTCTTACAGCTACTTATTCAAACTTTTAAATTTATTTAAAGGTCAACAATCAATGACTTTTCAGAAATTACTAATTCACAGTAAATCAAAGAAATTTGCTAAGATAGTGTTGGCTGGGTAGTTTCAATTCTTGGAAGGGCAATGACTGAGAAGACTCTAGCAAATAAGTATCAAGAAACTGCTTTGGCTGCTGCTAAACGACTACAACAGCCAAGTATTCAGCATGCCCAAGAAGCACTTTATAAAGTTTTTATAACAAGTGTAAAAAAATATTCTCCAGAAACAGTATTGTCAGAGTTTAGACAGTTGTTCAGTCTTGGTGATCTAAGTCTAGTTTCAAAGATAAATCAAGATTTATCTGAAATTATTCTTCACAATGATGAAGAACTGTTTAGAAATACTATCAAAAGAATTTGCTATATCCTGGTCAACAACTGGGTTTCTCGCAGAAAGTATCAATATATACAAAAACTCATTCAGACCCTTGCTGAGGCAGCTGCGCATAAAAATGTTTTGTCACAAAATCTTCAGAATCTGAGGAAATGGCTAGACAATTTCATTAATAGTGATGACTATCAGGAACTCAAATTATACGCTTCCCTGCATGTATCTCAAGAAAGAGACAATTGGAGTCACCGTTACAGCTATTTTCTGTTAGCCTCTCAATCTCTAGACTCTAGCAACCCAATTGAGCAAAGAGAGATTGCTAAAAATATCTCAACGCAGTTAAAAGAGACATTTAATTTTGAACTGGCAATGTATACAGTTCGCTGTGATTCTCCCAACGGCAAAGCAGAGAAAAACACCAACCCTACCAGAATAGAAAACGGGGTAGAACTTTTAATTAAGAAAATTATCTCTAAACGCCTATTATTTAGCTATGCCCATCGCTTAAATAAGCAAATTGGTTGTCTAGATTACTTAAGTTTTAAGCAAAGTCTCAAAGATTATTTTCTTTTTGATGTTGAACATGAGCAATTCAAAGAAGTTCTCAAGAATAAACTTGTAGAAAAAATTGACTTACTTTATAAAGATTATGAGCAAGAAACCATAAGTTTTGGCTTGCTACTGCGAACGGGCAGAAGGTTGATAGAATTTTTAACTACTGAAGATGGTCATGAACCTTCATTGTTATTCATTTTATTAATTAATCAAGAAAATCCCCTCGATCTTGTTATTGTCTTACTTAAAATTATTTTAGTTTGTAAATATGTTCGCAGTCATTTAGAAATTTGCCTAGCTAAATTGATTAGTTATTATGAAAACTCTCCAGAAAGGGAATGTAAATGGTTTATCGATTTCTTGGAAACATTTAATGTCGTCTTTGCTATTTACACAGAAAATGTTCGATACGACCTAGTCAAAGTTAAAGACTCTCAACCCGACCACCAAAATGTCATTGATCTCGATGTCTACCGCATCTTTCCCCAGTCTAAAGGAGCTGATTTACGTGAGGCTCAGCTACGGGGAGCTGATTTACACAGCAATAATCTGAGTGACTCTGACCTACGGGGAGTTGATCTGAGCGGGACGAACTTAACTCAAGCTGATCTGAGCTTGGCCAAATTGAGTAAAGCTAACTTAAGGGGGGCGAACCTCCAAGGTGCTGAGTTGATTGTTGCAGACTTGAGTGGTGCTTGTTTAAACGGTGCTAACCTGAAGGGCAGCGATTTACGGCGTGCTAACCTCCGTCAGGCAGATTTGCAGGATACCAATTTGCAGGGTGCTAAACTACAGAAAGCTGACCTAGAGCAAGCTGATCTAGATAGAGCCAATCTTTGCTGTGCTAGTGTCAACCACTCTAATCTAAAGGAGGCTTCCTTGTCTCTAGCTGATTTACAGCAAGTTTCTTTGAAGCAGTCTAATCTCACCAGAGCTGACCTTAGGGACGCTAATCTGACAGGCGCAAACTTATGCTCTACCCAACTTGACGCTGCCAACCTCAGTGGTGTAAACCTTGATAGTGCCAACTTGAGTGGGGCAAAATTGAGGGGAGCAAACCTCAACAAAACCAATTTGCACTGTGCCACACTCCACAACGCTAACTTAGCCAACGCTAACCTCACCAATGCTTGCTTGAGTCGCGCTAACTTGAGTAACGCTAATCTAGCTCGAGCCAATCTCAGTTTTGCCTTGGTACGCCACACTAATCTTAGTGGTGCTGACTTAAGAGATGTTAATTTGATTGGGGCTAATCTGTTTGGCACTGACTTGAAACAAGCGAATGTTCAAGGTGCTCGTTTTGGTCGGAATTCAGGATTATCAGAGGAGATAAAAATAGATCTAAAGCAGCGGGGAGCTATCTTTTAATTAAGCTTTGGATAAGACAAAAATCAATTACACCAACACCAATGAATAATCCTCAGTCTGAAACCAGAGCAATTAAAAAACCTGTCAAGACAAAATCTCCTCTTGATCTGTTTTTTGCCTTATCACCTCAACTCTGCTCCATTAAGGGAGAAGATGGATACTTTAAGCAATTGAACCAAGCTTGGCAGACAGAATTAGGCTGGACAGAGCAAGAGTTGCGATCGCAACCATCTATTGAGTTTGTTCATCCAGAGGACAGGGAAAGCACCTTTTTGGCGACAAAACTTTCCTTCGAGCAAGACTTGGTTACCTATCAAAATCGCTATCGCCACAAAGATGGAAGCTATCGCTGGTTATCTTGGCAGCTATCACGGTATCAGGACGGAGACTTCTACGCCATTGCTCAAGATATTACAGCAACTAAGCAACAAGAGAAGCCACAGCCAGATTCTCTTGAATTAGGAAAGCTAATCACTACCATCTCAACAGAATTTATTAACCTTTCTGGTCAAGAAATTGACAACGGTATCCGTCAGGCTTTGCAATTTATTGGAGAAGAGGTAGGTTGCGATCGCAGCTATGTTGCCCTATTTAGAGAGAACTACTCCCAAGTAGAGATAGCCTACCAATGGCAAACCTCAACAGTTGAACCCTTACCTGAGGAATGGCAACAGTTTCCCAGTGAGCGTTTACCTTGGTGTTTGGCACAACTTCAAAGCTGCGAGGTGATTAAGGTTTCTCATCTCGGTGAATTACCAGAGGAAGCGATTAACCTAAAAATCGCCATGCAATCTTTAGGTTCTAAATCCTTTATTGCTGTACCCATAGTAGAGGAGAACTCCCTACTCGGTTGCATTGGCTTTGCTGCTTTTCGGCAAGAAAAAATTTGGTCTGAGGAGGTAGTAAGATTATTAAAGATTGTCGGTCAAATCTTTACCAATGCTTTGTTGCGCCAACAAACTGAGTTAAAACGGCAAGATAGTGAGAGGCTATTTCGGGCCGTTTTTAATCAAACTTTTCAATTTGCTAGTATTCTCAGCACCGATGGTAAAATCATCGAAGATAACCAAACTGCCATCGACTTTTGCCAACTAAAGCGTGAGGAAATAGTTGGTCGTTACTTTTGGCAAATACCCTGTTGGCAAATTTCGGCTGAAACTCAGCAACGCTTGCAAGAGGCGATCGCTTTAGCGGCAGCAGGTGAGACAATCCGTTATGAAGAAGATATTTTAAGTCCCGCTAAAACGGTAGTAACCATTGACTTCTCTCTCAAACCAGTTACCGACGAAACTGGAAAAGTCGTACTACTAGTGGCAGAAGGTCGCGACATCTCTTTCCGTAAGCAGTCGGAACTTTCCCTAGAAAAAAGGGTACATGAACGTACCATCGAGCTACAACAGACAAATCAAGAATTAACTAGACAAATTGCTCAACATCAACACACCGAAGAAGTGCTGCGCAATAGTGAGGAGCAATTTCGTCGTGTCTTCGACCAAGCACCAATTGGCATGACTCTGACCGGCTTAGATGATCGCTACATCAGGGTAAATCGAACCTTTTATGAAATGCTAGGCTACACTGAGTCCGAGTTAATGGAGCTTACCTTTCGAGAGATAACTCATCCGGAGGACTTAGAGAAAGAACTTCCTTCTTTAGATGAGGTTAGGAACGGCAAAATTGATAGCTTTAGCTTAGAGAAGCGCTATCTGAAAAAGAACCAAGAAATCCTCTGGGCGAATTTGACCTTGATGGTGTTGCGTAACGAGACAGGAAAGGCTCTCCATGATTTAGCAATGGTAGAAGATATCACTCAACGCAAGCGAGCTGACGAGAAACTAAGGCAAAGTGAAGCACGCTACCGCGCCATTGTTGAAGATCAAACTGAACTAATTTGCCGATTCAAACCTGATCGCACCCTAACTTTTGTTAATGATGCCTATTGTCGCTATTTTGGTAAAAAACAAGAGCAACTATTGGGTGATAGCTTTATGCCCAGGGTATCCCCAGAAGACCGAGAAGTCATCAACCAAGCAATTAATTCCCTTTGCCAAGAGCAACCAATTATTACCTATGAACATAGGGTAATTCTCTCATCAGGAGATATACACTGGCAGCAGTGGACAAATCGGGCAATGTTCAATCGACAAGGTAATGTAATTGAGTATCAAGCCGCGGGACGGGACATCAGCAAACTTAAACAAGCAGAAGCAAACATTATTAAAGCCCTAGCCAAGGAAAAAGAACTAAGTGAATTACGCTCTGGTTTCGTCTCCTTAGTTTCTCACGAGTTCCGCACACCTTTAACCGCCATTCTTTCTTCTTCTGAACTGCTAGAACGCTACAGTGGCAAGTTATCTGAGGAGAAAAAAACAAATCACTTTAAGCGCATTCAAATTGCTGTAGCTAGAATGACACAGCTCTTAGATGAAGTTCTAACCATTGGTAAAGCAGAAGCAGGCAAACTAGAGTGTCATCCCGAGGAGATGAATATAGTAGTCTTTTGTCAAGAGCTAGTGGAAAATATGCAAGTAGCTACAGGTAACAGGCAGAAGCTTAACTTTACATTACAAGGAGAGAGTCGTTTGGTTAAGCTAGACGAAAAACTACTAGGACACATCATCACCAACTTGCTCTCTAATGCCATTAAGTATTCTCCTCAAGATGGTAATGTTCAGTTCGACTTAATCTTTACCGTTCAATCAGTAATCTTTAGCATTCAAGACCAAGGCATTGGTATTCCTAAGCAAGAAGTTAAGCAATTATTTGAGTCTTTTCGGCGAGCCAGTAATGTTGGCAATATCCAAGGAACTGGACTAGGACTCGCAATAGTCAAACGCTGTGTCGATTTACATGAGGGTAAGATTGAGATAGAAAGTGAAGTAGGAAAAGGCTCTACTTTTAGAGTAACATTACCCTTGCTAGGATGAGGGATGGGGGAGATGAGGGAGATGAGGGAGATGGGGGAGATAAACAGTTTTCTATTTTCTACTAATAAAAAACTGTAGCAAAACTTCACTAGGCTTGCGATCCCAAGTGTCAATGTGCTGATAAATTAGATTTTCTGGGCTAAGTTTGTAGGCAGAGTCACCGCCAAAGAAAATTTCTGCTTGCCAAGGAACCCGTAAGGTTCCGCGCACAGTCCAATTAGCTTTAATGGTATTCTCATCTACTTGATTGACCTGATGCAAGTCAAAGTAAATTTCTCGAAAGAATAACCTAGCGTGAAATCGTAGTGTCCAAAAAATAATACGGTAGTTTAATTTTCCTTTAAATTGGTTGACGGGATCTTGAAAGTAAATATCTTGCCTGTAAATCCCGTAGGAGATATCCTGCTTAAACAAAGTTGGTAAGTCTTGTCGCAGTGTTTCGATAACCTTTTCTACCGGATACTGAACTTGGCTGATATTGAGGTTGTCAGCATCTGAAGTTTTCTCATTCATTAAACTAAGTTAGCTTCTTGTGACACAACTTAATATTAATCAATAATTATCAATTTTAATTCCTTAACTCAGTTTCACAGTTAGTTTGACAGTAAACCGTCAAAGTTGATTGAAGAGCCAAAAGAACGGTTAACTCCTCTCCTATCCCACTGTATCCCATGCTATGACGGCTTTTCTCAATGTTTCAATTCCAACTTTACAGACCACTGACCCATCAACTAGCGAACATCAGTAACGTTAAGTTTTTTAAAGCAGTAAATTAAGATTGTAAGAGTGTATATCAAATTAGGAAAGAAAACCCTTCTCTGTTTATTCATGCTTCGTTAAGCTAGTATTAATACTCGCTTTAAACGTCAACCAACTCACGCTCGTTGACACTTTTCTCAGCAAGACATGTAATAATTTATTTTCTTTGTAAAGAAACCGCAAGAAATACCTGTCTTCGGTTAACTTACAAATGCCAATGTTGACATTTTTACCCTTGACAAGATTTGGCAGTTTATGCTCGAACCTCTAAAGGACTTTTTTTCAGGAAGTTTCATGGCCCATGGGAATTGCTTCCTTTGGAAACCAGAACTAGTCTGGTTACATGCTGGGTCAGATTTTCTGATTGGTCTTGCCTATTACTCCATTCCCTTGATGCTGACTTATTTTATCGCTCAGCGCAAGGATATACCCTTTCCAGGGCTTTTTCTATTATTTAGTGCTTTTATTTTATCCTGTGGCACTGGTCACTGGCTAGAAATTTGGACCCTTTGGCACCCAGATTATTGGCTCTCTGGTTTGATGAAAGGGATTACAGCTGTTATCTCCCTCTACACCGCTTCAGAGATGCTGCCTCTTATTCCTAAAGCCTTGGCATTACCTAGTCCAGCTGAATTAGAAGCAGCTAATCTTGCCCTAGGTAAGGAAGTTAAAGAACATCAGCAAACAATCGAAGCATTGAAAACCTCACAGCAGAGGTTATCCCTACTCGTACAACAAACCCCCCTAGCAGTAATTGAGTGGGATGTAGAAGGTAGAGTTAGGGAGTGGAATCCCGCCGCTGAAGTAATCTTTGGCTATGACAAAAGCGAAGCCCTGGGAAGTCATGCCGCTGAACTGGTATTGCCTCAATGTTGTGCAGAGCAGTTTGAATCAGTTTGGCGAAACCTGTTGGTCTGTAATGGTGACAGTTGCTGCACTAACGAACATCGCACTAAAGAGAACAAAATTATATTTTGTGATTGGTACAATACTCCTCTCATTGACGCTCAGGGCAATATAGTTGGTTTTGCCTCTTTGGCTCAAGATGTTACTAAGCGTAAACAAGCAGAAGAAGCTTTACGCCGAGCTAATGAAGAGTTAGAAGACCGGGTTGAAGAACGAACCAAACAACTAGCCCAGGCTAATCAAATACTGCACGCCGAAATCAATGAGCGTCAGTTAGCAGAGTCAGACCTCAGGGAAAGCCGGAAAAGATTGCATACGGTTGTAACCCAAGCTCCGATTATTCTTTACGCCACAGATAGCACAGGTAAAATTACCCTAGTAGAGGGGAAAAGGCTAGAGCGTTTGGGTCTTGAACAGAGCAGATTGCTAGGACGCTCTGTTTTCAAGCTGTGTTTCGGCGAACGGCAGACAAGAGAAAATCTACGTCAGGTACTAGAGGGAAACGAAAGAGCCTGGACGGTCAAAGCTGAGGATTCTGTCTATGAAAGCCGAGCAACACCGGTACGGGACAATAATAACCAGGTGGTTGGCATAATTGGTGTAGCAACAGACATTAGTCAGCGCCATCAGGTTCAATCAGCCTTGGCTGAAAGAGAGCGTTATCTGGCAGCATTAGTTGAAGTTCAAAACCAGTTATTGGCACTTCCTGGTGATGAAAGCTGTCAACGGCCTATCCTCAAAATGCTGGGAGAATCTGCTCAAGCAAGTCGAGTTCGTGTTTTTAAGAAATCTTTTGATGCAGGGAGTGACCTGTCAATAACTCAGTGCGGTTATTGGTCAGCTCTCAATTTTGAGAAGGACAATCCTCAGTCTGAGTCTTTACTCTATGACCAATTTTTACCTTACTGGCAGGATAAATTGGCGCAGGGTGAGAAAATTATGGGGCTGGTTAAGGACTTGCCAGAACCAGAGAAGCTAATTTTACAGCACCAGGGGATTTTAGCTATTTTGGTTTTACCCCTAATAGTTAGGGGGCAATTTTTTGGCTTGATTGTCTTTGAGAACTGCACTGAGGCACAAGTATGGTCCGCATCGGCGGTAGATTTGTTAAGGGCTGCTGCTGCTGCTCTTTCCCTACACCAACAGCGCTCTCAAGCAGAGATGGCTCTGCGCATATCAGAAGCTCAACTAAGAGAGCGAACAACTCAACAAGAACAGACTCTACAGGAGCTTCAGCAGACCCAAACTCAGTTAGTGCAAAGCGAAAAAATGTCTAGCTTAGGCATGATGGTAGCTGGCATTGCCCATGAAATTAACAATCCTGTCAGCTTTGTTTATGGCAATATCGGTCCAGCCAGTGAATACATACAAGACTTACTAAAGTTAATCAGTCTCTATCAACAGCACCACCCACAGCCAGCAGCACCGATTGCCGAACAGGTAAAGGCAATGGAATTAGACTTCCTAATGGAAGACTTGCCGAAACTGCTCGATTCAATGAAAATAGGGTCGGAGCGTATTCGAGACTTAGTGGTATCTTTGCGGACTTTCTCTCGGCTTGATGAGGCGGAAATGAAGCGAGTTGATATTCACGAAGGTCTAGAAAGTACCCTGATGATTTTACAGCACAGGCTCAAGGAGAAGCCTGGGTTTCCTGGTATTGAGGTAATTAAAAATTATGGCAACCTGCCCGTAGTAGAATGCTATCCTGGACAGCTTAATCAAGTCTTTATGAATATCATTGCTAACGCCATTGATGTTCTAGAGTCCTACAGGATAAACTCTCAGTTTGCAAGAAGTAGACAAGAGCAATTAATACCTTCTCATTGGATTAAAATTAACACCGAAATTGTAGACTCAGCCTCAAACATTAATTTCCCAAACATCTTGATTAGAATTAGGGATAACGGGCAAGGCATGACAGAAGAGATAAAACAGAGGCTGTTTGACCCCTTTTTTACCACTAAACCTGTAGGTAAAGGTACAGGTCTAGGTCTATCTATTAGTTATCAAATTATAGTGGGGAAACATCAAGGGCAGTTACAATGTGTATCTGAACTTGGTCAAGGAACGGAGTTCATCATTCAAATTCCCACTAGACAGAACTGTTACCCGTTCGGTGAAAAGGTGGAGTCAGGAGTTGGGAGATGGGGATGATGGGGTATGAAGGAGTAGGGGGACAAGGAGGACAAGGGAGATGAGGGAGCAATCTTTTTCAATCCCAGCAGTCAACAGTCAATCAAACTCATTACTCATTACTCATTACTCATTACTCATTACTCATTACTTACAAGTGGGGGAGAGGTTGTGTTGAACTAATGATTTTCTATTTTAAATGCACAATTTTTAAAGTTGAATTTTTAATTATTAATCCTTAAGTCAGCCTCCTTACTGACTCCTGATAAATTTGATAGTTAGAGAATGCACATTCTGTTAGTTGATGATGAGTTTGAGCTAACTGAACCCCTTGCGCGGGTACTCAGTCGTGAGGGTTATTGGGTAGATGTTGCTTACGATGGTTTATCAGGGAGCCAGTTAGCATGCCTTGGCAGCTATGACTTGCTGATTTTAGATTGGATGTTGCCCCAAATGTCAGGGTTGGAAATTTGTCAAAAGATGCGATCGCTAGGACAAAACACACCAGTACTTTTTCTTACTGCCAAAGATACCCTCGATGATCGAGTTTTGGGATTAGATGCTGGTGCCGATGATTATCTAGTCAAACCTTTTGAACTGCGGGAGTTACTTGCTAGGGTAAGGGCTTTGTTACGGCGTTCCGGAGCGACAGAAGCGACTCATTCTTACCCTCTACAAGTAGCAGGTTTAGAACTAGACTTAGATAATCAGTTAGCTTATCGCCAGGGACGGGTAATCGAGTTATCGGAAAAAGAAGGCAAGCTTCTAGAATATTTTATGCACCATGCTGGTCAGTTACTAAGCCACGAACAAATCTATCAACATTTATGGCAGGAAGATAAACCGCCTAACAGTAATGTTTTAGCAGCCCTAATTCGTCTATTGCGTCGCAAAATTGAAGCGAAAGGAGAAATACCCTTAATTCACACAGTCTATGGAAAAGGCTACCGTTTTGGTGAAACTAGTTAATAGAAAATCTAAAATCCAAAATCCAAAATCTAAAATCCAAAATCCGAGTGACCCTCCTGATAAAATAGAGCAAGCTTCTAGCAGTGGGTAATCAGTTAAAGTTAGATTCGTAAAAAACTTTGGTGAGACAAATTAACAGTAGTCGTAATCGTTCTCTTCCGATCAAAGCTGGTATTGTTGGTACTGGGTATGCAGCCAATCAAAGAGCCCAGACTTTGCAAGCAGACTCGCGATCGCACTTAGTGGCATTCTCTGGTCATACACCGGAGAAAATAGCAGATTTTGCCCAAACCCATCAAGCTTCAGCAATTGACTCGTGGCAGAAGTTGGTGGCAGATCCTCAGATTGATTTACTCTTTATTTGTACTGTAAATCGTGATCACGGTGCGATCGCGCGTGCAGCCCTCGAAGCTGGTAAGCACGTCGTTGTTGAATACCCCATTTCCCTTGATCCGGAAGAGGCTGAGTCGATAATTGCTCTAGCTCAAGCGAAAGACAAATTATTGCACGTAGAACATATTGAGCTATTAGGTGACTTACATCAAGCCGTGCGCCGATTTTTGCCCGAAATTGGCAATCCCTTTTATGCTCGCTATATAACCATTGTGCCTCAGCACCCTGCCCCTGTACGCTGGACTTATCATCGGCAGTTATTTGGTTTTCCCTTTAAGGCTGCCCTACCCCACATTCACCGTTTGACTAATTTGTTTGGCGATGTTATTTCTGTCAGTGGTCAATCTCGCTTTTGGGGAGATTCTGAATATTATAAGGCTTGTTTGTGTAATGCCCAACTACGTTTTGCCAGTGGTTTAATTGGAGAAGTTACTTATGCCAAAGGTGAAACTTTTTGGCAGAGATTGCGTAGATTTGAGGTACATGGAGAGGAAGGTACCCTAATTTTTGAGGGGGAGAAAGGTTTCTTAATTAGAGGTGAGGAAAAGAAAGCAATTGAAGTAGAAGGACGACGCGGCTTATTTGTCAGAGATACAGGGATGGTGTTGGATAATTTAGTAGATGGTAAACCACTCTATGTTTCCCCCGCTAGTAGTTGTTATGCCCTGAAAGTGGCTGAGGCTTTGCGTCAGTCGGTAGAAACGGGTGAGATGGTCAAGTTTCCAGTTTAGTTAGGGAGATGGGAGAATTTAGAATTCAGAATGGCGAAATTAATTTCTAGCTTTACTATTTTTAATGATTGCATGAAGAATAGAAACTAATTCGTTAGATTCATTTAGTAGAGGAAGCAATCAATGTTGTGATTATTTTTTTTCTAAATTCTAAATTCTAAATTCTAAATTCTAAATTCTAAGCCTAACGACCTATTTTTATCTTTGCTTGCTGACGTAAATCATTAGCATTGGGATTTTCAGGGTCAATTTGTAAGGCTTTGTCCAAGGAAGATATAGCATCATCGTAGCGCTTGAGGCTCCAAAGAGCTGCACCTCTGTTAGCCCAAGCATCAGCAAAATTGGGCTTGAGTTGAGTTGCTTTTTCTAATGCTTCAAGGGCTTTATCTGCCTTATCCATCTTCAGTAAGGCTATGCCCTTATTATGCCAAGCTTCCGCATATTGTGGGTTGATTTTTAGCGCTTTGTCATATTGTTTTACTGCTTCTTTGTAATCTTTCTGTAGCTCTAGGGCTACACCTTTACTCCAAAAAGCTTCTGAGTAGTCAGTATTGAGAGCAAGAGCTTGATCACAAGCAGCAATGGCTTCAGGATATTTGCCCATTTGATTAAGGCTATAACAATAACCCCAATAGACTTCTGGGTCATTTGACTCCAGGGCAATTAGTTGTTTGTAGGTGGCGATCGCTTCTGAGTAGTTTTCATTTGTCCGCTGGCTAGCAGCTTGGCTAGCTAGTTGGGCTGCTTGCTGTTCTGGGGTTAATGAGTTAGGAGTTGCAGCAGGACTATCAACAGACTCACCATTACTTGCAGCCATTTGACCTGCTTCTGGGGATGAGAAGATAGCTTTAATGCCGAAAAAGGCTAAACACAAAGCCGCCAAACCAGCAACAATTGGTAAAGGCTTGAGGAATTTTGTCTGACTTAAGCCCTGTCCCCCTACTTTTGGTAGTGTAGGGTTACTCGACGGTTGAGTAGGATTGGCACCGCCAACAGGCATAGTTGGCAAGGCATTGTTAGTGGCTGACGGGGGCTGAACTGATTGGTTTGGTTTCGGTGATACCCCCATGACAGGCATTGTCTCTCCAGTGGCAGTGGCTGGAGTTGGTGGTGCTGAGAGGGGCATCGTTGCTGATGCTGGTGGTAAAGGGGTAGGCGGTGGGACAGACTCCAATAACTCTGCTGGCAGACTCCGCAGGGCTTCCAAGGCTTCTGCTGCCGTTGGATAGCGTGAACGGTAGTCATAGCGCACCATTTGATCAATAACATCTGCCAGTTCTGGGTTAACCTGACTAGCACGATCACGCCAGTTAATTTCCCCTGTCCGAGGGTCCTCTGTCAACTGTCTGGGGTGAACCCCCGTTAAGGCCTGAATACCAATCATGCCTACGGCGTAGACATCACTACTAAAGCGAGGATTTCCACCCAACTGTTCTTTGGGCATATAACCCTGGGTGCCGATAGAAATGGTCATGTTGGTCATGCCAGCCTTGGGATTAGCAAGCTGGGTACTGACTTGCTTAACCGCCCCAAAGTCAATCAGGACAATTCTGCCATCTCGTCGGCGACGCATCAGGTTGGGTGGTTTGATGTCCCGGTGGATAACATCCTGCTGATGAACAAAGGCTAATGCTTGCAGAATATCTTGCAAGAGGGCTATTACCTGAACCTCTGACCACGCTTGACCTGCCACTAGCTCTTCACTGAGGGGTTCACCTTCAATTAATTCCTGGGCTAGGTAAAATTCCTCGTTATCCTCAAAGTGTGCGAGTAAACGAGGGATTTGGTCGTGACTACCCAGCAGATAAAGAACTCTAGCTTCTGTGTCAAAAAGCCTTCTTGCCGTTTGTAGACTCTCCTCGTCACTTACTTGGGGCTTAAGCAGCTTGACAACGCAACGGGGTTGACCTGGTAAATGTAGGTCATTGGCTAAAAAAGTTTGACCGAACCCCCCAGCCCCTAACTGGCTGATAACTCGATAGCGTCCGCCCAGGGGTTTTTCTGGGTCTGTGCTTTGAAATATACGTTTGAGATCGAATCCCATATTCCCTTTTTTTAAGAGCGGTTGCTTTGGTACTTACCCTAATTTATTCACTAATTAATTTTTTGTCTCGATTTTTATATATGATTTTGATAATATGGAGGGCTTGAACTGGTAACTTGACGGTGTCAAAAAGAAACTAGTTCCCTCTTGAGTCAATGGTGTATCTTAATTTTTTGCACAGCTACACTATATATTTACAATTGGATTTCCGCCTGTCCGGATATTTCAGAACAGCTTGATAGAAGTGAAAATTTAAGTAATCCTTAGCCAAGGGAAATTAAAACCAACTATCATGGCAGATTAAATTAAGCCGTGACCATCAAGCTGCTTCAACAGTCAAGTTATCCTGATAGGGACAATTTTCCCCTGAAGAATGAAGCCGGAAAGCAAGCTATGTCTGCCGAACCTATGTACGTTCAGTTGACCTGGGAAGACCCAGAGACGGGCGAGTTAAAACAACCAATTTTAGTGGCACCAATCGCCCTAGGTCGAGAAACAGATCAGATGCCAGAGCAGTTGGGGGACCAGTCCGTAGAGCGTCTGGAGTTATCCAACAAAGAAATATCTCGGTTTCATGCCCTGATTACGGTAGCTAATCAGCAGCTATTTATTACTGACAAAAGTGCCAATGGGACATTTATCAACGGGCGGCGGATTACCCAAGATTCTCAGCCCCTTTCTAGTAAGGACACTGTACGCCTTGGTCCTTACAAAATGACAGTTACCTTGATGCGGGAAAATGATCTCAATGCCACTGTCAAAAGTCCTGAAAGAACTGGTTTAGGTGGACAAGCTAAATCCCCTCAAATTAACAACCTGCTGATTTGGTTAATTGGTGCAGTAGTGCTGCTGTTGATGGGGTTTGCAGGTTGGTTTGTAGTCAGTAAGCTGCTCAACAACTCTCGCCCTAGTATAGAGCCAGATCCAGAAGTCAACAGTAGCTTGCCGTTGCAGCATTTACCGCTAGCAAAAACCCGCCTGTCTAAGGGTGAGATGAATTATCCCACCTGAAGTTGTAAACCTTCTTTCCGGCATTGAGCAATGGCTTCCCCTAAGCAAGCACCCGCAACCGCTTATCCTTTCGCTTTCCTGGCAACTAGACGATTCTGGCGCTCTCACCGTTTTGCCTTTCAACCAAAACTGACAAAGTTAGAGAGAAGTTCCTGGCGAATTCGACGGCGTTGGGCAATATTACTACTGGGACTGCTAACACTGCTGCTAACTTTCATGCCGGTTCATGGTTTAGCGCAACCTGCTTTGGTGAATGACACCAACAAGGCTCCTGTCATGATAGACGGAGAGAAGCTATTTGAGGTAGGTGCTTTCGGTAATTTTAGTGCTGCTGAGCGTGCTGATTTAATTAACGAGGCTCTTCAAGAAGAAGTAGGCTCACCCTATGCTGTAAAGATTGAAGTTGTTAGAGAAGACCAACAGATAATTATTCACAGCAGAAGTGATGGTGGAGGAGAGCCGAATCATCTTGTAACAGTAACTAAGGCAGATGTAATTTCTGCACCCAGCATATTACCTCAAGCAGTCTCTTGGCAAAAAAAGATTGAAGCTGCCCTTGATAAGGCAAAACTGGAAAGAACTCCAGCCTACTATAATAAAGCACTGCTGTTTTGCCTGGTCGTTCTGCTAGTGGCAATTGCCCTGCAAGTTGGTTTTCTCTTTCTAGGGAAATGGGTGTTTGGCTTACTGAAACAGCAGTTGGGAAGTTACAACGAGATTCTCTACTCTTGGGAAAAGCCAACCAGATTTTTGTTAAGGCTAGCATTGCTGGGGTTACAGCTAGGTCTTTGGAGTGCTGTGGGCTTTTACCTCACTGATGTTTTTCCTCAGACTCGCAACTGGCGCTATCAGCTATTTGAGTTCCTCAATTCTCCTGTTATTAAACTGGGTGAGAGCCATTATTCTGCTGTTGAATTACTACTGCTCATTGTTCTAACTGTGGGGCTGTGGTTAGCTGTTAGCACCTTCACCCGCTTTTTCAAGTCCTACGTGCTGAGCAAAACTGGTGCTGACACCGGGACGCAGCAGGTAATTGCGACTCTTACCCACTATCTGCTCGTTTTCCTGGGACTAATTGTTCTACTACAAAGCTCAGGGCTCGATTTGAGTGCCTTTGCCATTTTCGCTAGTGTCTTAGGTGTCGGTATTGGTTTTGGGGTACAAAATATTGCTAACAACTTAATTAGTGGTCTGATCATTACCTTAGAACGACCGATTAAAGAAGGAGACTTTGTCAAAGTTGGCGAACTGTTGGGAATTGTTAAGTCCATTGGAGCACGCAGCACGATAATTCAAACCCTTGACCAAGTAGCGATTATTGTGCCTAACTCCCGTTTTTTGGAAAATGAGGTAATTAACTGGAGTTATGGTGATCCGGTTTCTCGCCTACGTATTCCCGTTGGTGTAGCCTACGGTTCTAATGTCGAACAGGTCAAAAGGGCACTGCTAGAAGCGGCCAGAAGTCATCCTGAGGTACTCAACCGACCAAAACCCCAAGTTTGGTTCCAAGAGTTTGGGGAAAGTTCCCTTAATTTTGATTTGTTGGTTTGGACTGGAGTACCTAAGAAACAGTTCATGGTAAAAAGTGACCTTAACTACCGCATTGAAGCCTGTCTGCGGCGCTATGGCATTGAAGTGCCCTTCCCCCAGCGAGACTTGAACATTCGCTCACCTCAGTTAGATCAGTTTATGAGTGTCTGGATGCAGAAGAACGCGCCAAACCACTCACAAGCAGCAGCGCTTGATTATAGCAATGGCAATTCCTTAACTAATAGTTCCTCAGAAACAACAGCCATAACCCCATTAGAACAATTTTCTGGCAAATCGATAACAACTGCCATCTTTGAAGAGGGGCTTTCCTCTTTCGATATTGAAGCATTGATAACAGCAATGCGAGGTTCGGGGGGAGTAGAAATTAAAGATCGCCGCTATCGCCTCAATCTTTACCCAGACTGCTTTGTAGGAGCAGAAGCTGTCGAATGGATGATGCAGACACAAAGTTGTACGCGAGAAGAGGCAATTGAATTAGGGCAAATCTTTATGGAGCGAGAAATTATTCATCATGTCACCGATGAACATGGTTTTAAAGATGAATATTTATTCTACCGTTTCTATTGTGATGAACAGTGAATCGACAGGGAGAGGAGTTGGGGAGATGGGGGACGGTTTGAGGGTTTTTCCCGTCACTTGCCTTAATATGCAATTTAAATGCCCGTTAGCTTAACTGATAATTGATGGTAGAGGAATCGGAAATTGCTAGCAAATCTATTCTGGTCTGCCAAAATACTACTTGTTGTAAGCAAGGCTCAGCCCAAGTTCTAGCAAGTTTTACTACCAACTCAATTGCTGGTGTAGAAGTTGCTGGCTGTGGCTGCTTGGGGCAATGTGGCAATGGTCCGATGGTTTTGGTACTCCCTGAACATATTTGGTACAACCACGTCGCTCCTGACGAAGTTTCCAGGGTCGTCAAACAACACTTACGGGGAGGTAAGCCAGTTGAATCGATGCTCTATCGGAAGTTTCACCCTGCCTCTAGGCATAATCAGAGATTGAGAATAAACTCTCTACTCACCTGGTTTTTCATCGTCAGCTTAATTGTTGGTAGTGCAATATTCTTTGGACGACTTTTATAGCACCACGTGTTAATGTTAGGACATTTCTATACTCTTAAACTCAGCCACAGCTTACTGTTGCCTGTTCCCTAGCGCGTAGCGCTATATTATTGATAATTTGACTTGGCAGGAGAAAGAATTGAGAGGGGTTGGCAGGCAAATGTTAAGCTTTAAGCATCCTCTTGAGCGCCTTGAGAGCCTTGGCGTAGAGACTCGGTGGCAAAGAGAGCTGGCAACTATAGTACAAGTGTACTATAATGTATTCATGTTCCCTTCGCTGATAAGACAGTATTGATGCTCATTGAGGAGATTTTCTTAGATAGAACCACAACTCTCAGTGCGTTCACATGCCATTTGCTCACCCCGATCCGCTATTTCAAATTTTTCTGGCTGTGATATATTGGAATCTGGATAAGTATCATTGGCATTCTGCTGAGGTAGAGCGATATTTGAACCAGATAAGCTAATGTAAGTAACGGTAGCAAAACTAGCAAGCGTACCAATCAAGAGAGAGCCTATCAGGAAAGACCTAGTAAGCATTATTTTGTTCCTCCTTGTCCAAATTTAGTTAGTTTCGTTAGTCAACAAAAGACAGAAAAAGACAGATCCTCACCTTAGCGCTAGCAATTAAATTTGTAGCCTTGCCAAGGTGAGATGTGATATTAATTTTTGTCTTTTGCTAACCCACTATTCAGTAACTAGGGTTGGTATCCGGAACCCTATTGAGAAAGTTAAGCTGTCACATATTTAACTTTCCTGTTGAGACAGACGGGGTGACGGGGAGAGTGTTTGAGGGTTTCCCTAAAATCTGTTAAAACTGAGCGAAGCCGAAGTTTTAGCGTCGAGCGAAGCCGAGATGCCAAATATGCTTCGTTAAATGTGCATTAGCTTACCAAATACCTCTAGCACTCATGACCTAAGTCATTGCACAATAAGGGCAGTCCTTTGCTCTGGTGCCTCTTATGCCTAATGTGCTGGCTGATGCCAAAAATTTACTCTCTGGGCTAATATCTCGCTATCGCTCCCGTGTCGATTACCTGGCAATTCGCTTGGAAGAGTCGGAGGGAACCAGCATTACCCTGCGAGGTGATAAAGTGGAAACCCTCAGTGAAAGTCTCTCCATCGGTGGACAGGTGAGGGCTTGCTATAAGGGGGGTTGGGGCTTTGCTAGTTTCAATCAGCTTTCCACCCTCAAGGACAGAGTTGAAGAAGCAATAACAGCAGCAAGAATTGTCGGTGACGAGGAAACCATACTAGCTCCCATCAAACCAGTAGAGGCTATTTGCAAACTACCCCTGACTGGAACTGATCCCCGTAATATTCCTTTGACAGAGAAAAAAGCCCTTTGCGATCGCTACAATAACATTCTCAAAGGCTATGACTCCTGTATTACCACCACCTCCATACGTTACGGCGATAGCAACCAACGAGTAATTATTGCCACTTCTGAAGGCACCCTAATTGAGCAATCCTGGGCAGATTTAGAAATGCGTTTCTTAGCTACTGCTCGTCAGGGAGAAATTGTACAAACCGCCAAAGAAACTACTGGCTCTCGTCAAGGTTATGAAGACCTCAGCAGTCTTGATCAACGGGTATGTAGTGCAGCCGAAAGAGCTTTTACTGCTCTTTCCCTACCACCTGTCAAGGGAGATAGTTATACCATTGTCATTGACCCCATTCTGACAGGTTTATTTGTCCACGAAGCCTTCGGACATCTTTCAGAAGCAGACATGGCATATGAAAATCCCGACCTACTAGAGGTGATGAGCATGGGTCGTCAGTTTGGGCCGGAAGAGTTACAAATTTTTGACGGTGCAGCACCAATAGGACATCGTGGCAGTTATTTCTACGATGACGAAGGCACACCAGCTACTACTACCCAACTAATTAAGGATGGTATTTTAGTAGGACGGCTCCACTCCCGCGAAACAGCTGGCAAATTAGGAGAAACACCAACTGGCAATGCTCGCTGTCTCAACTACCATTATCCTCCTATTGTCCGCATGACCAATACCTGGATTGAACAGGGCAAAACTCCTGTCGAAGAATTGTTTAAGGGTATCAAAGAAGGTGTTTATGCCCGAAACTGGCGAGGTGGTATGACTAATGGTGAAATGTTTACCTTTGGTGCTGGCGAAGCCTGGATGATCCGCGATGGTAAGGTAGCTGAGCAGGTACGAGATGTCACTCTTTCTGGCAATGTTTTCAAAACTTTGGCAGATATTGAAGCAGTTGGTGATGATTTCTACTGGGATGAATCAGGCGGCTGTGGTAAGGCAGGACAAAGCGGTTTAGCTGTTGGTTGTGGTGGCCCTTCTTTGCGGATTCGTGACGTTGTAGTCGGAGGGGAAGCTTAGCATTTTTTAGTTCCCAGATGATATTGTGTATTGTTGAGAAACTGCACTTAAACTTACTGGTATAGGAAATCTAGTTGTTAATAGTAGTAGGATATCTGTTTGAAGGGCTTAACTAACATACTAGTTGTGTGTTAAGTTTCATGTCAAAAAACAGTCGTGTACTCCTTGGCAAAGTGACCCAGTGAACTCTCTAAATCTAACTCAGACTGAGCAACTCCAAAAGATAGGGGCATATCTACGGCAAATCAGACAGGAGCAGTCAATACCCATAGAACAAGTAGCCACTAAAACTTTTATCTCGTCGCGCTTGTTAACCGCTCTAGAGGAAGGACGTTCTGAGCAATTGCCTGAGCCTATCTTTGTTCAAGGATTCATTCGTCGCTACGGAGATTATCTGAACTTGGATGGTATGGCTTTAGCCCAAACCTTTCCAACTTCTGTATCGACTACATTCACCTTAAAGCCTGATATCCTCTCTCAAGAGATTGAGCCAAAATCAGATAAGGAAGCTCAGCCAAAAACATCTAGCTCTAGTTTAAAAGTCCCTAAACTGTCCTTTGCAATCGTTAAACCCTATTTAGCTTACGTCCTGTTATTAGCGATTGCCAGCATAGGGCTACTTTACTTAGTCAGTGGAGGAGCAAAACACTCACCAGTTGCTCAGCAAGAGAAAGAAGCAGCAAAAACGACCGCTTCGTCCTCTCCAGCACCGACTGTTCCTAAAGCTAGTTCACCTACCCCAGCAACAAACTCAGCACCGACTGTTCCTAAAGCTAGTTCACCTACCCCAGCAACAACGCCGGTAGCAACCCCAGCAACCCCAGCACCCAAACCCGCCGAACCGAGTATCCCGATTCAAGTAAGCGTAAATCTCAAGGGTTCATCTTGGCTGCGAGTGGTAGTTGATGGCAAAACAGAGTTTGAGGGTATCTTGAATGAGGGTGACAAGCAAACCTGGAAGGCTCAAAAACAGTTGACCGTCAAATCCGGTAATGCTGGTGCTGTAGTAGCTTCATTTAATCAACAAGAAGCAAAACCTTTAGGAGAATTGGGTGCTGTCGAACAAGTAACCTTCACTCCTCAATAGCAAAACCAAGTCCCTTCAGGGCAAGATTAACTTGTTTAAGGAGGTTGTCTCGTGTAGAGGAGTTATCTAACACTACATCAGCGTGAGCAACCTTTTCCTGTATCGGTAGCTGGCTATTCAGGCGTGAGAGAGCTTGTTCTTGGCTGAGAGTATCGCGCTCCATAATACGCCTTAGCTGTTGCTCTGGGGAGCAGCTAACTACCCAAATTTGGTTTACCAAGTCTGTCATACCAGTTTCAAATAGTAAAGGCACAACTAGTACTACTGTAGGATTAGTTATGGTAGCAAGTTTAGATTGAAAGCGATCGCGCACGTAAGGATGTATTTGTTGCTCCAACCACCGACGCTGATTTTGATCATTAAAGACAATTTCACCTAAGCGTTTACGGTTAAGTGTGCCATCTGCCAATTGAACACCCCCTCCGTAGCGTTCAAAAATTTCATCAAGTACTAATGAGCCAGGTTGAACTGCTTCCCTAGCGTAGATGTCTGCATCTAAAATTGGTAGTCCGTAACTATCAGCCAGGTAATTAGAGACGGTAGTTTTGCCTGTACCAATGCCGCCAGTTAAACCAATTAGGTGCTTTATTGTCATTGGGAGCTGTCAATTATGAGTTGTCAATTGAAAATTAAAAATTGGCAAGAAGATTCTATTTAACCATTTTCAATTTTCTCTTACCCATTCGACAATTGCCTCAGTCAATCCTTCCAAAGTATATTCTTTAGCCTCTACATCCACTCTGCTTAATAATTGATGGCAAGTCAGGGAAGTTTGAGGGCCAATTGAGGCGATACCAATATCTTGTAGTTGGTAATTTACATCTTTTGAATTGCCAGAATCTGTTACTAACTCTTGCTCAAAAAGTTGTACAAAATGCTTAACTGTTTTGGAACTGGCAAAGGTGATAATATCTACTTTATGCTGTCTCAGAGCATCTTTAGCAATAGGGGCTATTTGAGCTGGGCATCCCGACTGATAAGCTGCAACTTCTGTTACTATTACACCCTTTGCTGTTAACTCTTTGACCAAGACTTCCCTACCTCCGCTTTCTACCCTGGGAAAGAGAACTTTTTTTCCTGGCAATTGTTCTGGAAACTTTTCAACTAAACTATCTGCCACAAAATCTGGAGGAATAAAGTCAGGTTTAAAACTGTGTTCTTGCAAGCTAGCAGCGGTTTTTTTACCTACTACGGCAATTTTCAGTTGAGCTAAGGCACGAGCATCTTTACCTTGACTAAGTAGTCGTTCAAAAAAGTAATTGACACCGTTGGCAGAAGTTAGAATTAACCAATCGAAGTCTGATAAGTTAGCGATCGCATCATCTAATTCTTGCCAGCTAGAAGGAGGAGTAATTACCAAAGCAGGCATTTCAATCACTTCTGCACCTTCTCGTTCTAGGAGTTCTCTAAATTTGCTTGACTGTCCGGCTGAGCGAGTAACTAGGATAGTTTTGCCTTTCAGACTTAGAGGTTGCATGGTATTTGCCAATTGCAGATTAGTTGGATATTTAGCTTGTTGGTTAATATTTTCTAGTGTGTTGTGCCAAGCTTCAACCTCTAATTCTGGCGCTTGCAGATAGTTCCTTAGTCCTACCACCTCACCTACTACAATTACTGCTGGTGATAGGTAAATACCGGCAGTTTGCTCGACAATATCAGCTAAAGTGCCAACCCATACCTGTTGCTGGGGGCAACCAGCAGCACGAATAATGGCAATAGGTGTTTGACGTGACCTACCATATCGCTCTAACCTTTTAACAATTTCTGCTAAATGCCGTCCTCCCATCAAAATTGCCAAAGTATTGATTCTCGCCAGGGCTTCCCAGTCAAGTTCTTCTGGTTGATGGGCACTCACAACAGCAAAACACCTGCTTAAGACAGGATCAGTTAAGGGAATTCCTGCTAGTAATGGTGCAGCCAGGGCTGAGGAAATACCTGGTACCACCTCAAAGCAGCAATCGGCCGTAGTTAATGCCTGAATTTCTGAGCTAGCACGACCAAAAATAAAAGGATCGCCTCCTTTGAGACGCACCACCTGCTTTCCTTGCAAGCATTGTTCTACTAGCAGCTGATTAATGTCTACCTGTCTAGTGCTAGGACGACCTCCCCGTTTACCGACATCAAACCGTTGGCAGTTAGGTGGCACCAATTGCAGCAACTGGCTATCTACCAGTGCGTCATAGACCAAAGCATCAGCGACAGAGAGCAATTGTTGCCCTCTAAGAGTAAGGTAGACTAATTCTCCTGGTCCTGCACCAACAAGATAAACCTTGCCCCTTGGCTTAGTCATTTATTACCAATGGATAATTGACAATTGACAATTGATAATTAGTTAATCAGGTTTAAAGCCAAAGAAGAATGCAGAATGCCGAATTGAATTCTAAATTCTAAATTCTAAATTCTAAATTCTTCATTATCAATTATTGAATCATTACTCATTACTCAGTCTATTGCCCTGTTTCTTGGTTTTGCAAAGCGATATCTAGTTTAGATTGAGCCACTTGGTCTTGAGGGTTAAGTTTGATTGCTTCTTGCCAAACGGCAACGGCTTCTTCTGACTTGCCTTGTTTTTTTAGAGCATCGCCTAAGTACCAATAAGCCTCTGACTGCTGATTATTAAGACGAATAGCCTGTTGATATTCGGAGCTTGCCGCCTCAAAGTTGCCTTGCACCATCAAAATATTAGCTAAGTTAAGATGGGTTACGGCTT
The DNA here is from genome assembly GCA_049683475.1 of Coleofasciculaceae cyanobacterium. Classification (GTDB taxonomy): domain Bacteria; phylum Cyanobacteriota; class Cyanobacteriia; order Cyanobacteriales; family Coleofasciculaceae; genus JBAUJE01. The sequence goes on along the minus strand of JBAUJE010000066.1, from coordinate 14,326 downwards.
GGTCAGGATTAGTTTTCGTCAGTTGTTGGTAATCAGCAATTACTTCTGCCAAGGAACCATGTTCAGCGAGAATAAGCCCCATTTTTAAAGGAACTTCCGTATTTTTGGGTGCTTGCTCAATTAACTTACGGAACAAAGCGATCGCTTCTTCTCGTTTACCTTGTTTGACAAAAGCTTCTCCCAAACTTAAATAGGCATCTATATTTTTAGGAGATCGCTCAACCAAATCTTGAAACACAGGAATGGCTTCTTCAAACTTGTTTTGTTCCATTAACACATTCCCTAGCAGCAAACGAACCATATCATTACTGCTTTGTTTGCCGATTACTTGGCGAAAAACTCCTTCAGCGTTTTTGTAATCTTTTTCTTCATAAAGCTTCATTCCTTTTTGAAAAAGGTTAGAAGCAGATAATGTTTTCAGAAATAAAAAGGCGATTATAGCCAGAATAATACCGACTACAGAAGCAGCGATAAAATATGTCTGTTGAGACGTTTCAAGCATTTTTTAGCCCTCCGGCACTTGTAGTATTAAGCCAGTTTTTCCTAGCAGCGAGTTTACTCATAAGATCGAGAAAATGCCAAATTTCTCAATTCAGGCATTTCTACCTTGCCAATATTTTGCTGCTAGAGAGATGCTTCCTCTAGGTAATCGGCAAGTTCTTTAGTACGCTGTTCCGTCAGCCTGCTTAGGCAGGAAGCGTAAATGGTAGGTACGATAGAGCCACCTTCATATTGACCTTTAGCATAGTCACAATCAGCATCCCTAAATTTAATCCAAGCTAACTGAGCATTAATTAAGCGTTGCTCTTGAGGTGAATCTTTAATTTTTGCCCTGAGTTGTCGGTAAACTTGGTTTAACTGCTCATCAGCCTTGTTGGCCTGTAAACCGGCACAAGTGTTAATTTGGGCCTGAGTTTGAGCAAGCTCACAATCAAGTTCTTTCTTCTGGTTAACAAGTGGCTCTTTACTGGCTTGAGATGGCTCGGAAATTGGGTTATTTACTTCAGTGGTTGGTGAAGTATTAGTTTGATATGTCTCAGTTGTAGAACACGCGCCCAAGTTTAATATTAAAATTGAGGCAGTGGCGAATCCTAGTAGTTTTTCCCAGCTTAGCATTAATTATTTTTCCTGCTTAGGGCTACATCTATCATTGTCTATCTTAAGCAAGAAGACAGGCGGCTGGGAAAATTAGATATTCTAGGAAGAATAATTTCCAAATGAATTGATAAAAGCTGGCAATAGCAATCTTATCTTGCAAATCAACATTTTGACTACGCCACCAGAGAATAATTAAGGCAGCAAGATGAGTTATGCCCAGAAAATAGAGGTTAACTGAAGAAGCAAAAAATAAACCAGCCAGCATCATCCCTAAATAGCAGACAGTTACAACCCAACGGGCTAAATTAAAAACCGCCTCTTTGCCTAACCGGATAGTGAAAGTGGTTATATTGTACTGCTTATCTCCTTCCAAATCAGGAACATCTTTGAAGATAGCGATCGCAAAGGTAAAAATCAAAACAAACACCGTTAATATCCACGCCGCAGGCGTTGGCGTAATCGCAACTTTCCCTTGTAATACCCAGCTAAAGTGTAAAAATAATCCTAGATTAACAACTGCCCCTCGTACCCCAAAAATACAGAGTGCGGCCCAAACAGGAAACCGTTTTAAGCGTACTGGTGGTAGAGAATAAGCCGTGCCAATTGCTAAACTGGTGCTGACCATTAAAAACAACCACGGACCGAGTAGTTCTGCTAAGAGTAAGGCAAGAATACCAGAGATGACGACAATTAGCCCTGCTTGTCGGCGAGAAAACTCACCAGCCGCAATGGGTAGATGGGGTTTATTGATTTTGTCAATCTCGACATCTTCTAGCTGATTTAGTCCGACAATGTAGACATTCCCTAATAAACAAGCAATCCAAGTTCCTAGTAATTGTCTTAAATCTAACCAGGTAAGGCCTTCACTAACGGTTGCTAGGGCAATTACATACAAGGCAAAAACACTCAAGCTAGTGCCGATAATCGTATGGGGACGGGAGAATTTCCAAAAGGAGTACAGCCAATGGACTGGCTGCTGAGACAGTTTAATTTGGGAAGTAGTAGAAGGAGAAGTCTGACTCATTAATTCTGGCTTATGACAAGAGACAATAGACCAGGGAAATTCTACTCCTTAAGAGCGCTTTTAAGAAATTGCCTCTAGTAGGAGTTTTTACTCTCAAGTCTCATGGAAAGGGATTATGGTCAATTATCTATTATTTTTTTCCCTTCCTAAGTTAGATAGCAAAAAATTTATCATTAGCGAGGCAAGTATGGCGCTAGGCGATCAAATTTATGTTTATAGACCTTTTCTCAATTTTCAAGGTGTATATGAGCATCATGGTATAGACTGTGGTGACAACAGTGTCATTCACTACCGCAAACCTAGTGAAACAATTGAGCGCACTTCCTTAGCTACTTTTTCCTGGGGCAATAAAATCTATTTGAGACAGTATCAAGTCTGTTATATCTCAGATGTCGTAGTTAATCGTGCCAAGAGCAGATTAGGTGAGAGCAAGTATAATCTGCTCTTTAATAACTGTGAACATTTTGCTACTTGGTGCAAGACGGGTAAAAGCTTGAGTCAACAAGTCAAAAATTTTGTGCCAATCATTAGTCAGATGAATGCCGAGAAATTGTATGAACCAATTAAGCAAGCTCTTGAAGATGCCCAAAGAAATGATTCTTTCGAGATGTTGAATAAAGCTCTAGCCGATATTAAAGTAGTTTGGGATACAGTCCAACCAGAGTACAATCAGGCATTACATGAGATGAACGTCTGGCAACGGGTGGCAATGGAAGCAGTTAAAAAAGATAGGGAAGACTTAGCACGTAGGGCGATACAGCGGAAGTTAAATTATCAGAAGCAAGCTACTGAACTAGAAGAAAAGCTTCAACAGTTAGCTAACATGACAGAAACATTAATCCGCAATCGTTTAAACTTTCCCCCTATTTCTTGATAACGAAGAATGCATAATTGAATTCTAAATTCTAAATTCTAAATTCTAAATTCCTCTTTTGCTTTAAACCTGATTAATTAATTATCAATTATCAATTATCCATTGGTAAAGGCAGAGTGACAGTAAAGGTAGTTCCTACCCCTAGTTCACTATCTACGCTAATCTCACCTCCATGCAAGTCCACACTTTTTTTGACAATTGCTAATCCTAGGCCTGTTCCCTTAATATCACCAACATTACTGCCTCTGCCAAAAGACTCAAATAGGTTCGGTAAATCTGCTGGGTAAATTCCAATTCCACTATCTCGAATACGGACAATAACTGATTTAGAGCTTGCTGTTAGATCTAATTGAATAGTACCCCCTTGGGGAGAATATTTAATTGCGTTAGAGAGTAAATTGGTAAGAATATAACCAAGTAGTTTTTCATCCATGCTGACATTACTTAAGTCTCCGCCACCAGTGAAGATCAGTTGATGCCGATTTGTACTTATCTGCAAGGTTTCTACCAGGTCACGGCAGAAGTTAATTAAATTGAGAGGTTTTGGCTCAAACAGAAGTTTTTGCTCTTTTACTTGGCAAATAATTAAAGCTTCATCTAACATCTCAGTCAGTTGAACTACGGCATTTTGAATGCGTTGATGGTAGTTACGCCTTTTCTCCTCAGAAAACTTTTTTCCGTATTTTTCCAAGATTTCGTCAGCAGAGCAAATTATAGTCAGCGGGGTACGGAATTCATGGGCAATTAAAGAGAGGAAATTAGCACGAAACTGACTTAACTCTTTTTCTTTCTCTAAAGAACTGTGTAACTTGGCTTCTAAATTCTTTAGACACTGGTTAGCTTGTTGGCGTGCGATGTTTTCTTGTTGCAGTAAATTATTTTGCTCAATAAGTCTTTTTTGCAAGGAACGAATAGTTAATTGATGCCTGACACGAGCCAAAACTTCTTCAACTTGAAAAGGTTTAGTAATATAGTCTACTCCACCGACAGTAAAGGCTTTTACTTTATCGACAGCCTGATTAAAAATGCTCAAGAAAATCACAGGAATATCACGAGTTTGTCTATCGCTTTTTAGCTGTTGACAAACTTGATAACCATCAGTGTCAGACATCTCGATATCAAGCAAAATTAAATCTGGCTTAACCACACTTGCTCTAATTAAAGCAATTGCGCTGTTGATAGCACTAAAGACTTCGTAGCCATGTTCAGTCAAGGTATTAGAGATAACATGCAGATCATCAGGATTATTATCAATAACTAAAATACATTCCTTACCTGTGTCAGCCTGCTGACTGTTCATCACTAGAAAGCCTATTGCATTACACGACTTGGCAACTTATCTCATTTTTGGAATGAGCAGACAAGAGTCTGCCAGATAGGAGTCAGGAGACAAAAACCTGAATAATTGAGTATATAGTGTTTCTCTTTCTTGATGAAGTGCACTCGATTTTCTTACCCCTACTCCCCACTTTCTAAAGTCCAAGACTTTATACTTCACCAGATAGAGAAGCGCTATATTAAATTATTTAGTCGCACAGAGCAAGCCGTAACGAATTAACCCCCGTCGATAGCCTCGACTCATTAGCCCTAAGGAGAGTGCTGCTACTATGGTATCCAAGCCACTTTGCCACAGACCAATTAGGGATTGAGGCTCAAATGCCGAATCAACTACAAGTTGCCAAAATGGCTCAACAGCATCTGACCAATCTGCTGTGCGAATATGTTGAAACTGAAGACTGGTGGCGATCGCTTGGTACTCTGGTAAAGAAATTACATAAGGTAAGCAGTAAACCTGGTAAATTTCTGCTAGGTGCTGCTGTTCGTCTGCTGTTAGCTGTCCGGTTGCTGGCGTTGGGGGACGGTGACACCAAGTTGCCATGAGGAAAGTTCCCCCTGGTTTAAGTACTCGGTGACACTCCTGCATAAACTTCTCTTTGTCTGGCATATGTTCGCCGCTTTCGAGGGACCAAACCAAATCAAAAGTCTCATCAGCAAAGGGTAAATCTAATGCATCAGCAACTTGGAACTGAACCTTACTTCCCAACCCAGCAGCCTCAGCCCTTTCCCTGGCTCTTTTTTCCTGAACAGGAGAGAGAGTTATGCCAGTAACTTTAGCATCAAACTTTGTCGATAAATACAGAGAACTACCGCCAATACCACAGCCAACATCGAGAATATCTTCAGCCTGTTCAACTCTAGCCCAACTCAAAAGTTCTTCAATTAAATCAATTTGTGCTTGGCGTCGGTTTTTTCTTTCTCTACCATTTGGACCGTAGTAACCGTGGTGCATATGTTCGCCCCACACCTGTTCCCACAAACCAGAGGAAGCATCATAAAACTGTTGAATTCGGCTTTTGAGAGTTGAGTTCATTATTGTTTAGCTGTTTGCTTTATTTTGTCTTTAATCCCACTGCTAATCAGTGTTTTTGCTTGGTCGTAAGGTACAGGTCGAGAAAAGAAATAGCCTTGCATTTCGTAACATCCTATGCTTTCCAATTGTCTGAGTTGGGCATTTGTTTCTACCCCCTCTGCCACTACAGAAAGATTTAGACCTTTTCCTAAGGCTACCACTGCTGCTGCGATCGCCACATCACAGGAGTCAAAACTTAGGTCGCGCACAAAGGAACGGTCAATTTTCAAGGTATGGAGTGGGAAATTTTTCAGATAGGCAAGGGAGGAATATCCTGTACCAAAATCATCCATGGAAATGCGGACTCCCAGATTCTCTAACCGATGGAGAATTTTTTTCGTGAAATCCACATTATCCATAGCAATACTTTCCGTAATTTCCAACTCCAATAAATGTGGTTGTAGTCCAGTTTCTGCTAAGATATCTCTGACAATTTCCACTAAATTGGGTTGTCTAAACTGTCGAACTGAAAGATTAACCGCTATTGTTGTTGGTAACAAACCCGCAGCAATCCAAGCTTGATTTTGAATACAGGCTGTCCGCAAAACCCATTCTCCAATTGGTACAATTAGTCCATTATCTTCAGCTAGGGGAATAAATTTTCCTGGAGGAACTAATCCTAGACCAGGGGCTTGCCAGCGCAGTAGTGCCTCCATGCCAATTACTTCTTCTGTAGTGATATTTACTTTTGGTTGGTAATGTATTACCATCTCATCTCGCTCTAAGGCATGGTGCAACTTATTCTCCATCACCAATAAGTCAGAGAACCTCTCATTACTTGTCTGGTTATAGAACTGATAGTTATTTCTCCCCTGTTTCTTGGCATTGCACAAGGCGAAATCAGCATTTTTCATCAATGTTTTGCTATTTTCACCATCACTAGGGTAAAAGGAAATACCAATACTGCTACTAATATGTAAGTTATGATTTTTGAGTCCAAAAGGTGGCTTGAGAACATCAAGAAAGCTTTGGGCAATATTAGCGCCCTCCTCTCGATCACCAACTTCTGGCAAGAATACAGCGAATTCATCCCCACCCCAGCGAGCAAGCATTTCATGGGCTTGTAGACACCCCTTCAGTCTGAGAGCAACTGCTTTTAATAATTCGTCTCCAACTTGGTGATCTAAAGTGTCATTAATTTTTTTGAAGCGGTCTAAGTCCAAAAATAGCACGGCCAAAGTGCTTTTACTACTCCTGACTTCTGCCAAAGATTCCGATAGACGCTGATAGAAAAATATCCGATTTGGCAAGCCAGTTAGCAGATCATGTAATCCTCGATAGTCAACTTCTCCTAGAGTTTTGGCATTCCACCAAATTAAAACTCCTAAAATTACTATGTATAAGATACACAAGATTACTATTCCCAGTTCATCATCGTACAGATGCAACTGTTTACCGGCCATAACCAACCAACCCAGGAAGGGAGGAACGCTAATTACTGCCAACGCCAAACGGCGAGCCATCCTACCTCCTGCTAAGTCACCGCTAATAACAGTCATCAAGCCTTGATCCGGACGGGCAAAGAGGACACCTACGGCTATAAAAATAAAGGATATGCTGGTATGCAATGCCATACCCGTCAAAGAGCCAACACCGTAAAAAGAAGTAATGCCGTAAAGATGACCTAATAGTCCCAAAAAGGCGATCAAAAACGTTAGCAGGGAAAAGCTTTGAGCTGAGGTGTAGAATTTTTTTGCCAACAGCCACTCGGCGACACCAATCAGTACAAAGTTAAGAGCAGTATTAGGAGCCATTCTACCTTGAGCAGCGGCATCAACTGCCTCCGGAGACTCTGCAAACAGGAGTTGGTCGATACCAAAGTCTAAGTTAAGAACATACTGAAGCAGTGTCAGTAAACCGACCAAGATGGCTACAATAGCAAAGCCTTGAGCAAGACTACGGTAATTGAGATTAATAGGTAATAAGTCATATTTTGAGCGATTAAGCGGGGGGGCTGCGCCACTACGCGACTTATTTGGGTAGCGAGGACAAAGACAAAGGCAAAGACCTGCGAAAATGAAGCCAACAGCAGTATTGGCTTTCATCGTCAATGCTCCCGGTAATACACTCTTGAGGATAGGGATATCAAAATACCAGCCAAGCAAGACACTACAGCTGACTAAAATTACTATCCAACCAGCAATTAGGGAGAAAGTCTGAAGAGAAGCAATCAGCTTTAAATTCTGGGGAGTTTCTTGATTGAAACTTAAAAGGGAAAATTCTAACCGACTTTTTCCAGGCTGCATCAGCATTTGTTTATGGGGATATTAAGGGAGAAAGGGAGGATAGAGGATTACAAGATTAATTTAGCACTAACTATAGAAACACTAACTCGATGTAATCTCTATTACAATCACTTCTGAAGTGGTATGTAGGATTAAGTCTAAAAAGCTCTGAAGTGTAGTTCTGATTAACCGTTATGACGCAACAAGTTAGAGATGTCAGTGTTAATACCTAGAGAAGTAGGTTTTTCCTTAATAATTTATACTTACCATGCATGATTCGATCAAGAGGATTAAGAAAATTTCTTCATGACTATTTCTCGAACCGTTTGCCTTGGATTCCTTGCCTTGATTGCCGTTGGCACCATCTTACTAATGATGCCTTTTTCGACCAGTAGCGGCAACTGGAATGACCCAATTGTGGCGCTGTTTACGGCTACTTCTGCTGTTTGTGTCACGGGTCTAATTGTTGTTGACACTGGCAGTTACTTTTCTGGTTTAGGCCAGTTTTTTGTCCTTGCCCTGTTCCAAATTGGGGGACTAGGCTACATGACAACCACAACTTTTTTGATTCTGCTAGTGGGGCGCAAGTTTAACTTGAGGCATAAAATAGCAATTCAACGAGCTTTAGATCGACCAGGTCTTCAGGATAGTCCCTCACTAATTCGCTCAATTATTGGTACTGCCTTGTTTTTTGAAATTACCGGAATTTTTCTGCTCTTACTAGTTTTTGTGCCAGATTATGGTTGGGACAAAGGCTTGTGGCTATCTATTTTTCATAGTATTAGTGCTTGGAACAATGCAGGGTTTAGTCTTTTTAGTGATAGTTTAATGGGCTATCAGTCTTCACTGCTTTTAAATCTAATTGTGACAGGTTTAATTATTTTTGGTGGCATTGGTCAACAAGTAATTTTTGAAATTACTATCTGGCTCAGTGATCATCTGCTCAAGCATCGGCAGAGAAAATTTAGATTTTCCCTTAACTTCAAAGTAGTTACTAGCACAACGCTAATTCTTTTAGTTTTGGGGACTGTAGCTTTTTTCTTTGTTGAGATAAACAACAGTCAAACCCTAGGTGAATTAAATACTAAAGGGCAACTTATCGCTGCCTGGTTTCAGTCTGTAACCACGAGAACTGCTGGTTTTAATAGCGTTGATTTTGGCAAAATGACTACAACGGGTTTATTTATTAGTATTGCTTTAATGTTTGTCGGAGCTAGTCCAGGGGGAACTGGCGGTGGGGTAAAAACCACTACAGCCAGAATTTTAGCTAGCTGCACCCGGGCGAGTTTACAAGGAAAGGTGGAAGTGCATTTATATCAACGCAAAGTGCCAATTGAGTTGATTTTAAAAGCAGTAGGTGTTTTGTTTGCTTCAGTAGCAACAGTGATTATTGCCACTGTTTTAATTTCTGTGACTGACTCAAAACTGCCCTTTCTACAAATCCTCTTTGAAGTGGTTTCTGCTTTTGCCACCGTAGGTCTATCTACTGGCATTACGGCAACTATTTCAGCCTGGGGAAAGCTGGTTTTAGTTCTTACTATGTATGTAGGACGAGTTGGTGTACTCTTGCTGATGGCCGCCATACTAGGAGATCCTCGCCCCAGTGCAATTCGCTATCCGGAAGAAGAATTACTTGTAGGGTAGTCTCCTTTAAATCTATCCCCGGCTGGTCTTGAAATTAGCAATGTTTTTCTTCTATAGTTGGCTGATTAAGAGTATTTACTTAGTTACACCTAGCTAAAGCTAAGGGAATGGTGTGGATTTGTCATCTTTAGGGTTCTTTCGCAATTTACGCAGAGATAAGCAACAATTTGCGGTCATAGGTCTAGGACGCTTCGGTCGTGCCGTTTGCTCCTCATTGCACCGGCTAGGATATGAAGTTCTGGGAACAGATATTGATGAAAAACAAGTTGCTCAAGTCCTAACTGAACGGATGGCAGCCCATGCCATACAATTGGACTCAACTCAACCAGCTGCCCTAGAAGAAGCCGGGATTTTTGAGTTTGATACGGTTATCATTGCCATCGGCAACTATTTGCAAGAAAGTATTATTACCACCCTAAATCTCAAGGAGGCTGGTGTACCTTACGTCGTTGCTAAAGCCTCCTCTGAAGTTCACGGTAAACTGCTAAAACGTGTAGGGGCAGATCATGTAGTTTTCCCCGAATACGAAGCGGGTTGTACCCTAGCGCGATCGCTCACCAAACCCTCAATTCTCGACCGATTTGAGTTAGACACTGACAATAGCATTGTTGAGGTGCTGGTGCCAGAGGAATTTCATGGCAAAACCATCATGGAATTAGAGCTGCGATCGCGCTACGGCCTAAATCTACTAGCCGTTGGTCAGAATGACAAGTTTGAGATTAACCCTGAGCCCAATAAACGCCTCTACAAAGGTTTGGCGATGGTGGTAATTGGCTGTAATCAAGACATTGATCGCCTGCCAATTTAAGGGAGAGGTTTTTAGAGACAAGGGGGAGACGGGGAGACGGGGAGACGGGGAGACAAGGAGGATATTAACAGAACCAGAATCTTTTAAAATCTCTTCCTCATCACTCCCTCACCTCATCACCCCCTTACTAAGGCTTAAAGGTCGGCTTTCGCCTCGGTTTAGAGTCGTCTGGCATAATTACGGGGGTTGTCGCCGGTTGAGCTGCTGGTTGGATTGTGGTATTTGGCTTTTTCTCTAGTTGCTGTACGTACTGGTCAACCTCGTCAATTTTCTCCAAGTTGCCTTCTTGAGCGTACAGGTTTCTCGCTTCAAGTAAAAAGGAAATTGCTTCACTACGCCGTTCTGACTGTTCTAGAGCTACGCCGAGGTTGTGAAAAGCTTCTGGCAGGTTGGGGTCAAGTAAAATTGCTTCCTGATATTGGTCAATTGCCAACTCATACTTACCTTGCTGTTGTAGAGCTGCCCCCAGATTATAGTGGGTCAGGGCATCTCCTGGTTGAAGTTGGGCCGCTAACTCTAAAGCCACGACAGCTTCCTCATACTCATCAATTGCCAGTAGTGCAATTCCCAACTGGCGGTGAGCCTTGGCATTAGTGGGTTCTAGTTCTATCACCCGCCGCATGCGACCAGCTGCTACGGGAAAATTACCTTGCTCACTAAAAATCAGACCTAACTGATAATGAGCTGGGGCAAACTCCGGCTTCAGCTTTGTCATTTGCTGAAAAACTTTTTTAGCTTCTTCTAGTTCACCTTGCTTAACTAGTAATAGCCCTAATTGGTAGCGAGCTTGAGCCATGTCCGGATTGGAGCTAACCGCTTCTTGCAAACTAGCAATTGCTGGCTGTGTCTGCTCTTGGTTAGCTAACAACAATGCCATATTATATTGGGCTACTCCGTTTTTAGGATTGAGGCGAACCACTTCTGCATACTGGTCAATTGCCTCTGCATCTCTGCCCTGTGCCTCGTAGGCTAAAGCTAAGTTATAGCGTGCTTGTACCAAACTAGGCTCTAGAGAGATCGCTTGTTGATAGGCAGCAATTGCCCCTCCTAAATTACCTTGTCGATAAGAGGTTAAGCCCAAATTGTAGTAAGCTTCTGCCATGGCCGGATCAAGGCTAAGGGTGCGTCGGTATTGCTCGGCTGCCAGCTCTGTTTTACCTTGTTGAAAGAGGGAATTGCCCAACAAATAGTAGGCCATAGCAATAGACGAGTCAAATTTAAGAGCCTGACGAAAAGCCTGTTCCGCAGCTTTGTACTCACCACGTTCATAGCGTGCTATTCCTTGCTGAAAGTAAGAAGCAGCATCTAAGTCGTTGGTGTATAAACCTTCAACCATCTGCTTGTTTGCCCCATAGCGCGGAAGCTCAACAGCTCTGGCGTAACCAACAGTTGTCAAAGCCAAACCAACTACAGTAGCAGCAATCAGCCGTATTCCTGGGTAATTTTTTGACATAGGTAGAAGACTATCCCCGCTTGGGTAATAGCTCATAAATAGCAAATTTTACTACTAATTTTCATCCCTCTGGTGAAATATGCCCCTCTCTTTTCGCTTCTGGCAAAATTAGCATAGCATCGCCAAAGGAATAAAAGCGATAATGATGGGCGATCGCTTCCTGGTACAAATTCAGCAGGCGCTCTCTACCCAGCAAAGCACTGACAAGCATCAATAAACTCGAACGGGGCAAATGGAAATTGGTAATTAAGCCATCAACAACTCGCCATTGGTAGCCTGGGTAAATAAATAAATTTGTCTTGTCTGAATAAGCAAGTAATTCCCCATTACCAGCTGCTCCTTCTAGAGAACGTACTACCGTTGTTCCCACGGCTATTACTCGACCTCCTGAAGCTTTGGTTTCCCGAATTTTTTCTACTGTCAAATTGGGTACTTCCACCCACTCCCCATGCATGTTGTGCTGGGTAACATCTTCTATCTCTACTGGTCGAAATGTGCCAACGCCAACATGTAAAGTGACAAAAGCCTGGGAGATATCTCTTTCTCTACACTGCCTTAAGAGTTCATCGGTGAAATGCAGTCCAGCAGTGGGAGCAGCAACAGCACCGGAGACTTGAGCATAAATAGTTTGGTACTGTTCTGGTGTGGCGAGGGAGTTATTAATATAAGGTGGTAGGGGAACTTGCCCATAATCAGCTAATAACTCCTCAAAGTTCGCCCCCGGAGTAAGGTGGAATTGCAAGATACGACCACCAGTAGCCTCATCTCTAGCTAGAACTGTGGCACTAAGAGAGGATGTTGGGGGAATACCCCCAGTTGCTGTAGGGGAAGCTACTCTTTGCTGGTGGGGTTCAAAGCAAATCTTTGCTCCTGGAGGTAGCCGCCTACCCGGTTTGACAAGAGCCAACCAACAGTCATTCTGCCGATTTTCTAGCAACAATATTTCTACAGGTGCCCCGGTAGATTTGTATCCGTAGAGACGAGCAGGTAAGACACGAGTATCGTTGAGTACCAACAAATCTCCTGGTTGTAAGAGTTGGGGCAAATCAGAAAAGAGTCTATGGGTATGTTGAGTGGGGGAGTTTACTACTAACAGGCGGGAACTATCTCTTTGACTCAGTGGATTTTGAGCAATGAGTTCTTGGGGTAGTTCGTAGTCATAGCTAGAGAGGAGTTGGTCTATCTTTGGGTTTTGGCTCACAATGAGGGTGCAGGAGGATGGAAGCAGCCTAAAAGGCTTACACAAACTTACAAGGCTAACATTTTCGATAATAAACTGATTGGAGTCGAGAATACCTGCTTGATCAACACACAAAATCATCTCCCACGTACCGAATAGAAGATGATTAATGAGCCTTTGCTACTCTCTCATACCAATTTTCCTCTATCGTTGCTTAATCTTGCCCACCCTACGATTACTCCTCATCTCCGCGTCCCCGCGTCTGTGCATCAGTCTTAACAATGGGTATTCAACCGGACATAACATTACTCTGGCAACTCTCCAAAGCGTTCCGATATCGACTTAATAACGACTCCATCTCAGTTAACTGTTGCTCTGTTTGCGTTAATTGTTGCTCTGTTTCCATTAATTTTTGCTGTTCTTGTTCAGCGACTTCTTGGGGTGTGGGAATTAGCTGTCCTTGGGTACTAAAAAAGCGCAGTTTCGACTCATAGACTCCCAAATATAAACCTAACTGCTTACTCCATAACCACCCTTACGCAAATAAACATGGCTGGTTGGGGTAGAGACGGGGGGACGGGGTAGCGTGACAGCTTAGTGGACTTGAGCCATCCAAACTAAATCACCAAGAATGCTCTCAACTGGTGGTAAAGGATAAACTGCCAAATCAATAAACAAGGTACTACCTTCAAGCTTGAGGAATTGCCACTGATTACCATTGCTGATACTGCCATAAATAGTCAAGATGGGTTGTCCTTGTGCCTCGTTAAAACGTTGGGCAGCAACCATTTCGGCAATACACTGTCCAAAACCCAATTTGAGTTCTGTCTTTTTAGCTTCTACTATAACCACTGCTGGCGCTTCAATTTCTAGTATTTCTGGAGAACGAGTTAATAAGAAATCGCAAACACCATTGAGTCCTACCGATTCATCAACATTAAATTCTTCACCAGAAAAGAGACTGACTTGACGATTAAGCGCTCTCCTAACATCAACCAAGACTGGATAAATGATACCTTCGGAACGGGCTTTTTCACTGCCAGAGGTGGCAACAATCGGTAGAGTTTCCTGTAAGTAGTTTTCTAGGGTTGGGGAGGGAGCAACGGGAGAAGTTTTAGGCAAGAAGCGACTCCCTTCAATGATAGTCAGATTGAAGGCCGCTTTGGTTTGAGCGATGGTTTTAAATTGGCTATAGGACATAACGGGGAGATGGGGGTAGAAAGAATTAAGAATTAAGAATTAAGAATGCAGAAAGATGAGGGAGATGGGGGAGATGAGGAGCATCCTGCTCCTACTACTCATTACTCATTACTCATTACTCATTACTCCTTTTTAGGCGATCGCACGATCACTCAAAAATACCTCACTCCTGCGTTGGTTCCAGATTTGACGTATAAATTGGTAAGTTGACTCCTCATATTGTTTGAAATGCTTGTTGCTGTCTTCAACAATTTCTGAAAATAGCTTCTGCAATTGTTGCCAAGTTGAGCTTTTCTGAATCTGACAAGCGATCGCATTCTGCCAATGTCGTAATTTGCGATAACTGATAAACTGTCCGCCCACGTCACGACGATGGACGAAGACGACATAAGCCCAACATTCTACCCGCA
>JBAUJE010000065.1:0-5738 GCA_049683475.1 Coleofasciculaceae cyanobacterium | reverse complement strand
GCAGAGTACTGAATTGATTGCTGCTGAGGTCGAGGGATTGTAGGTTAGTGAGTTGGACTATTTCGGAGGGCAGACTACTAAATTGATTGTTGCTGAGGTAGAGGGTTTGTAGGTTAGTGAGTTGGACTATTTCGGAGGGCAGACTACTAAATTGATTGTTGCTGAGGTCGAGGAATTGTAGGTTAGTGAGTTGACCTATTTCTGCTGGCAGAGTACTGAATTGATTGCCTCCGAGGTTGAGGAATTGTAGGTTAGTGAGTTGGACTATTTCTGCTGGCAGAGTACTGAATTGATTGCCGCTGAGGTAGAGGGATTGTAGGTTAGTGAGTTGACCTATTTCAGGCGGTAACACCGTCAAGTTCTTACCAGAGAGGTCAAGTTCCGTCACTCCCTCCCTCGCCGCCTCTTCAATTACCCGCAGCAGTTCTTCCTCAGTCATCAGCTTTTGTTAAAGTATCTGTCCCTAATTTAGCTGATGGGATTGAGTAAGGAGTAAGGAGTAAGGAGTAAGGAGTAATGAGTAAGGAGTAATGAGTAATGAGTAAGGAGTAATGAGTGTTTTAGCTGTAGGGGCGTAGCATTTGTGTCCGGATTTATCGCTCAAATCGAGGTTTTTATCCGCAAATGCTACGCCCTTCTGGGATTTATGCTCATTAAAGAGTCTCAATTACTCTCTAGAGAGTCTCAAACACTCATTGAAGAGTCTGTCAAATACTTAGGGTTTGCTGAATAAGTCTTGTGGTGAGGAGAGGGAACAGGGAACAGGGAACAGGGAACAGTTTCAACCTTCTGTTCTAGGAAGATTCTGCCAGCACGTCCTCAAAAATGCCACGATGAGGAGCAAAAAGATGCTAAAATTTTGCACTTGTTTGAGTGAAAAAGCAATTGAAACCCTTGTCTAGTGTAACTTTTAGATTAATGCAGCAAGCCCTACTTACTACGAAAAAAAGGAGAACTAATCGGCATTTTCCTCCAAATTAATTAATTGTTAATTATCAATTATCCATTCTCCATTAACCCTCAATCTGAAAACTAAAAGGCGGTAAGGTCAATTCCAGATCTGGCGCTAAACTGACAGTAACTAAAAACTTCTCCTCCCAACTACCAATTACACTGGTAAAGCAATAATTATCAGTTTCTAGTCCCTGTTCAACTAAAATACCTGTTTGGTCACTGACTCTTAATCTCAAAGTAGGGGGTAAGGGAGTATTGAAAGCCGCACCTAGTATTAGTAACAGCGTCCACTCTCTGACACCAGAAGACAGCAGCGGCCAAGTGATTGCATATAAACGAAACCGATAACCAGTTAAGGATAACTCCTGATAAGCACCCCTGGCTTGAGTAGGAATCGTTACACCTTTTTCGGCCAGTTGAACAGATATTAGCTCAAATTCTTCAAAAGGCGATCGCATCCCGTCTGGTACTAAGTTAGGTAAAAAAACCCAGGAAAGTTCCTGCGCCAAATCATCTAACTCACTCCCTAACCATCGTCCCACATTTAAAGCCCGACGAGTTAAAAGTTCCAATAAATCCCTTAAACTAGTCTGTAACCTTGAAGCTAAATTATCTTGTCTACCCTCACTAACTTGCATTTGATAAAACCAGTCAAGTAACTCAGGACTAGTGAAAACAGCCGTTGCTTGTTCCCAACTTAAAACCTGCCATAGTTGAGACTGAGGTGATTGCAATTGAGGTAATAAACTAGTTAATTCCCTCTGCATGTTGGCAAGATTAGTTAAACGGTTGCTAGGTATTGCTGGTAAGGGAATTGCCGTAGGTTCTAGACAGCGTAAATAAAGCAATAAATTATTAACTTCCCTATCAAACCAACTCAGCGGTAATTGATAAGCCCAATCCTCATTGACAGTTAAACCAATCTCGGCTTGTTGCGCTAATAACTGTTGATAAGAAAGGAAACCCGAAACAACAGCAAACTCCTGTTCCTCCTGCACCTCCACTAAAACATAAAAATGGGGAACAAACTCTGGCAAGTCTACGACTACTCTAGGTAGAATGACTTGATTATCGGTAAAACTACCAGTAGCAATCAGACAAATTCTAAACTCATTAACCTGTAAATTGCTAACAGCCTCAACCAGATTAGCAACAGCAGCTTGGAAAATTGAGCATTCTTGCCGATTAATCACCAATTCAGATGCTCTTTCCTCCAACCATTGCTCAAAGCCAAACAGTGCTAAACCATGCAGATAAGTTTGCCATTGCCTTGTCGGATTAGGAATTTGACTACTCAACTGTATAGCCTGGTCAATTTGCTCCGACGAAAGAGAAATTGCTTCTATAGGTGTAGCAGTAAAATCCCAAAGAGATTCAGAAATATCAATTAATGGTTCAGTCATCATTGGTTTCTCCTTTGTGTTTAACTAATAAGGATGATGGGGGACAAGGGAGATAAATGTGTTAGTCTCATTACTCCCCACTCATTACTCATTACTCATTACTCATTACTCATTACTTAAATTAATCCATCAAGATAGCGGCAAAGCCTTTGAGAAAATAGGCTACGAGCAAGATTATCTTTAGCTAAATGAGTTTCTTTAGCGGCTTCTTCAATTATTTCCGTAATCTTTTCATTAAGTGCCTCTTCAACTTTATTTTCGATAGTCTTGAGGTGTTCTGGGTTAGCGTAATATCGAGTTAGATCAAGAATGCGATCGCTTAACTTCAGTAATAATCTTTGGCGAATATCAGCACGAAAGTCTTTCAGTTTTAACAGACGAGTCACTGTGTACTGATTAGATAGTCCCACAGAGTCGGCAATCTCTGGCATTGACTGTCTTTGACAGTGGAAAAGGTAGAGAGCTAACAGGAATTGTTGAGATCTTTTTTTATTGAGACGCTGTATTTTCTGTAATCTCTCCTGAGTAATAATAGCTACCACCTGGTCTAAACAACTAATAAACTCTTGCTCATATAACTGTAAAAACTCATTTTCTTCACCATCTTCGTTAGTTAAAGACTTATCCACAGAGGAAAGAGTTACAGAAGGGGAGCGATGTTCATCATCACTCGTATCTATCGACTTAGTTGGTAGAGAACCACCCCTAATATGAATACGATACTCTCGCAGTCGGGTCGCTATTTGTCGCAATCTTGTCATTACTTGAGCTGGCTTTATTTTTAACTGTGTTTGTCGAGCAAAATCATCAGAAATTTGTTGTAGTTGTTCCGGTGTCGGTGATAGACAGCGTCCCTGAATTTGGCGACGTTGTTGTAAGCGTTGGTAACGATAAATAGCATGGTAACTGCTTAAAAGCTGTTGAGATTGTTGAATTTCCAAAGATGTGAGTTGATGAAAATCACGAAAGACGCGCTCTATTTGTTGAGGACGGGAATCATTAAGAATTGCCCAATCACTGATTAAATAAACCCCTCTCTCGATTAGGAAATCAGCTAAAGCGGGATATTGCTTAGTTTTGCGAATCGTCCAGTTAGTTAAACTACCCCTTGCTAAGTCAAAACTATTCAAGATTTCTTGAGAAAGACAATGTGCTGAGGGAAGTTGAGGAAATCTACCATCATCATGAAGAACAAAAGGAAACAAATCAGCAGAACTAAAACCATAAACCCTACCAAACTGAGCAGCTAATTTTCGACAAACCCGCTCAATTTGCCACGAAATAAAACAGAGAAGACAACGTTGAGCCAAAAGAGATTGCTCATTTCTAGATTCTTCCATCCATTGCCATAACTGTATCTGAATTTGGGGATGATTTAGTTGAGTTTGAGCAGCTAACTCTGGAAAAGTTGTAGTAAAAAAATCTTTCACTGGCGGAATCACAACAACCTTCCGTCTACCTGCTAAATCAACTTTTACCAATGTCCAGTACTTTTGGTTCATGGTGAATTGAAAACTGAAAATGAAAAATGGAAAATGGAGAATTGTTAGTCGTTTATCTCCTCCTTGTCTCCCCCGTCTCCCCGTCCCCCCGTCTCCCCATCCTCCCTTAGAAGTCTGCCATATCTGTTTAAATCTAGACGGCTTGAGGATATGCACTTTTTTGTGAGAAGTTATCAAAACCAACGAGGTGACGCTCTGACCGGGTGATGAGATGATGAGGAGAAATGCTCAAGACCCGTGAAAACTGATAGCATCTTCTACAGCCTGTTCCAGGAATTTCCCAGCATCTTCTTTGAACTGATTAACCGTTCTCCAGAAGAAGCTACCCTTTATGAATTCACTTCTCGTGAGGTTAAGCAATTAGCCTTTCGCCTAGATGGTTTGTTTTTACCAAAAACCAATGAACCCGACAAACCCTTTTACCTAGTTGAAGTTCAGTTCCAGCCTGATACCTCCTTATACTACCGACTCTTTGCCGAACTCTTCCTTTTCTTAAAACAATACCAACCACCCCACCCCTGGCAGGTTGTTGTCATCTATCCCCACCGTCGTATCGAACGAGAGCAAACATTACATTTTGCCAATCTCTTAACTCTTAATCAGGTGAGACGAATTTACCTGGATGAATTAGGAGAAGAACCAGAACGCTCATTAGGTGTGGGAGTTGTTAAGCTAGTAATTGAGCCTGAAGAGACAGCCGGACAAGTAGCAAGACGCTTAATTGAACAGGCGCAGCAGCAACTAACGGATCAAACTGTCCAGGATAATCTCGTTAATCTCATTGAAACTATTATTGTTTACAAATTACCACAAAAAAGCCGCGAGGAGATTGCCGCCATGTTGGGTTTGAGTGAACTGAAAAAGACTAGGTTTTATCAAGAAGTTTTTGAGGAAGGTAGACAAGAAGGTAAACAGGAAGGTAAACAAGAAGGTAAACGAGAAGGTAAACAGGAAGGTAGACAAGAAGGTAAACAGGAAGGCAAACAGGAAGCGAAGCTAGAAACTATCCCCAACTTGCTGCCAATGGGATTAAATTTAGAACAAATTGCTCAAGCTTTAAATTTACCTTTGGAAGTTGTTCAGAAAACTGTCAGAAAATTAAGAAGAGCGTCGATGGTGCTTTTTGAGCAAAATGTTGATGCTTTTATTGAACTATTAACTCATCAAGGTTCCCTCTTTACCCAACAAGACTTGACAGAGTTAAGGGAGTTAATTAGTCATTTAGCAGATAATATCGAAGAACTATCGAAAGCTATCTGCCAATGGTGTGAGCAACATCCGGAAATTAAGGAAGCACAGTTAAACCTTATTCCTGATAATTCAGGAGAGGGAGTATCGGGGAGTAAAGAGAATCAGGTTAAAACTCCTAACTATGAACTCAGTAAGCAAAACTTACAGAATGTTATTGAGCAAAGGATTGTGGTGTGATGGGGAGACGGGGGTAGAAAGAATTAAGAATTAAGAATTAAGAATGCAGAAAGATGAGGGAGATGAGGAGCATCCTGCTCCTACTACTCATTACTCATTACTCATTACTCATTACTCCTTACTCATTACTCCTTACTCCCTTTTTAGGCGATCGCACAAGGCGCAGTACCATAAGCGGCGATCGCACGATCACTCAAAAGTACCTCCCTCCTGTGCTGGTTCCAGATTTGACGTAAAAATTGGTAAGTTGTCTCCTCATATTGTTTGAAATGCTTGTTGCTGTCTTCAACAATTTCTGAAAATAGTTTCTGCAATTGTTGCCAGGTTGAGCTTTTCTGAATCTGACAAGCGATCGCATTCTGCCAATGTCGTAATTTGCGATAACTGATAAACTGTCCGCCCACGTCACGACGATGGACGAAGACGACATAAGCCCAACATTCTACCCGCA
>JBAUJE010000064.1:0-9184 GCA_049683475.1 Coleofasciculaceae cyanobacterium | reverse complement strand
CCACCCCGTACTTGTTCGATATGAGTCGAGGTGGCCTGGGATAGCATGACTAGCTAGGCCTCCGGGACTGGTATTAGCAGTTTTGGGGGTTAGCCTTTCAGGAGCTTTGCAAGAGCTTCTGAGGGCTAGGAGATATTGGCTATAAATAATTGACTTAACTAGAGTAGCAGATTTTTCGCTTTTGGCAAGTTGAGATTTGTTAATTTTGGGGAGTAAGGAGTAATGAGTAAGGAGTAAGGAGTAATGAGTAAGGAGTTTTGAGGTGTACTCTGTTTGTTTGGGGAGACTAGAGAGTAGTTGAGTCTCTTTAATGAATAGTTGAGTCTCTCTAGAGAGTGTTGGAGTCTCTTTAATGAGTGTTGGAGTCTCTCTAGAGAGTGTTGGAGTCTCTTTAATGAGTAGTTGGGACTCTCTAGAGAGTGTTTGAGACTCTTTAATGAGTAATTGAGACTCTCTAGAGAGTGTTGGAGTCTAGGAAAAGAGTGCCAGAAGCGTGGACAAGATTTCTAGTTCTCCTTGGTAGTAAAACAAGCGAACTCCGGCTAAGGGAGATTATAGAACGGGGCAAAACAGCCGGAACAGCTAACTTATTCCTCCTGTACAGGAGTAGCAGACTCACGCTGCTTAGCTTCAACTCGACCTTCAACTCGATTGAGGCGATCGCTTAATTTCTGTAACTCCCGCTGATTTGACTGTGTTGCATCTTTCAGTTCTGAGAACTCTTCTGGAACTCGCTGACTCAAGTTCTGAAGTTTTTCTTCTAACTGTTCAACCCGTTCTAGGATTTCTGCTTGGGTAGCCGCAGCTTTGCTTGCTTCTTGCTGAGCAATTTGCTCAGCAGCCAAAAGGCTATAAGCAAACCAACTAGAAATACTAATGGCAATTAGAATAGCGATAACTAGACCACTAATTAGAGTCTGGAACCAGCCCCGCCGTCGTTCCATGTCCTGTCGTAGCCTTTCAATCTCTAACTTTAGTTTTAATTGTTGCTGCTGAATGGCTTCGAGAGTTTCAGGATAATTTACCTGCTCAAAATTATGATTTCCTGGACTATTTTCAGGGGTAGGTTGTTGAATACTCATAGCAGTTCTCAATTAGATAGGGGAGACAAGGGAGTCAAGGGAGTCAAGGGAGTCAAGGGGGACAAGGGGGACAAGGGGGACAAGGGGGAAGTTAGAGGTAACGGACAATGAATGGGATTTCTATTCCCTATTCCCTATTCCCTATTCCCTCTAATTAACCATTAACAACTTTCAATTTAACAATTTTCAATTTTCCCTTAAATTGACATAGGTGAATCAATATAAATAATGGGTTCTGAGATGGTGAAGCTGAGGTTATAGGCAAATAGATTTTTGGTAATTGCATCATTAGCTAGTTCCATTAGGCGCTTACGTAAACTTATGGAATCTTCACTTGAGCCTGTGATGAAAAAACTGACCCTAGCACGGGTGCCAGATTTACCTTCAAGGGGGGAAAATTGTATTCGCATATTAGCTTTATTAAGACCCCAGAAAGATTGACTGGTTTCTTCAATCACCTGCTTTACTAAGGCTTTTTCACCTTCTTTCAGTCGTTGCACGAAATCTAGGCAAAGCATCGCCATGATTTTTTTGCCCCTGGTAATATTCTCAATTTTCATACCAGCCATCATCGAGTTGGGAACAATAATAAGGGTGTTTCGGGCAACTATTCTGATTTTGGTTGAACGTAAGCCAATGGATTCAACACGACCATATAAATCTTCTGCAAAAGGATTAAAGGTCACTCTGATATATTCCCCTGGTAGATAAGGGCGATCAAGATACAATTCTAGAGTGCCAATTAGCCTTCCGAGAGCTTGTTGTGCAGCAAAAGCTACTGCAATACCACCAATTCCTAAACTAGCTGATAACGCCACAAGGTTTAGCTTTAAACCTTGGGCAAAAATAACTATAGCAAAGAGAATGATAAAGATATTGGTGAGGGTTTCAAAGACCAAGACAACCTCGTTGACTTCTCTGCCTCGACGCTGCAAAACACTAATCACAAATCGCAGTACAACTTGTTGAGCAACTCTTGAAGCTAACCAAGCAAGGGCAATGGACAATGCTAAATAGATGAAGAACCCTAAGAAGGTGTAAAGATCCCTATATTTGGTCAGCAAATTGAGGCAAAGGGCAATAAAGAGCAAAGTGCCTGCTGTTACTAGGGAATTCCGAAACGGCTCAATGAAGCGCTCATAAGTTACTGTCCCATCGATTTCGATCTGGCGTTGCGTCACATGGAGTAGTAGTTGCAATAGCTGAGGTAGCGATCGCCCCACGGCTGGTGATAAAACTGCACATAACAGAAATAGCCCTAATCTCAGACCTAATTCTAGGGCATACTTTTCTATTTCCTGCTCGGCTTGAACAAGTCCTAAGATTGTCACTATCACTATTGCCTCAGATATTCATTGGCTGTGTAATATCAATTATTTTCTCCTCGAAGTTAAAGGTAATACCATAGTTACGTAGCTGCTCAATAATACTTGCTCTGGCAACTCCCAGTAAACTTCTCCTCAGTTCCATCGAAGTATCGGCAGAACCTAAGAGGAAGAAAACTACTTGAGCTTGAACCTGATTTGAACCTGTTTCATTGACTAGATTATGAAAAGTAACTTTCGTAAGTTGATGATCAATTCCTAAAATATCACTGGTACTTTCCCTAATCAGTTGTTTAATCAAAGCTTTTTCCTCATCAAACATTGACTGAAAGAAAGTTAAATTAACCATTAAGATAACTCGACTTGCTCCTGTAAGGTTCTCAATGTTGACCTGAGCTAGATTACTGTTAGGAACAATAACTAAGGTATTTTTACCCGACAATCTAACTTTCGTCGAACGCCAGCCAATCGATTCAACTCGACCCAAGGTTCCATCAGGTAAGTGAATATAATCATCTACTGTGAAGGGGCGGTCAATATAGAGGACAATACTCCAAATAATTTGCTCTAATACCTTTTGAGAGGCAAAAGCAATGGTAATACCTCCCACACCTAAACTTGCCACTAAACCAATCAGATTAATCTGGTGTTCCTGAGCGAAGAGAAATAAGACAATGAGGACAACTGCTGCCTTAGTTAGAAATTGGGCAAGAGCAAGCAATTCCGTATTAATTTTTCTCTTGTCTTCAAAAACAACCTCTAGCAGATAGCCATCAAATAATTCTTCAAAAATCTTAAACCCCAGAAAGATAACATTGACTCCTACGACTAAGCCTAGAGGAATTTCTAAAAAAAATAACCAATTTGGTCGATGAACAACCAGGATAATTAAGTCAGCAATGCTTAAGACGATTACCAAAATTAACCAACGCAGGTGCGGTCTAATCACACGCTGATAAATCTCTTTAACCTCGCTAGAATAGGAAGGCAGTAGGAATTTGGGAGTAGGAAATTGGAACATTATGTACTCTATATTTCTAGAAAATAGGGCTATTATACGTTTTTCGGCTTAATTCACTTCTAATTTGTCTTTTTGTTTTTGGTCTAGTGGTCAGTCACCAGTAGACTTCTTGATCGAGTCAGGGAATAGGGAATAGGGAACAGGGAATAGGTATGAGATTTGACCCTTTTACATCTCAATTTAATTAAATTTTTACTTTTGCAAGAGGTCTAGTGAATAAATTTAGCTTCAGTGCGATCGCTATTCGCCGCCACATTGGCACCCTCATGCTTACCCTCAGCGTGATTGTCGTAGGTATTTTTTCTCTGTCTCAGATTCAGGTAGATTTACTACCATCTATTACCTATCCTCGCATCGGTGTTAGGTTAGATGCTCCTGGAGTTTCACCAGAAGTAGCAGTAGAGGAAATTACTAAACCTCTAGAGGAAGCTTTATCTGCGACAGAGGGAGTACAACAAGTTTATTCTCAAACCCGTGAAGGAAGAATTAGTTTAGATTTATTTTTTGAACCGGGAGGGGATATTGACCAAGCCTTAAATGATGCTACTGCTACCTACAACCGCGCTCAAAGCAGATTACCAGATATTGTTGATCAGCCCCGCTTATTTAAGTTTGACCCTTCTCAGTTACCTGTTTATGAAATTGCTTTACAATCCCCTTCTTTAGAAGATGTAGATTTACGGGTTTTTGCTGATGAAGAACTAGCCCGTGAGCTGAGTATTATACCAGGTGTGGCTTCTGTAGATGTCTCTGGGGGGGTAGAAGAAGAAGTCCGCATTGACATTGACCCAAATCGTTTGCAAGCCTTGGGTATTGGTCTGACCAATGTTATGGATGCTTTAGAGGATCGTAACCAGGATGTTTCTGGGGGACGGTTGCGAGGAGGAGATGCAGAACCCCTCACCCGGACAGTAGGACGTTTTCAAGATGCCCAGCAGATTCGCAATCTCTCTTTTGAAATAGAGGGTACAGCTGCTGATACAGCTGATACTACTAGCAGTTCTTTGTTAGATACTACTCAAGTAAGCCGTCGTGTTTATTTGCGAGACTTTGCTGAGGTAATTGATGGTAAAGAAGAGCAACGGGTTTATGTTTTCCTCAATGGGGAACCGGCAGTAAAAGTCAGTATCCAGAAGCAACCTGACGCTAACACCATTGAAGTAGTAGATAGGGTAAAAAAACGCCTGGAAGAGTTGCGGATATCGGGGTTAATCCGAGAAGATATGGAGCTGGTAACTACCCTAGATGAGTCTATTTTTATTAGCAACTCCATTAATAATGTTACCACTTCTGGCTTAATTGGTTCTAGTTTAGCTGCCTTTGCTGTACTGCTGTTTTTGGGTTCTTTGCGGCAGACTTTTATTATTGTTGTGGCAATTCCCTTAGCAACCATGACAGCAATTATTTTAATGAAGCTGTTTGGTTTGTCCCTCAATGTTTTTAGTTTGGGGGGTTTGGCATTGGGAGTGGGGATTGTGGTAGATAACGCCATTGTCATGCTAGAAACCATTTCCGAAGGTGCGGGCATGACTCCGGCAGAAAGCGGTGGTAATCGAGTCTCTGAGGAGCAAGTAATTGAGCAGGCAATAAATAGTTCTCAAGAAGTAGAATCAGCTTTAATTGCTTCTACTACTACTAACTTGGTATCGGTATTGCCTTTTTTACTAATTGGGGGTTTCTTCTCCTTACTATTTAGTGAATTAATTCTCACCATTAGTTTTTCCGTGGCGGCTTCTTTGGTAGTGGCCTTAACAGTAGTACCAATGTTGACTTCCCGTTTGTTAGCTTTACCTTGGTCGAGTCGGCTAAATCGTTTTTGGCTGCTAAGGGGATTTAATAATCGTTTTGAGGCGGCGACAAGAGGTTACCAAAGTTTCTTATCTTCTGTTTTGCGTTACCGTCTGCTAGTAATTTTGCTGGCTTTCTTGATTTTAGGAGGTGGTAGTTGGTCACTGATTGCTCAAATTCCCCAAGAAATTTTACCCCGCATCGATACAGGTCAGGCGAACTTGCGGGCGCAGTTTCCCCCCGGCACTACTTTAGAAAATAACCGAACAGTGATGGAAGCAGTAGATAAAATGCTGCTGCAACAGCCGGAGACTGAGTATGCTTTTACCACCTCCGGGGGTGGTCTATTTGGTGGTAATACTTCAGAAAATATTTTGCGGGGTTCTAGTACTATTACCCTGAAGCCTGATACCGATGTGGAAGTTTTTGCCGATCGCATGAGTGAGGAGTTGGAAAAGCTGAATTTGGTTAAGACTCGCTTGCGGGTTAGTCCGGGTTCAGTACGGGGTATTATCCTCTCTAACTCACCAATTCGGGGGGCTGATGTCGATGTTGTACTGCAAGGAACTGATGCACAGAAACTAGAAGAGGCTGGCAGTCAAGTTCTTGCTGCTTTAGATGAACGGGCTACTCTGGCTAGTTTCCGTCCTGATGCTGATCCGCCCCAGTCAGAAGTGCAGATTAGACCAAATTGGGAACGTTTAGGAGAGTTTGATTTAACCACCCAAGAAATTGGGGATGCGATTCAGACAGCCATTGAGGGTTCTGTACCCACTCAGTTGCAAAGAGGCGATCGCTTGGTAGATATCCGAGTCGAACTTGACAGGACGGCAATTCAGCGGGTGGGACAATTAGGACAGTTGCCTTTACTGATTAATAATGCTGGCCAAGTGCGCTTGGGAGATGTAGCAACTATTGCTGATGGTCAAGCCCCTGGTGAGGTGCAACGCATTAACCGACGGCAGGTTTTCTTGATTGCTGGTAGTTTAGCTGAGGGTGCAGCTTTAAGTGAGGCGGAGGCTGAGACTAATCAGGTGTTGGCTAGTTTGCAGTTACCGGAGGGGGTAACGATTTTACCCAGTTCCACGGCCGAGACGAATCGGCAATTACAAAATTCTCTGAAAATTTTAGGGGGATTAGCAGCATTTTTGGTCTTTGTGGTGATGGCGGTGCAGTACAACTCACTGCTAGACCCTTTAGTTATTATGCTCACCGTACCCCTAGCTTTGGCGGGTGGTATTTTTGGTCTTTATGTTACTCAAACGGCAATTGGGGCAACGGTTTTGGTGGGTGCGGTCTTGTTGGTGGGGATTGTGGTTAATAATGCCATTATTATGGTGGAGTTAGCTAACCAAATTTATCAGGGGAAAGGGGTAAATCACAGGACGGCAATTTTACAAGCTGCACCTCGACGCTTGCGACCAATTTTGATGACGACGATTACAACGGTTTTGGGTTTGTTTCCCTTGGCGTTGGGCATTGGGGAGGGTTCGGAGTTTTTGCAACCCCTAGGGGTGGTGGTGTTTTCTGGTTTGTCTCTGGCTACTCTGCTGACTCTATTTATTATTCCCTGTTTTTATGTGGTGCTGCATGATTTAGCTGAGGGGAAAAGGTAAGTAGTGACCTTGGGGAGATTGGTTTTCATCAGGTTTGTCAGAGAGTCCCACATTGAGTTTTGGGATAATCATCAATATCAATCTGTTAGAGTTGAGCAGGTGTTCCAATATATCGGTTGACAATTCTGGCGATCGCAACAACTCCAGATATAGGACGGCTAGCATAAAACAATATCGATGCTCCTCTCATGTCATCTTGAGTACAACTGGGCTTACCATAATAAACTGTCTTGCCAGCTTGAAATATTTGAATGAGAAACTGAGGTCGGATTGGTATAACATAAGCCGTCCGAGGAGCATAGATTGACTCTGCCGGATATGTCAGATTTAGCCAGGAATGCAAAGAAAAACGATGAATGTAATTTGCTTCAGAGTCTAGTAAATCAATAGTTGCGTCATTGTCTTTAATCTGTGTGACTTCCTTTCTACCTTCAGGATTATAAGAAGATTCAATAATTGATGGGAATAGATATTTCGCCTTATTTATAACATCTAAATTACTTGTATCAGGGTTATAAAATAGTAGCTTTGTTAAGAACCATTCTGGTTGATGACCTTCACGTTCGTATATCTCACGCCCTATACCTTCTACCCAGAAGCCATAGCGTTCAAAGAATGGAATAAGCTCAACTCTAGCCGTAGTAACAAAAGCTCTTCTGATTTTCTCTGATTTCCATGTAAATAAGGTTCTTCTGGATGCGAGGTTTTAACCTGTGCGCGTATACGCTGCCATGCCAATTGCGTAGGATCAGCGTCAATACTCCCAGAGGTTCTACCAATTTTAACCCTTGGTTGCTCTCTTAAATATGAAGGAAATGAATAAATGTAAAGAACGACCTGAGTTTTCATAACTTGGTTTGACTGACTACGAGCTGCCTCAGCCTACTATGCAAGAATAAGCAAAGGGGTCAGTGGGTTATTATAACTAACTAATAGGCTTTAGGTGCAATCGCCCACTACAATAATTTTCAAAAGCTCATGCATAATGGTTGAGAGCGATCGCTTTTCTTGGCATAAGCCAGCTAGTTAAAGTTATCGAACAATATCGCCGACTTTTATTGTTTTCGTAAAGGTGTTGTTCTCACGGTTTAAATCTGGATGTCTATTATTTGGATCTACTGTGAAGGTAACACTAAACTCACCAGCACCATATTCAAAGGGAAGACGTATACTCTCTTCATTTGATTTCTGGTTGGGTTCTAGGGAACCATGTTTTTTGATTATAGGTCTAGTGCGAATATTAGGAGCAGAGATTGACCACTGTACCTCAAAAGAATCAGATGCTTGATTACCAAGATTAACTACATCTGCTTCTAGAATAATTGAATTAACTGGTCTGACAATTTTTGGATCATCTAAGTCTCGCTCTGTTGGATCACCTGGTGCGACAATCGGAAGACCTGGTTTTGCGATTCTGGGATCATCTGTTCTGATACTTCTTGGCTCATCTGCCCTTGGTTTGGAAATAACACGAATATCACGCACGGCTAAGTCAACCCCTAGTTTGGGTTTTTGAACACTAATTGCTTCCCAATTAAGAAGATTAGTAGTTTGACCATCAATAACCGCAAATAATAGCCCAGAACCTTTAACTTTAGGTATCTGAACACTCAAGTGTGACTCACTCCACTCAAGAATCTTAGCAGACTCTCCTTGAAAGAAAATTTCTGTATCAGGATTGAGTGTACCTAAATTCCCTCCCTCGATAACAACTTTACTTCCAGGTAAACCTCTGACTGGTTGAACCTCACTGAAGAAAGGTAACTTACGCCACTGGCGAATTTTTAACTCAGCAATATCTGTTTTAGCGCTAACTTCTGCTAACATAGCTGCTGTTTGAGTGTAGCGCTCTAAGTCATGCATAGAGTGGATAGCAAGGCGATTTAATCGTTTAATTTCATCTTTGGTAATACTAGCTAGAGTTGTTAAAGGTCTTGTACTGATAGGTTTACTTAAATCTTTACGTACACCCTGTAGCTGATTTTCTAGTACTTGAGCAAAATCGAGTTTGAGGACAGTTGCACTATTTTTACCAGGTTCTGCAGTGCGAAACAAGATTTCTCTCTCAGGGGAGTAACGCACGTCTACTGCTAAATCCAGTTTAAGCTGTTTCAGGGTCATCAACTTACCACGGGCGTAAGATTTGAGAGAAAGGGTATCTTCTGCACGGTCAATTTCAGCGGCGATCGCATCGACCATTTCTGCTAACTGCCATTCTTGATTATCTGGTTGATTATTCATCGTTTTTAGTCAGAGTTTTGTTCTAGGGCAATAGTCATGCGAATGCGTCCCAATTTACCCACATTCGGATTTTCTAGAGTTGAGGGTAAACTCACCATTACCCGTAAGTTG
>JBAUJE010000063.1:0-1943 GCA_049683475.1 Coleofasciculaceae cyanobacterium | reverse complement strand
AGACTATCAAGCTTGGAAACACGTCCCGTGTCTACAGTGCTGTAAACAATCCAGTGGTCACTACATTCCATGCGGGTAGTAACTTCACATTCCATATAGGCTAGGGTTTCTGCCAAAATAGGTGAACCGTTGCTAGCTGGGTAGGTTTTCACTCCTGCAAAGCGATCAGCACCAGGGGGGAAGCGCTTGAGGAAGTGTTTCATTAAAGTTTGGTAGTTATCTTCTTCAAGAACGTTGAGAACAAAGTGATCGCCTACATGTAAGAGAGATTCAATTGCCCGATCTTTCGCCACTGCAATGGCAAATCCCAAGGGATTGAAGCTCGCTTGGGTAACCCAGGAAGCTAACATGGCACTGGAGATATCGCCTTTTTTGGCTGTTAAAATATATAGTCCGCTACTAAGTCGCCCTAAAGCACGCTCTAGATTGCTCTCTAGGGACTTCATTTGCTTGACAGTCTTATCGCGGGTTAGCCACTGTCCTAAATCTATACCTGCTTCTTCACAAACTTGCTCAATTGCTGCCGTAGGGGCTTCCTTGACTAAGAGGGGAGGGAATGCTTCTGTTAAGCCAACTTCCTGGAATTTATTGCGTAGGGGATAAATCGGTTCATCTTCACCTCCACCAGTTTCAAATAGTCCCACGGTTTGCTTAGCATTTGCCGCAGCTAAGATCGTGCCGAGGAGGGTTTGGATTGTAGAGTCAGACTGGGGTGGCATACCAATTACCAAACCTGTTGCCACACTAACTAGTTCTCGAATTTCGTGAGCGTCAACAGTGTCTAAGTCTGCTAATTCTACCTCAACACCAGTTTTGCTAATTCCTTGGGCGATCGCTTTAACCAGTTGCTCACTATGACCATAGCTTTCTGCGTAGAATAAGACAACTAAGTTATCTACCTTGGCTTGGGCTTGACTCCACTCCTGGTAAAGTCCAGTCCATTCCGAAACGTGGTTTTGTAGAAGGGGGCCATGTCCTGTGGCAATTAATTTTACCTCTAGCTTATCCATGCGCTTGAGGGCTGCTAGTACTGAGCGAGCATTTGGCCCCATCAGACAGTCGTAGTAATATTTAAAGTCTCCTTGAATTAGGTCTACATCTTCGTCGAAGAGAGGATCATTACAATAATGCATGCCAAAAGCATCACAGGTGAAGAGAGTCTGGGTTTTGGCATCGTAGGTAAAAATTGTATCTGGCCAGTGCAGATTAGGGGCTGAGACGAATTGCAGTTCATGTCCATTACCCAAATCAAGAGAATCACCCTGTTTGACCTTGAGGGACTCAAAGGGTTGGTGCACCATATTCTCTAGGAATTGAATGGCTACTTTTGCCCCCACTACAGTTACTTGGGGAGCTAATTGCAGTACCTCCTTAACCAAGCCACTATGATCCGGTTCAGTGTGGCTGATAATTAGGTAATCAAGGGTGCTTAGGTCAACTAAACCCTTCAGTGCATCTAGATAAAGTTGGCGAAACTTTTGATGGGAGGTGTCAATTAGGGCAGTTTTCTCACTCTGAATTAAGAACGAGTTGTAGGTTGTACCGTTGGTTAGGTCAAACTCAATGTCAAAGCGTTCTCGATCCCAATCAAGCGATCGCATCACAGTTGTCTCAGGGGCAATTTCCTCCACTTGCATGGTTAATCTACCCGGTAATTGAGTTGTGGAAGTTTTTTGTGCAAGTTCAACCATGAGTTTGCTGCTTACTTTGCTCTACTCCTAAACCTTAATTCATAACTATATTGAATATCAAGAGAGTTTAAATATAAGTATGTTTTATGTTAGATAGGAAAAGCTTAACTGTTTTGACTTTTCACTCACTCCCATAACCTAGGGAAATTGCCAAATCTGAGGGGTGATGGGGTGATGGGGTGATGAGGTGATGAGGTGATGAGGTGATGAGGTGATGGGGTGATGAGGTGATGGGGTGATGAGGTGATGGGG
>JBAUJE010000062.1:0-2506 GCA_049683475.1 Coleofasciculaceae cyanobacterium | reverse complement strand
GCGAGTTTTGCAGCATCCAGAAATGGGTGGATTTGATGAGGTGGAGATTTTAACTAATCCTAATGCCCAGGATTTGAGAATAGCCATTTATGATTTATTTGCTGAACGCCACTCAGAAGACGTGGTGCTATTTTATTTCTCAGGTCACGGGGTTAAAGATGAACACCGCAACCTCTACCTAACTACTCCAGAAACCCGTAAAAGTTCCAGAGGAGTAGTAGTAACACCTACAGCCGTTGCTGCTAGTTACCTGCAAACCCAAATGAACCGCAGCCTTTGTCAGCGAGAGGTGATTATCCTTGACTGTTGCTACAGTGGTGCGATCGAGAAGGGACTGACAGCTAAAGATGAAGGTGAGGTAGATATATTTGCTGAGTTAGGAGGTACAGGAAGGGCAATTCTTACCTCTTCGACCTCGGTTCAATCTTCTTTTCAACAGGACAAGGGACTCTCAATTTACACCCAATATATAGTTGAAGGCATCGAAACAGGAGCAGCAGACCTTGATAGTGATGGCCGGATTTCTGCTGACGAGTTGCACCGATACGCTACTTATAAAGTACAAGAAGCTTCCCCGGCGATGAACCCGCAGTTTTATCCGGTGGAAGAAGGTTACAGAATTTATCTGGCGCGATCGCCTCAAGATGACCCTAAACTGAAATATCGTAAGGCGGTTGAGGAAGTAGTTAGTGAATATGGAGAGGATATTGATTTTATTAAAGGGGAAATAGATTTAGTAAACCGCTGCTACCTGGACGAATTACAAACTCAATTGGGATTATCTTCAGAGGATGCAGCAGTAATCGAAGCTGAGGTGATGGAACCTTACCTTCAGCGCTTTGAGAAACTCCAACGCTATGAAGAGGTTTTGAAACAAGTTTGGCAAAAGAAAAATTCTTTATCAGATAAAGATAGACACAAACTCAGGCGCTTTCAGGAGGTTTTGGGACTCAGAGATGAGGATGTTTCAGCTATAGAAGCGCCGATTTCACCACAAGCCAAACCTACACCTCCACCACCTAAGCCTGATGAAGTTGAGCTGCGCTCTGAAAAAGGAGTAGACTACACCAAACTGCGTGACCTACTAGCGGCTGGTAAGTGGAAGGAGGCTGATGAGGAAACAGCTGAGGTTATGATCAAGGCAGCTGGTCAAGAAGAAAGAGGTTACTTAGAGAGAGAAGACATCGAAAAATTTCCCTGTGCTGACCTACGCACGATTGACCAACTTTGGGTAAAATACTCTAATGGTCGCTTCGGCTTCAGCGTTCAGAAGCGCATTTGGCTTGAAGTCGGCGGCAAAGTCGATTATGAAACAGAGAAAAAACTAGGCGATCGCCTGGGATGGCGAGGGGGCGGAGAGTGGTGTCTCTCAGAGTGGTTGAAATAATTACTTTTAGTACCCAAGCACCATGGGGTCACCTCCCTATCTATCTCATTTGGGGAGATGGCGGCTCTGTGTGGATTTGTCTGTGCGCGCAGAGAGCTGTAAGCTGTAAGATATAACGGCTCCTGGCATTTGTCAAGTTCAAATTTCCAACAACTGAACTACGAGTTTTCTAGCTTTGGGCGATTCCGATACCTGGCACCGACCTCAGGGGGAGAGTTCAAGGAAAAAAATAATCACAATACTACAAAATATTATTAGTTCACCCTCCCCCATCACCTCAAGAGTCGTTGAAAAATTGCATCGCTACCTTGGGGTCATAACAATTAGCCAGCACAAACTTTTCTGCAACCTCTCTAATCTCTGAGTCTGCTGCTTCCCAGGTGTCCCAAGGCAGTTTCATTTGACCAGGTGATGACTTCTTGCCCTTGCCCTTACCTTTCAAAACCTTTGGCAGTAACTTACTCCCCCAGTGATACCGTTTTTCTGGCTTAGGTTTAGGCTTATATTTCCGGCAAAACCCTCGGTACTTTTTTGCACATTCGTCCAAGGTCTTACCTAGTTTCAGGAAAGCAGGATGCCACTCTGTTAATCCATCATTACTCAATCGGTCATGCATGCCATAATTACTAAAGTCATAGAAAAAACCTTGCTGAACACCAGCCGCTTTGGGGTTAGCGTGAATATACCTGAGTGTGTTTAATGCTCGTTGGCTGTCAGTCTTATCAAACCCTGAACTGTGATAGCGTTTTTCCCAAAAGTGACCAGACCTATTGAGCATTCGGTTAAAGCACATGGCTGTATACCAGTTCAACCAGTGCATTATTTTGGGTAAATCTTCAGGTTGCCTCGGTTCTAGTAGATAATGCACATGATTACTCATGATGCACAGAGCATAAAGTTTGAACTGAAACTTATCCAGAGCCTTCCTCAAAGCATAGAGAAACATTTCCCTACATTCATGGCGCGTGAGGCGAAACTCGCGATTATTGCAACGGGTGGTTATATGGTAGCAGTATCCTATTTGTAGTTGTCGAGGTGAGCGGGGCATTAGTCATAGTTTCAAACACTAATTAACTTCTAAGCTGTCACGCATTTAAATTGGGTATGAGTAGCTACTAA
>JBAUJE010000061.1:0-1568 GCA_049683475.1 Coleofasciculaceae cyanobacterium | reverse complement strand
TCGTCCGCATTGATCTGGCGGCCGGTCATCGTCTGCACAACGGAGCGCACGCTACCATTGATAGCGGCGTTGTCTGAGAGACGAATCGGTACGTCGGTCTCGCCACTTAAGTCTTCGAGCACATCATTTTCATCGAACGTCAGCGTGAGACTTGCGTTTCTGAAGATCTGCTCCTGCGTGTCGGTCGACAACACCAGATCGCCGTCCGACTGATAACCGTCAGCGAGTGGCGTGACAGTGCCCATCGGCGTGAAGTTCGTGCGACCAACTTTTTCAGGCATGACGGCGATGGAAAACGCGCTCAGCGTATCGGCCAGGCGACCGTCCGTGACGGTGATCGCAATGTCGTCGACGGAGCCGATGTTGGAAGCCGCCGGGTTTCCCGACAACGTGCCGGTCGCCTGGTCGAAGATTGCCCACATTGGTGCGTTTTGGATGCTGAAGCTCAGCGTGTCGCCATCCGGGTCGGAGGCGGTCGGGGTAAAGCTGTAGTCCTCGCCGACGTTCAAGCTAGTCGTCGGCGAACCGGAGATGGATGGCGCCGCGTTGGTCGGTGCCGGTGTGTCGCCACCGCCTCCCCCGCCACCGCCGCAGGCCGCCAGCGTAAATATTAAAAGTACAGCCACTGCTGTTTTCGTCGTTTTGAGTACCATCATCCTGCTCCGCTCTTGTGTGCTTACTGAGGAATGCAGGGAATGGGCGCAAATCGGGTCAAAGGGCGGACATGCAGTGCTCCGCTTTGATGGTTCTTAAAGCCTGGGGGTCATTAGACACGCTCCGCGGACTGGGGCTGCCCGCGGAGTCACGGGGATTGCGACGCCGGTGGGGCTCTGCTACGAGGGCTTTGTGTCGTCAGGAGACTGCGACGTCTTTTCCAGGTAATCGCGCATCCACGCTTTGCCGAAGCGCAGCGCGCGTTTCGCCGTGGCCTCCGACACGTTGAGCACCGCGCCCGCTTCCTTGTAGCTCATGCCAGCGAAGTAATGCAGCTCGACGATCTCCGCGGTGCGGGCATCGTTCGCGGCAAGGTCCTTCAGCGCGCGGTCGAGGTCGAGAATATCTCTGGAATGGTTGTCGTCTTCCAGGACAGATTCGTCGAAGGTCACGCGGATCGCATCACCGCCGCGCTTGCCCGCAGCTTTCGCCTCGGCGTGATTCAAAAGAATGCGCCGCATCATGCGCGCAGCAAGCGCATAAAAATGCGCCCGGCCCTGCCAGTCGACGGACGCATTGACGAGCTGCAGGTAGGCCTCATGCACGACGGCAGTCGCCTGCAGCGTGTGGCCGCCACGCTCCTGTCGAAACGCACTGCGCGCCAGTCGTTTGAGCTCCTCATAGACGAGCGGCGTCAACGCCTCGAGCGCGTGTTCGTCGCCGTCGCCCCACCGCTCAAGCAACTGCGTGATGGCATGTTCGTCTGTCGTCATTGGTTCATTATTCCCTCGACGCGAGTTTGACTGTCAAGTCGTGGAATGCCCAAGGTCCGACTACTACAGCTAGCATCTGACGCAAGCAGTCAGAGCAAGAAATCCCCAAGCGTCGGTCGCTGCAACCAGTTCTCTTTCGCC
>JBAUJE010000060.1:0-2914 GCA_049683475.1 Coleofasciculaceae cyanobacterium | reverse complement strand
CACTGGCTTGAAGATAATTACCAGGGAATTTACCAGCCACCTGACACATCACTTGCCCAGTTTCCTGATCAGCTTTTTGCCATTTACCCGCAGCCAGAAAATTTTGGAGTGGCTGATAATCTACATCCGCTGTTTTAGACGGTGTTTGTCTGTCAAGTTCTTGCAAAACCTCAGCGGCAGATTGATAGCGTTTTCTGATGGTATTTTCCAGTAAATTGTCTAAAATACAACCTAAGCGATCGCTCACCACTGCGTTACTAGGTAAATAATCTCGCCACACCCAACGACTATCGACAATATCAAATAAGTCAAAGGGGGCAATATCGGTAAGTAAATGAATACAAGTAACCCCTAAACTGTAAAGGTCACTAGCCGGAAAGGCTTTGCCCTTAGTTTGCTCCGGCGCTAAGTATTCTGCCGTACCTACCACAGTACCTGTTTGTAATAAAGCAGTACCAGTGAGAAACTTTGCCACACCGAAATCAATCAGAACTGGCTGTTGGTCTTGGCGGCGTCGCATAATGTTGTGAGGTTTTATGTCACGGTGGATGACTTTGTTCTCATGAATGAATTGCAGCACTGGCAACAAATTTCTTAGTAGTTGCCAAATGTGGTTTTCCTTCAACGGCCCAGTCTGCTGCAATTCCTGCTTTAAAGTCTCACCCTCAATCCATTCTTGTACTAGATATAGTTGTTTATTTTGCTCAAAGTGGGCTAACAGGGCGGGAATTTGAGGATGTTCTCCTAACTTTTCGAGATTTTCAGCCTCTTGATGAAATAGTTGCATTGCTTTTCTTAAAAGCAGACTACTTTGACTTTGCAAACACAGTTGCTTAATCACACAGGGAGGTTTGGCAGGCATGTCTTCATCAACAGCAAAAAAGGTTCTACCAAATCCACCTTGACCAATTGGTTTGAGAGGATGATATCTTTCTTTGAGCCAAAGCTTAGAGCCACAAGTTGCACAGAATCGAGCCGAGTCTGGATTTTGAGGCTGGAAACATCCAGGAGTGAGGCAGTAGCTCATGGCAGTGGTCAATCTCTAAAGATGGGCTATTAGCTCCTATGCTCTAGTATTACATTTCCTCCGCTTGATAGATGTAAAATTTACGCAAAACTCCCACGCTGACAAACCGATAGGCGGGAAGACCTAGACCAATATCTAAATTAGTGCGATAAATACTGAAGAGAATAAAGTTATCTCGCCGTGTCTGGTGAGCAATAATTTCTTGGATGAGAGGACGTCCTTGATCAACAATTTTGGGGCATTGGTCTTGGATTAAGTCCCGTAACTCTTCTATTTTCACCGTTTGAGGACAGACTTCTTCTTTAAGATATTTGCTTAGTTCACTAACGGCAAAGTCTTGATAGCTATCTTGACGGGGATTGGTTAGGGTCATGAACACGGCTATGCCCCCTAAAGCCACTGTGCCAATCAGTGTAGCGATTTTTAAAGGTTTCATCTGAGTTCTTTGATTGATACTGTTTTAAAACTTGCAGGAGAAGGTAGATCAACTCACCAGCCAGATGCTATGATTAAATACCGGATGGCGAGCGTAGCCAAGTGGTTAAGGCAGTGGATTGTGGTTCCACCACTCGCGGGTTCGAGTCCCGTCGTTCGCCCTGATTTCCATAGTTAGCAGGTTTTGCTTCTCTAGAATTAACCTGCTCTTATATTAATAGTCAATTTGGCGATGAATAGTCCTCTTCTGTCACTTTCGGGATTAAGCAAGTAGTAAATAAGTGAAATCATCCAGAAGCATAACAGGGTTTAAATTGATTCATGGCAGCAATTAAGTGATTTAATCCCAGCAATAAATGTGAATTAGGGAAAATATCTAGCCAGGGATAAATCAACCGAAATAGTAAGAGTAGTTGGATAATTAGACCCCACATTCCGCACCCCCCAGTCTCAAATTATGATACTGAGAAATTTGAAGAATAAAAGGAGGAGGAAAAAACGGAAGATATTTTTGATGCTTTAACCAAATACAGACAAAGCCTTGGCTTACCTCCTGCTGGTAGTGAAACAGACAAATCAGCAGTAGCCAAGCTAGAAATAGGGACTCAAAGTTTCTTTGGGGTTAATTCTAGTAGTAATCCTAACCCTCGGAAAATAACGTTTAGAGTCAATCCCATCACCAAAACCCACGCTGAGGCTGATGCATTCCAGCAAGCAGCCGATGCAGGAATTAGAGGTGGCAAGGCTCGTTTGATTGTAGATCGAGATCTTTGCGCTGCTTGCGGTTTAAGAGGCGGTGTGAATTCTATGGCTTGGCAGTTAGGGATAGAAGAACTGGAAATTTTTACTCCAAGCGAAAGTAAGACAATAATAGTTAAACCACCAAATAGAAGGATACGGTAATGTTTGTCTTAAACTTATCAATAGACAAATGGGTCAGCAACACAAATGATGAGGAGTTAATCGAAAACCCAAATTGGGAGCAAATTGAAGCAGCTATCCGTCAGTTGGAAGGTAAAAGAATAACTTTAGTGACTCTGGGTGCGGGTGATGAAACATACATGACTATTGGCAATGGTTATTCAGGAAAATATATTGTCTCAGTCACTTTCGATAATCTCGATTTTTATAATTTAATTGACCTCTCAAAATCTGATGTGCCAGAAAAGCTAGTTGTTGGTGGACAAGAAGGGATTTATTCTTCAAAAATATGCGTTGATTTACTTCGTTGCCTGCTGGCGGCTAGAACATTTGCCGAATCAGGGAAACTCGATCCATTACTCACTTGGGAATCAGATAAGTCATTAGTAGAGGTGTGATAAGTTGTGACATTCTCCCCTCCTAACCTTGCGGTATAGAAGGGGCTTCCCAAGATTACTCTTTGGGCTTCGCGCTTCAACCGGAGTGCAGCCACCTAACCGTCCACGCGCAGACACGATGAGTCCCACCGTG
>JBAUJE010000059.1:0-28741 GCA_049683475.1 Coleofasciculaceae cyanobacterium | reverse complement strand
TGGCAGAACATTCAGCGGAACTTGATTATCAAAAAGCCATTTCTAGCGCTCTTTGGAGCCAAGGAAGTGAGGCTCAGTTGGACAGAATTACTAAGCCTAATTACCAAGCTAATCAGGGGCGTATGGGTGCTATCTGGCAGGGATTTAAAAGAGCAATGGGCATCTAGGAATTTAGAATGCAAAATTAAGAATGTAGAATTATTTTTCACCAAGATTTAGGCATAGCTAATAATTCTACATTCTGCCTTCTTCATTCTTCATTCTTAAATCTAGCCCCAAGTGGTAGAGCCAGGGTGTATCTGCCCTGGCTATTTTTATGGACTTTGACTATGGATTATTCAGATTTACTTCAAGGGTTCACCTCTACAGAACCCGAAGAAACACTAACTCCACAGACTCCAGAACAAGAGGATGAATCACGCCTAGAGTCTGAGATTAGAGGCAGTTTTACTGATAGGAAACTGATTAACCGAGCAATTACCACTTTCAATTGCATTGCAGCAGCAAGAGGGAGTCTGTATCTACTAGCTCGATTGGGACTGCCAGCACTAGCAACAGGGACAGTGGGAGGAGTGCTGATTGTCGCTGCCCTAGGAGATGCATTAGCCAGAGTCAGTATCAACCAAGGTAAGCCCAGTATTGATGGAAACTTTCTAGCTGCTTTGGTCAGGACTGTTGGGGCTGGTGCTGCTGTGTGGTTGTCCCTGGATGAGCAAAGGGAAATTAGCAGCGCGACTGATTCAGGTAGTGAGCAGTTTGTTCAGGAAGTTAAGGATTTTGAGGTACGCGATACTGCTCCACCCTTTTGGCAGACTCCCTGGCTGGGAGTAGTACCAGTTTTAGTTTTGATGGGAATTTTAGTAATAGTAGGAGTTAGAAAAAATGACCGCTGGAGATATTAGGAAGCAGGGCAGAGGGAATGCGATCGCAGTAACCGTGTTGTCAGTATCAGGAATCATCACACTTGCTGCCAGCTTCCCAGGTAGACAGACAGAGCTGATTGAGTACTGCTTCAAGCCCAATGATGACCCGCAGTTCTGTACACCAGAGAAGCGCTACATCATGCCCACCCATGAGTTTGAAGCGTTAAGAAATGAACCAGCCAGTAATCCAAAAAGCATCATCCCTCAGAAGGCTACCAGGTTAAGGATTATCCCTGCTACCAACCCTTACAAATGGTTATGGGCTACGCTCTCTACTGCTTGCTTTGGTGCTGCTTACGGTCTGAGCAAAGCGCGGGAACTAAAGCTGCTGGAGTACTTACCTCAGTACAGGAATGAGGTTAAGCAGTCATGGCTTTTGGACAAAATCAACCACATCAACCACGCCCGTAAGATTGAGTATGCTGCCAACCTTGACTATCAGCTCTGGCAGTTTAATGCTGACCGTGCTGCTAGGGCTAAGCAGTTATCAGTCCTTAGTCCAGAGGAGATAGCAGTATTCCAAGAGCAAGCCAGGATTCAGGCTGAAGCAGAGGCAAAAGCTATAGTAGCCCAAGCGACAGAGCAGAGAGCCTTACCTCATGGTAATCCTGGGAATCTAGATGATGTGAACAATCCAGGGGATAAGCTCTCTGGGGAAAGTGATGAAGATAAAACCATCAAGTCTTACTTACTCTCTGAACCTCTGGTAGCTTTCGATGGCGCTCAAGGCTCAGGTAAATCCAGTAAGCAGGCATGGCTAATTGGTCAACATCTCTCTTCAGGTGATTTCGTCATTGTGGCCACCCCGTTTGGTGACTTGACCACAGCTAAAGGAATCAAGGTTTATGGTCGGACTGGAGACTTTGGCGAGGTTGCTCAAGGGATTTTTGAATTCTTAGATGAAGCTGGCAGAAGGAAGATTAAGTGGGCAGAAAAAAGCCAACAAGGTTACAAGCCACTAAATGACGAAAGACACTGGCATTTAGCCCTTGATGAGTTCACCAACTATGGAGACAAGCTACCCAAGGGAGAGGATGAGAGTACAAGTGTTTTAACTCTGCTTCTGGACTTGATGACCCAAGAGTTGAGACAGCTAAACATGTCAGTAAGCTTGAGTACTCACGTAAGCACTCAACGGGGTACTGGTGGGAGTGAAGCAATGAAGGGGTTAAGCGCTGCCCTTAAACGTCAGGCTACCTGGGTTAGATGCTTTTTCAAGCCTACAGGCGAGCGCAAAAATCCTAGAGTTTGTAGAGGTGACTGTCTGATAGAAATGGCAGGGGAAAAATACACAGTAAGTACTGCTGATATGAGAGCGCCCACTGACTATGACTTCTCCAGCATTGCTAGTGAACAAAGTACTAATCCAACAGGAAACAATACTGACTGGAATGAAGTAGTAAACCGCTTAGATGATGAGTATAAACGCTCTGAATTCATGATTAATGAGCAGCCCAGTGATGATAGTCAATTATCCCCAGAAGCCCAGAAAGTTCTTGACTACTGTAAACGCAAAATAGAGAAGACTAAACAGGAGTTTGTCAGCGTCAAAGAGATTCAAGTATCAGGTTGTATCAGTGGGGCTAAGTCAGAAGATATCAGAGCTTGGTTGGGTGAATTAGCAGAAGCAGGAAAAGGCGAATATGACCCTGATAATGGCTTCAAACCCAACTAAACCAACCACCCAACCGTTACCCAACCTGCATGCTACACAAGGGTTACATCGGTTGGGTACTAGCCAACTACTACCCAACTACTACCCAACTACCCAACCGTTACCCAACCACTAACCCAACCCAGCAATGAGACATAAATCAATTAAAAATCCCTCGAAAGATTTGCTTAATTACAAGCCAGATAAGAATCATGGTTACTTCAAATGTCAGGGTTGTGGAGCGCTGACAAAATGGCAAATTAACGGGCAATACTTCTGTAGCACTAGTTGTTTTTCAAAGGTTAAATGATGTGGAAATTTATCAAGAAAATATTCGGCAAATCAGAACCAGATGAAGAAGATATCATACTTGAACAAAGACACAAAGAGGTAGCCGCTCGAATAGCAGCAAAAGAGAAGCGTTTAGCAGAACTAAAAGCAGAAATTGCTCAGCAACAGCAGATAATCCAAAGCTATGATAAGGCGATTAAAAGCAGTGAAAATTGATAGTAAATATTCAGCTAAAATTACTTGGGACTGACTTTGCCCCGGCTAAAGAGTCGGAGATGATACTAAGAATAAACCCCCTGGAGTAATGCACCAGGGGTCTTTTTTTTATGTGATTTGAGTATGCGCTCGCTCATTGATTCGATGTTGGGTAGTTTACCCGGATCACGAGTTCATTAGTAGTAGATTGAAACTTCCCTAGCTGCCTCCTGGGGAGTTTCAATGCACATCATGTACCTCAACTATGAAAATCGATAGCTCGAATATCTCAATTGCCCTTAAACAACCTTGTCCCAATTGCAATCACAAAAAGGGCTTGCTGTCAGAAACTCCTAGCGTCCACGCCGCAGGACTTCACTGCTCCAACTGCGGTCAGTGGATAAAGTGGGTCGCCAAGGGAGAAGAACTCGCCTGCACAATCGAAATAGGAGAGCGAAAAATTTTGGGGGAGATGAGCTTCGGTGCTTGACGACAACCGCCAGCTCCAACCGCCATTAATAGT
Organism: Coleofasciculaceae cyanobacterium; assembly: GCA_049683475.1. Classification (GTDB taxonomy): domain Bacteria; phylum Cyanobacteriota; class Cyanobacteriia; order Cyanobacteriales; family Coleofasciculaceae; genus JBAUJE01. The sequence goes on along the minus strand of JBAUJE010000059.1, from coordinate 25,155 downwards.
GGTCAACCATCCCAAAGTCCTTGAAAACGCCCAGATGCGAGTTCGGTGTAACGCACAGTGTGCTGGATGTTGTTATGCCCCAAGTAGCTCTGAATTGTCCTAGTATCAGTACCTCTATTAGCCAAATAGTAACCTGTTCCATGCCGCAGCATATGTGCATGAACTGGAAAAGGTAAACCAGCTAGCTTGCCTGCCAGCTCCACAATTCCACAAGAATTTTGTTACAAGTCGCTAAGATATCGGTAATATCAAGAATTTTGTTTGTTGTTTCTTTTTCTCAAAGCAATGAATTATTCTTTAGGGGAAATGCTGTATAGACACAGAAGTGACCAACTGCCGGAAATTGAAAATCCTCGTAGAGTCATGGATAGGATGGCAGCGATTAATCAAGCCACTTATTATTTGATTCAGCGGTTCGGGGGTTGGCGTTGAGACAATAGCTAGGCTCTCCATTCTCCAATGCCATCACCCACAAAGGTCTACAAGCCGATGTAAGTGTTTGGGGATGAAAGACCAAACCAAATTCTCTGATACGATAGGCTGTATCGATAAGATTGCAATTTTTGAAAGTAAAATTTTTCATTCACAATATTTAGGTTTAAATATGATAAATGATAATTCCAAAGTTAGTTTAATCTCGTTAAATAAGAATCTTAGCGAAGATGAAATAGCAGGTTATATTGCTGAAAGAATTAGCATCAATGACAAAACTGCTCTGATGATAGGTACAGGTTTTTCATCCTTGATTAAGAACAAAAGTGGTTCTTGGTTGTCATTGCTTGATGAAGTTATCGATGTAGTTAAGGAAAAGCTCGATGATAGATTTAAGAAAAAACTCAAGATATATAATGAAGGTAATGGCAATAGCAATAGAGATCCACAGGTAGAAGCTTATATTTTGAGTCGGCAATTTCCCAAAGAAGAAGGAAGTCAAGCAAATGAATTACAAAAAGCCGTCACCACCGTTATTAAAAAAGAATGGTATTACCAAGAACAAATTGATAATGATCAACAATATCGAGACAAAGTTAAAAATTTTTGTAATTTCTTAGAATCAATAGACTGTCGTATTATCATAGATTTAAACTATGATAATTGCCTAGAAACAGTTTTAAAGTCCGGAAATATAAAATATACTCGTATAGTTGGTACTGAAAAAAGTATAGATAAATTACTACCAGTTAGCGGTTTGTTGCTATGGAAAATTCACGGTATTGCCGAACAAGAACACACTATTATTCTCTCTCCTTCTGATTATCAAAGATTATATGAAACTAATAATATTGGTGATAAATTAATTGAGATAGGGAAGTATATCAATCATATATGGACTGTTGGAGTTGGTTTACAAGATGATGATATCTGGTCTCATTTATGTGTATCTAAAAATTCATTTACAGTTAATTCTATTTATACTACTGAAGAAGAAGACAAAAAAAAGATAGAAGACAAATTAAAGTCCTGGCTAAGATTAGTTAAAATATCTTCTAATGAAATTACAATTTTTTACGGCAACTATAAAGATAATAAACTTTCCTCATATCTAGAAACAATCCAAACCATAATTAAAGATGGCAAAAGCATAGATTCTATTTTGATAAATGATAATCTTTCCATAGAAAGTCTATCTAAAGAAATACAAAAACAAGCTTCGAGGTTTGATAAAATATGTGATGAAATTTACTTTAACAACTATGGTAAACAAACAAGAATGGCTTTATTAGAACAGTTTAATGATGATTACTCCTCACTTATAAGTATGCTTCTTGCTAGGGAAAAACATGGATTTAGTTCTACTTGGTTAGAACCTCTTACAAATATTGATATTCATGAGAATAAAATTATTCCCATTCTTGAAAATATAATTAACCAAGTCAAGTATCTATGTGAAGAACTTAATAAAAAGTTAGCTATTAACAGAAAATCTTCAGGATTACTCTATTATGCTGCATCGCAAGCTGTAATTAGTCATGTACTGGATACAGCAATTACGTTTGGCAAAAAACCTACGATAACTTTTGAAAACAAAAATAAAATTACAAACGTAGTTTCAATTCATAAAGGTCAGCCTTTTATCGTAGGAAATAATCCTTTTAAAAAAATCGGTGTTCCTGATTTTAATACCCTACATTTTTTTGTTACTACTAACCCGATTGTAGTTGGATGGCCTTTTATTGGCAAAAATAAACTTGAATCCGAAATTAAGTATCAACCTAATCTAGCTGGCGGTAAAATTTTGACGGAAGATGAATGGGAAGTAGTTATCAGACATATATATAAACAAGCAAAACCCACATTAAAACTAGATAAAAAAGACAAAGAAGTCAATTCTATTGACATATCTGCTATACCACCTATATATCCTTGTGGTTTCTTAATTGAGGATATACATGAGTACCGTAAAAATTTTGGTGGTTGTGTAACACAGAAATGGCATTTGGTTAATACCTACACCTCAACTGGCTTACAAATTGTTAAAGGAGGGGGATTACGGGATTCTAGAAATGCATATACAATTGGAGGTAGAGGTTTTGTTGCGATTGGTGAATACGAACCATTAATGACGGAGGCACGACAATATGTACGACAAAACAAAAGTCAACAAAAAAACAGGCAGTAATAAAAAAGAAAAATTTTCCTTTAAACCAGCACCAACGGTTGACTCTAAAGATGTGCGACCTCAATGGATGACTAAATCTGTTGATACTTAATTGGCTATTTTCTAGATGATAGTCATAATGGGTCAAAGGATTTCTCCAACTTTGCTAAAATTAGCACAAGCAGCTAAGCATAAATTTACCAAGTTCGAGTTAAATGAAAATGAAATAAACCTTGAAATAAATGGTAAGTTGGTGTCTTTGCAATGGCCACCAGGGCCTATCTATCCAAAAGATAAGATTCCAGAACTTGTTAAAGATTTTGATGTTTTAGCTGCTTGCCCTACGCAAAAAATAGACAAAATGTTGGAAAGCCATTGGTTTCCTGGCTGTATTAAACCAAATGTTGGTTCTAGAGGTAGGGGTTTTTCAATATACAAAAATCCGGTAGAGAGAGAAGCTATTGTCAGCAAACTCACCAATTTAGATATGATTGAACAACCTCTTTTATCTGGTTCTGAATATCGTCTTACATTGTGTGGCGATGGGACTTACGCAATGGCTTTGCTTGTAGATAGTAAAAATGATAAGCGTCTTTGGCGAGATGCTACTTTGACTGTTGAAAGACCACTCTTGCTAGAGTCTTTTAATATACTAGACAAACTAAAAGTACCTTTTATCGGTTTTGATTTTATTTTTACTAACCAAAGTTACTATTTACTTGATATCAATCTAAGTCCCTCACTTTTAATACATCTGGCTACTGATATTCCACGCGATTTAACCTTATCAATGTTATATTGCTGGATTGACAACCTTTACGAATATGATAGATAGCTTGGGAGATATGGAAAGAGGTCAACCCCTAGACTTATAGTGACTGAAGCCACAACATATCCTAACTTTACCTACATCCCTGTTATCTCAAAAAATTATGGAAAATAATCGAATCTGCTTTGTTATTATGCCTTTCGGTGAAAAAGTAGATCTTGACGGTCGCGTCATCGATTTTGACAAGATTTATCGATTTATTATTAAACAAGCCGTCGAATCTCTAGAAATTGAATGTATCCGATGTGATGAGATTTCAGAGTCTGGTTGGATTCATGCTGATATGTTTGCGCAGATTTTAGATGCCGATGTTGCTGTTGTTGATATCACATCCTTAAATGCCAATGTTTTCTATGAACTTGGTGTTAGGCACGCGCTAGCTAGTTCGGTCACCGTTTTAATTCGCAAAAAAGGAACTCATGCTCCATTTAATATTCAAGGTCTAAGAATAATCGATTACGATCCATTTGATCTTGCTAACGTGGACAAGGCTAAGCATCAAATTGCCAGTTTTATTCAAAATGGCTTACGTTACAAGACAACTGATAGCCCAATTCACCAGGTTCTAGAAAACCGCTTTCAAATCAATATTAAACCTGAACCAATTTTAGAAACTAAATACTATATATTTACCATGTCTACTAATCATAGCAAGTCTATTCGTTTAGTCACAGGTGATATTCAAGATGTTAGAAGTGCTGATGTTTGGGTCAATTCTGAAAACTCAAATATGCAAATGGATCGGTATTATGATCGTTCCATTTCTAGTATCATTCGTTATTTAGGGGCTAGGAAAGATGGCGCAGGATGTGTCCTTGAAGATACGATTGCTAATGAACTAGCAGAAAAAGTAGAGGGCAGAGAATCTGTTCCTCCAGGTCATATTGTAATCACATCTCCTGGAGAGTTATACAATACCCATAAAGTTAAGAAAATCTTTCATGCTGCCTCAGTAGTTGGAACTATCGGGCAAGGATATGAACCAATACAGCACCTTAATCGATGTGTCACAAATGCGCTAAATAAAATGGAAGAACTAGAAGACGAAGATTTGCGCTCCATTTTATTTCCGCTAATGGGTACAGGTAAAGGCAAAGGGAGATTACGTACTAGCGCATCTCTTCTGTTAGAGGCTGCCGTTTCCTACTTCACTACCTCTCCGAATAGTCTTGTTGAGACGATATACTTTCTAACTTATACTCAGGAAGAATTAGAGACCTGTTGCAATATACTCACTCACAAGCATCAGCTAGAAATGAAAGCTGTCAAATTATAGTACTAAGCGTTTGAAGTGAAACTCTATCTGTCCGCAAGACTTGAGTGTTTCGTCAGCAGTGAGTTGTGGAGGAAGTTGAAGACTTTTGAGTTTGGGTATTTTTTGCCTCTTAGGCATGTCAAACTATCGCTTTCATTATGTTCACTAAACTTCAAAGTTGAAGCCTTTCTCCTTGAGGTGGGCGTATTTTTGCGCATCAAATTGGTAGAACTTAGCAGCGCGATGGGATACTCCTTTCTGGGTCTCATTTAGATCAATCAAAAGATCCATCTTGCGAAATTTTCTGAGGAAGTTTCTTCGGTCTAGCTTCACTCCCAGGATTGTCTCGTATAGCTTTTGAAGCTGGGGAAGAGTAAACTTCTTAGGCAAAAGTTCAAAGCCAATGGGTTCATAGCGGACTTTGCTTCTGAGTCGGGCGATCGCTTTGTCCATAATCAACTTATGGTCGAAGGCAAGAGCAGGTAGATCGGTGATAGGAAACCAAGCAGCCTCCCTAGCATCAGAGGCTGCTTGAATTGGATGTTCACTCAAGTTGATGAGAGCGTAGTATGCAACTGAGACCACCCATTCACGAGGGTCGCGATCTTTTGCACTGAAGGTGTATAGCTGCTCTAGAAATACATCCGTAACTCCAGTCTCTTCTTCCAACTCCCGTCGAGCAGCATCATCTAAAGACTGATCTTTCTCAACACGCACGAACCCGCCAGGGAAAGCCCAGTTGTCTTCAAAGGGGTCTCTGTCACGACGAATAATTAAGACCTTGAGGGTGTCTTGCTCATCTAGTCCGAAGACAACACAGTCCACAGTTAAGGCTGGTCGAGAATATTTGTACTCGTGGGGTTTTTCGGGGAATTGAGAGTCAGTAGTTTGCAACGCACTTGTCATTATGTCATTTTTACATTAACCTTAATGTCATATAAACATAATAGCTTTTTTCAACTCGGTACAGTACATATTATTGGAAAGGCGAACGCCGTTCGCTCATTTCGTGTATTTCATCTAGTTGCAAACCGCTATATCTCGCACAAAGGAAACAAAGGGATATGGTCAAAGAAACAATAATTTCATTTGAAGAGGCTTTGAATAAAAGCGGTAAAGAGAAGCATCTACTTATTGGTAACGGGTTCAGTATGGCATGGGACGTACAGCGTTTTAGTTATCGTTCACTTTTCGAGCAAGCCGACTTCTCAAAATACTCTGAAGCAAAAGCAGTCTTTGAAAAATTGCGGGTTCATGATTTTGAAGTTGTCATAAGAGGGCTATCACAGGCAGCAACAATCACAACTATTTACAATTCCTGTAATAGCGCCATTTCTGAAACGATGCTTAGGGATGCTAATGGACTAAAAGAAATTCTTGTTACAGCAATAGCAAAGGGACATCCTGAGCGTCCGGGAGATATACCACCAGAATCTTACCTTGCGTGCCGAAAGTTTTTGAGAAATTTCAAGAACATTTACACACTAAATTATGACTTGCTTCTGTATTGGGCATTGATGCAAGAAGATCTTGGTGACCTTACTTGTAACTGTGATGACGGTTTTCGCAGCTCAGAAAAGGCTCCTGATGAAAACTACGTGGTATGGGATAATGCACATTCAGCAAATGTATATTTCTTACATGGCGCTCTACATCTTTTTGATGCCCGTACCGAGTTGAAGAAGTACACATGGAACAGGACAGGAATTGCTCTTATCGATCAGATACGTGAAGCCTTGCAAGGTAACTTGTTTCCCCTGTTCGTTGCTGAGGGGGATAGCAATAGTAAAGTAGCGAGGATTAATCATAGCGGATATCTCTCAAAAGCAATGAGAAGTTTTTCTTCCATAGGTAAGGATCTTTTTATTTATGGTCATTCTCTAGCTGAGAGTGATGAACACATCTTGCATGCTATAGAAAAAGGAAAAATTAACAACGTGTTTGTGAGTATTTATGGAGAACCTGACTCAGAGAGAAATCAGAGGATAATAGAACGAGCTAAGCAGTTACAAAGTAACAGGTCAAAGAGAGGATCTCAAAAAAAACTTGCCGTTCACTTCTTTGAAGCGTCTTCGGCAGATGTTTGGGGGAAGATGGGTGGAGGCAGATAATTTCTGGGAATTGATTGTAAACAGGTAAATTTGAGCGAATGTTCGCAATTACCTAAAGTGCTGGTTTCTTATTGCCCATTCGAGCGCAGAACCACATAGAGCCTTCCTCTACATCGGGTCTGCCAGTTCCTGTCACTAAATGAAATTCCCATTCCAGGGAATCGTGCGGCGTTTCTGGTTTGTCCTTAATTGTTGTATGACCTTTTGTTTCAAGCTCGTGATAATTAATGTAATTCTTCTGCTCTGAGACTTTAACCCAACGACTGCTAGAAGCAGTTTCTAGTACAAAACTGGGATTTGTTTCAATCCAATCATCACTATCCAATACTCTCACACGCCGATAAAGTGACATCTCGTGATACTTAAATGCAGCGATAAATGCCTCTGCTATTTGTGTCCGTTCTGAGTACAACACCTCAAAGTCAGAATCGAGTAATGCTAATTCCTCGTGGGGTTCATGATACTTGACAATAGCATTACCAAAATCAATCTTTGTCTCGGACAAGCCACTTATACCATGTTGGCGTTGAATCTCAGTAATCTTTTTGTCGCGCTTCCATTTACGTTCAAGGGTTCGCTTGAATGAGTGCATCCAAGCTTCCTTGATGCCCTCAACACTATTAATACCTTGAGAAGCATCCCAGTGTGAAAGCCGTTTGAATATTTTCTCTGGCTCTGTGAATCCTTGGTAGGCAAGTTCGAGGTGATCTCTTTCTGTGACAGGATTTCTGTGAGCGCCAAATGCTTCACTAATAACACTTTTTAAGCCTATTTGAGCCAGCAAAGAGACTATATGACACTCAGGCTTGTTATTTAAATATTTCGAGTTATTGTCCAAAGCTTTGAGAATGCGCTCTTTTGTGATGGTTTTCATGATGGCTTGCTTTTGGTTGACTGCTGTCGGTGCGAAAAAAAAGCCTGCTAAATTCTATAATCTCTCTTAAGTCTGTAACTTACAGACTTCCAGAGCTACAGAGTCACAGACTTACAGACTTACAGACTTACAGAGTTAAACTGTGAAAATTTTAGTCGTTGCTAATGGCAAAGGCGGTGTGGGCAAAACTACAACAGTCGTGAACCTAGCCGCTATCCTCTCGCCTAAGATGAAAACCCTGCTAGTCGATGCTGACCCCCAAGGGTCTGCCAGCTGGTGGGTCGAACGGGGCGAGATGCCCTTCGAGCTGTCTACCGAAACTGACCCCCAACTGCTCAAGAAGCTACGCAAGGTAAAAGGCTACGACCTGATTGTGGTGGACACGCCCCCGGCACTGCGGTCTGATGCTCTAAAAGCTGTGGTACAAGCAGCAGATTATCTGATTCTGCCTACCCAACCCGCGCCAATGGATCTGACGGCATTGATTGAAACAGTTCGCACTACCATCGCTACTACTAATGTTTTCCATCGGGTACTGCTGACCCAAGTAGATCCGCGCAGCATCAACGAAGCCCTTGATGCCCAGCAGTCGCTCATGGATGCCGGGATTCCCACCTTCAACAGTTTCATCCGAGCCTACAAGGTTCACGAACGCGCTCCCCTCGAAGGGGTGGCTATCATCCAAATGAAGAACAAAAATGCCAGGATTGCTGCCTCGGACTATCGCAAAGTCGCTGACGAGTTACTGAGGGAATGGTGATGACAAAGCGACGTAAACTCTCCGACCTGGTCAAGGAAGAGACTCAAACTACAGAGTCAGAGAGTACCGAAGTACCAGAGTTACAGAGTTACAGACTTACAGACTTACAGACTAACAAAGTTACAGACTTACAGGATGAACAAGTGCCAAAGTACCTGACTCTGGTGCGTAAGGAAGCGCGACTGAGGGAAGACCAGGTCTTCAGACTGACTGCCCTAGCCCGGAAACTGAACCGCCAGAAGAAGGGAGGGGAGCGCATCACCGAGAACACTCTGATTCGTGTAGCAGTCGATATGCTGCTGAGTCAGTCGGATGAGTTGAGGGGGGCAACGGAAGCAGAACTGAGAGCCGGATTGGGCCTGGAAGATACGGAGTTACAATAGTTATTAGCTTTCCTTATAGAAAAATGCTGAAACCCTGATTGTGTCGTGGGCGGGATGATAAGTCAGATTTATGGAAGATGGCACGACCTAAAACGGTAACGGCAGCATCAGGATCATAGCTGTTTGCGTTATCTTCGCGCAGGAAGATAGCGTACAATCAAGTCTATGAAAGTCAACCGCTACGGCAGGGCAGAAATCCTCAACCCTGACCAAATTAACTTGCTATTTGCTGAAGGTTTTGTCAAGCCACGAGATCGGGCTTTATTCGGCGTGTGTCTCTACGGAGCCTGTCGGATTAATGAGGCTTGTACCCTCTTTACTAAAGATGTCATTGGTATCCGTGGCATTAGGTCAAAACTGGTGATTCGCAGCTTTAACACTAAAGGCAAGCAAGACACTAGAGAAATACAGATACACCCCACCCTTCATCGCTATATCGAAGAGTATCACCCGGATAATCGTAAGCCATACCTGTTTCCTGGCAGGCATGGACGGGGCCATATCCATAAAGCCAGTGCTGACAGAATTCTCAGAGAAGCCTGTGAACGAGTTGAGATTGAAGGGGTCAGCACCCACAGTTTTAGAAGGACTGCCCTCACCCGCATGAGTGATGCTGGTATCCCACTCAGGCACATTCAATCAATTTCCGGCCACCGTACCTTAGCGGCATTAGAGCGCTATCTCGGTGTGACTGACGAGCAGAAAGAGAATGCCATCGCTACTCTGGATTTTTAATAAGTCAAGCGAATCAGATGCCTACTGGAGCAGAGTACGAACAGAAGATTTCAGCCTACGGATGGGACAACCTTCTAGAACTTGGGAACGACATTGAAGCAGGCTTTACCCCCGACTGGGAACCCGGAAAAGCTCTTGAGTACCTTGTCTTACGTGCATTTCAGCTTGAGGGGGCACAAGTGACTTTTCCTTACAGTGTCTCCATTGAAGGGGAAGAACTCGAACAGATTGACGGGGTTGTTTACTCTGATGGACTGGCTTGCTTGACCGAATGTAAAGCTACTGCCTCTAGAGCTAACATTGAACCAATCGCCAAAATGCGAAATCAGCTTTTGCGACGACCTGCATCTACTATTGGCATTGTGTTTAGCCTTAGCGGCTTTACCTACGCCGCTATTACTCTTGCCCGATACATCGCTCCTCAAACCATCTTGCTCTGGAATGGTGATGAAATCCGTTATGCCCTAGAACGGCAACATTTCCGCCCAGGACTGCTTGAGAAATATCGTTTTTGCATCGAGCAAGGTATTCCAAACTACGACATCCGAGCTGAGGATTAGCCATGACTCAAACCTACATTGTTACAGAGCGTTTGTCTGATGCTGCCATCCTCAAGAAGGTGCTGCCAAAGCCTGTTCTTGACAACCTCATATTTATTGATGGGGAAAGTCCGTATGGGGCAGAATCGATGGCAAACACTTTGTTAGCTGCTAAACGCTTACCCCTTGTTCTCGTCATTAATGCTAAGACCAACGATGAGCTAATGATTCGCGAACGAGCTGATGAACTCAACTATCTACTCCGCCAAGCTTCAGCAGGGATTCCCTTCCTCGTGTTGATAGCAATTCCAGAACTTGAAGTAGTTTTCTTTCAGAACCGTGAGTTATTAGAAGAACTAATCAGTAAAAAACTGACAGATTTAGAATGGCAGTTTGCCCAGCACCACCCTCAAGAGCTGTTAGAAAACCTTCTGGGGAGCAGCACTACCTTTATCGAGACGACGCTCAACTCCATAGATGAGCAAAAGCTTCAAGTCTTGAGGCAGTCTCCTTTAATTGGAGAGCTAATTGAGTTCCTTGAAACTGCTGCTCTGACACCACAATTTCCAATTTAGAATGAAGAATGCCGCAATGCCGCAATTAAATTCTAAATTCTAAATTCTTCATTTACACCAAGCTTCCGGAGAGATAATTTGAGCCTGTTCATCGCTCAGATAAAAGGAAGTAACTGGCACACCTGACTTTTCACAGCGCAAGGGTTCAATGAGCTTTCGATAGGGATTCCACACGGCAATTACACTGCGCCGCTGCTTTTTCCTAATCAGTTCTACACGGATATGAACACTCTGCAATAAAATGACAAAAGCACTATGCAGCCGCGCTGACACTGTGAGGGAATATCGCTCCATCAGGTCTGTTATTTTGCGCTTTAACTCCATTTGCGTTGCTTTGATTCGGGCTAATTCCTTTTCTAACTCTGCACCAGATAGTTGTTTTTTCATAATTTTGCTTTTAATCTCCGAGATAATCGCCCCGTAATAAGCCTTCACTCTCTGTTCATCACGACCTAATTTGCGCCCTAAACTCTTACGCCAAGGGGTAATTTCCGCCTCAATTAATTGTTGAGCATTTGATTTTGCTGCCCTCAACAATTGTTCAAAGTTAAGCTCTGCTATGGGATTTATCTCTGGTATTGGCATCTGGTCTGATTGCCAAGACAAGGCATCGCCAATCTCTACACCGCAAACCCCTGTAATACCATTAATGAAAAAGGAAACCATACCTAAGCGCCTTTCATCTGCCTCGGCAGTGTAGGCCATGTTGCATAAGATGTAGGGAGTGAGGGCAGGTTTAGCGTCACAATACCGAATTAAGCCGTTTTGTACACACAAGCTATTGGTCAGAAGCTTCTCAAAACCTGTGGTTTTCAGATAGCCGTCGTATTTAACCGCCAAGGCTGCCACATAGCCTTTGTTGCCCAGTAGGGCTTCAAACTTATCGAAAATTTCTGAGTTATAGCTAACAAAATAGCTGCCTTTGACCTCTGCGCTAGTGGTGAAGCTGACGGAGTCGGAGACTTCTAGGGCTTTGGCTACATCAATCGGCAGCAGCACTTCTAGGGTTTTGTCGGCACTATATTCGGCGACTCCATCACTCAGGGAGACTGCTTGGCTGATGGCACCGAGGAGGGGATTATTACTCAAGCTTCTAAATCCTCCCCAAACAGCTTCTCATCGAATTCCTGTACTTCTTGATAGCCTTGTTTAGCGACTAATAACTGCCCCCCCAGAGAATCAAAGGCGGCATCGAGTTCTACAGAAGACTGATTCGCTAACCACAGCTCAATCACCGTTTCTTCAAAATCAAACTCGTCACCCATGTTCCCTAAGATGGTTTCGATTTCCCCCACCACTAGCTCGAACATATTTATTTTGTCGTGGAGGACTTTGAGGATATATTCTTCTATACTGCCAGCAATGCAAAAGTTAAAGATGAATACGTCTTGGGTTTGACCTATGCGGTGTAACCTACCAATGCGCTGCTCGATTTTCATCGGATTCCAGGGTAAGTCGTAATTGACAATGGCATTGGCAAACTGTAGGTTGCGACCCTCACCACCAGTTTCTGTTGCCAGCATTACGCCGACTTGTTCTCGAAAGCTTTCAATGGCTGCGTCCTTGGCTTTTAAGGACATGTCTCCACGAAATTGGGCGTGTTCTATCCCGGCAGCTTTAAAACTTTCAGCTAGGTAGTTCTGGGTAGCTCGATGGTTAACGAAGACTAGGGTTTTTTGGCTTGATGATGTCAGTAACTCAATCAGCCTTCTGGATTTGGAAAACTGCTTGATTTGGCTAGCACGTTTGATTAAAAACCTGATTTCTTCATGAGAGAAGCGTTTGGAGAGTCCTTTGAGGGAATCAGTTAGGGCTACCGGACTAGAACCTGCTCGCATCAACAGGTTATTGCGGGTTAGTTTGTCGATGCCTTTTTCTTGGCTGTGCTGGCGCAGATAGTTATTAATCGCTTGATATAATTCCATCTCTGTCGGTGTGGGAGAGACGGTAATGGTGGAGGCAAAGCGTTTGGGCAGTTTGACATCGACAACGGAGCGGGTATTTCTCACCATCACTTCCCGCATCAGTTGCCTTAATTTCTCTGGGTTTTTAGGTACTCTTCCGTCTTTGGAAGCGACATAGGAGCGCTTGAAAATCGCCTCGGTTTTTAAGAGTCCGGGTTTGAGTAGGGTTAGGAGATTGAACAGTTCTACCAGGTGATTTTGGACGGGGGTGGCTGTGAGCATCAAGATAAAGCGCTTCTGGATGGCGTTGACCAGTTTCCAGTTGAGGGTACGTCGGTTTTTTAGGTGGTGCGCTTCATCTACTACTACCATGTCCCAGGTACGGGCACAGACGTGGTCAAAGTGGCTAGGGTGCTTGGCTGTATTGATGGAAGCAACAATCAGGTCGTGAGTTATCCAAAACTCCTCTGGAGGTAGAATTCGCTCATCCGTGGTGACGGTGTTGATGCCGAATTTCTCTGATAGTTCCCCCTGCCACTGAGAGACGAGGGTGGCAGGAACTAGAACTAGGAGGGATTTAATTTGACCTCTGACCAGGTATTCTTTGCAAATCATCCCGGCTTCAATGGTTTTGCCCAGTCCTACTTCATCGGCGAGCATCGCTCTACCGCCAAACTGTTTTATCACTTTCTTGGCGGTTTCGATTTGATACCAGTGCTTGTCTAGGTTAACTAGTTCTGGCAGGCACAGTAGTTGGTCGTAATCGGCAAGGACTTTGAGGTTGAATAGAGCCAGTCTTGTTTCATACTCCAGGGTAGAACTCCACTGGCAGTTTTTGAGGGCAGCTGATGCGGGTGACTCTTCAAAGTGAAAGGAGTAGAGGTCTGACATAGGTCAAGCCGCTTCGCGGCAAGGCAGAAGTTGTAGGGCAGAGGGCAGAAGTTAGGTGTACTCGACTCATTGGAGAACCCCTATAAGTTATTTACTCCTTTAATCAAGGAAGTAGAAGAAATGCAGAGAATTATGGTAGCAAGTATTAATAAACTTAAAACTTCCCTCTTTCATAGAGGCCCTCTGCCTCCTGCCTTCTGCCTTAACCCCCTACCAGAAGTTTAACTAAGTGCCATTCGTTCATAGCCTAAATGAGCCAAGGAATGCTCCAAGGGTTTCATGCATTACTTGAACCAGTAGGATACAAGCCGCTCACTAGTTAGTTATTTTACACCGTATAGTTCCCGGCACTAATTCAGGGAGATAGTGTGGGGAGATAGTTCCCGGAGATAGTGTGGGGAGATAGTCCCCGGAGATAGTGTGGGGAGATAATGTAGGGAGATAGTCTCCGTAGATAGTCTCCGTAGATAGTCCCCGTAGATAGTCTCCGTAGATAGTCTCCGTAGATAGTCTCCGTAGATAGGCTCCGTAGATAGTCTCCGTAGATAGTCTCCGTAGATAGTCTCCGCTCCTAATTCCCCTCGACTGTCTCCCCTCTTCATTCCCGGAAGGTGAGGAGCCAGCCATGCCCTAATCTATATTATTCGGTGAGAGTTTCAACAGCAGTTACGGGGCAGGCTGGCTCTGCGAGGCTGATTGAGCGAGACTTGAGCTGCTCAGTTTTTGGTCAATGATATTGTTGGGCTACTTGGATAAAAAAATGGTCATAAAGATTTCAGTGGCTTTGAGTTGTTGCTGCTGGTTGTTCTACCCCACAGAAACCACCTCTGCCACCGGGTAAAACTTCCCATTCTTCCACTCCCAAGTTCGCCCCTCTGGATCTCTTGATTGACTCCACTCGGCAAAGTCAGGAGATGTTCTCATTTTCTTAAGCAGCCTGTCACCACACTTAAACCGTTTACGAACCTCTCTGACAGAGTACTCTCGCACTGAAGGAGAAAGTGATTCTGTCGGTGGAGCATCTCCTTTCTCCTCAGTTGTAGTCTCAACTGACAACGGTTCAAGGGAGTAACCCACCAGTGGTTTTCCGTGACTGTGTAAACCTTTTTCAAAGTGGTACTGAATTATCGACTCACCTGCAAACCAGTCCAGTGCTGTTCTTACCCAATACCAACCAGATTGCGGTGACTTCTCCAAACACACTTCCGTTCTTTTACCACTTGAAGCAACCAAGTAATGAGTCGCGTGAAACATCCCCCGTTCTGGCTTAGTAGTAGCTGAAGACCTTTTCTTCCTTGGCGAACATCCCAGACAATATTTGGGAGGATTGCCTGGGTAACATTCACGAGTGGTCATCTGGTGGCACTTGCCGCAGACAAAGGTTACAGGTTTGGTGTGAATGGTACGGGTATGGGCACGGACAACGAAGGTTTGAGTGGGCATCTCGACAAACAACTAACGGCATCAGGAAGTGACTTGAGGATAAAGATTGGTAGAGCGACAGGTTTTTGAATAGTAGCGTATTGGTAGTCAAGTTGACCTCTTCCCCACTACCACGTCATACTCAAGAGATAAAAAAAAGAGAAATGAAACAAGACAGGGAAATGTAAGAACTTGTTAAATCCTTCCCTACCTGCACTAACTGTCAATCGTTCCTTCATCAGAGATTTCATTGCTGCTGATACGCCGTGCTTTGCACTTGGTATCGTTGAGGAACACAACAGACATTACGGGTTTCTCACATTACGCCCACTAGAGCCGATTCCTCCAGAAGTACTGAACGTTGGCTTCAATTTTGGTCATTCCTTATTAGGGAATGACACTTTTGAGGTCATCCATTTTGCTTTTGAGTTCTACGGCTTTCTTACCTACAATGTCTTGGTCAACCCTAATAATCCCCTTGTGCAAACTGTGTTGAATATTATGGTTGAACAGGGAGATTACTTTTTCTTTACCCTTGACTCAAATAGTGGTGCTACTACTGCATTCAGAGCCGAAATAGGACTCGAACCCATCATGCATCTCAAAGAAAACCTGCCACGTATCCTCTCTTCGACAACCACTGATAGCCAATACCAGCAAGCGCTGTCACATTTCGCTCTTAACCCGTATCCGGAAGGCAAACTCCTTGAATGGGTTTGTCGGGATAATATTGACTATTTAGACCTTACCAAAGACAGGTTAGACTTAACGCCTGCCTGATACCACTTCATGGAGAGTTTCTTGTTCACTTGATTCAATATTGAGTTTATTCATCGTTCCAGTCCCAAGGATTGGGATTGTTTTTTCTCTAGTTGTTGTTGCTGTAGATGCTGTTTTTATTGGCTGAATTTACACTCAAAATTCTCAAGGTCTTGTTCTTGAATAGATTGAACTACATCCATTTTTTTTTGCTTTGACTTTGAGAAGTTGACTACGATTGTTTGGTAGCGTTGCAACCGTTGAGAAATCGTCTTTGCCCTTATCTGCTCAGCAATACTCATAAGCTATTTTCAGGCGTAACAGCTTAGCCTGGTAACACGATTGGGGCATTTATACTAAAATTAACCTGCCAATCTCTGACGTTTTACTAATAGTTTGACATTACTTGTATTAAAGATAAATTTACACTTATTACTTATTACTTACTACTCATTACTTATTAATTGCCTGTATAATTACCGAACTACTTTGGACATTGCCACACTAGCCCCGCAGGGCAGGCCGTCCCGTACCGCGCAGCGGTTGAGTCGCAAAAAGCGACTCACAGGGACATGGCCTGCTCCCCACCCCGCGATGAAACCGAAGCCGGAGACGTTTTGAAGGGCATGACCAAAGCGAAGCCAAGGGCGCGATGGAGGGTATGGCCCAAGTCGGAGCCAAGGTTTTGAAGGAAAGCAGGATATTGGCTTCCGAACCGCTATGCTGAAGGAGGAATAAAAGCAGAAGAAATGCACTTGTTCAGATGGGGAAAATACCCTCCCTGAACTAATGCTGATTGATAGCGAATATTGTTTCCAGAAACCCAGCCAAGTCACTCTTCAATCTTCATAAGTGAATTGGTGTTATTAAGAGGAGAGAAGTCCAAATTATTCCGGTACAAGACCCTGGATAAAAGATTGGTAACGTTTAACAACTCTATCCGACAAGCATAATGTCACTTGTAGACTAAGCAATTCAAATACACCGCAATATAACTAAGACAATAAATTATCTACTTCCAGTAATGTCGATAATGAAGCAAAGATTCAACTTATTAATTACCCAAAACACTTAGAGAAAAGTCACGGTTATTTATGGAGATAATTGGTGAGATAAATCAACTATTAATGGCAGTATTGAGCCTCAGAATAGCTGGCAAACAATAAGTGTGTAATATCAAATCATAAAAGTCAAGACAGGATTAACAATTTAGGTAAACAACCGTTGACTAAGACAAATTTTACTATCTGTACTAAGCGAATTTAGTATAAAGTAAATTTCTTCTAGTCAGAGATGAGCTAAATGTATGCTCTTGAAGACTCAGAAGCTGTCTAATAACGAATTAAGTCAATATGGAAGGTCAGGAGAAAAACTATAGCGCTCCTCTATTTAGTGAGATACAGGGTCTTAGGTTTTAGGGAGTAGGGAGTGGGGAGCAAGGAGTAGGGGTAAGGAAATTGAATGTGCCTCATCAAGAAAGAGAAACGCTATATATATAATTGGTTGACTAGATGAAAAAACCACGAATAAAGGTATTAAATCAGTGAACAGTAAACAGTGGACAGTTATCAGGTTTTACACAAGGGATTTAAACCACAGGTGAAACCTAGCATCGCAGAATGGCGGAATGAATAATTTAGAATTTCAATTCTGCATTCTTCATTCTTAATTCCGGTGGGAGCCTCATACTCAAGGATTAACTGATAACTGACAACTGATAACTGATATTGTTGATAATTCCCAAGGCAGAGTCAGAAAATCTCCGTTAAATCAGCAGCAAAAGTCATAAGTAAAAGAGGGGGTAAAATCGGAAATAAAAGTCTCCTCCAAGTCCCAGTTAAAATCCAGACATAGGGGTAGATAGATGTAAAGCAAGAAACGATATAAATAACTAGAAAACTTGCTGGATATGAAAGGGAAAGAAGGAGAATTTAGAATTGAGCAATTGTGAATGTAGAATTGAAATTCTTCATTCTGCATTCTTCCTTCATCTCGACCTTCAGCATAGCGACCCGGAAGCCAAGCTCAAAATACCTAGACGGCATTGAGCTGAAAGAGAAAGTAAAGATTCAAGCCAGATATTCCTGACAGATGGCTCATCAAAAGCCAAGCTGGCTTCCGGGAAGACATTAAGCAATAAGGAGTTTGATAAACTCAAGGAGTACTACTTGAACAATCCCTCGACAGAACCACCAGAGTTACTGGTTAACGAAGATAAGCTGTCACACATTTAAATTGCCTGTTGGGACAGACGCGGTGACGCGGGGACACGGTGACGCGGAGAGGGTTTGACGGCTTGTTTCCTAACTGAAGAATATGCAATTTGAATGCACATTAGCTTAGTACAGAACCAAGAGAACCCCCATCATTAGAGGCAAGTGCTGTATGCAAATTAACCTCTTAACCATTTCTGAATTTTCAATTTTTGGGATACAGGCTCAACCCAAAGTGAGAGATTATCAATCTCCTCTTGACCATACTTATTGACTAGTAGACTCAGTTTGTCCTGGGATTGGAGATAGTTGAGGGTAGAGATAATTTCTTCAGACGCTGTAGCAGTATTTTCTTTCTCTACTCCAGATTGTTCCCCAACAGAATGCTCATCTAATTGTTTACCCTCTGACAAGAGAGTGTCTGATGAGTGTGACAGTTGGGAAGCGTTAACTTCTTTCCATCCACCTTTTCTTACCCCCCCCATAAGACCAGGATCATTTTTGTGATCTGATTTCTCTGTATTGCTTGAAGCGACTAGCTTAGAAGATTGATCACATGATTGCTCACCATCTGGCGTGTAATTTGGCGTGTAATCTAATTTTTCCGGATGTGATCTAATTTTGTTTCGTCCGTATTCCTCAAGATGTATAGCTTCTGGAGAATTTAGATCACATTCTGAATCAGATTGACCGAGGGAGGGGGTGGTCTTAGTCTTAGGCAGGCAGTAAACCATCATCCGACGGTCAATTTTCGACTGTCGGTGTGTGACAGTTCGACGCTCTAACATGCGATTCAAGACCGAATAAATCGAGCGACCCATACCCAATTGCTCCATGATTTCCCGACCAGTCAATCCCTTGGGGTGATACCTTGAGAGCAAATCGATGATTAGCTGCTCTTGGGTCTTTTTCTTTTCACGCACTTGTATCTCTTCTCCTGAAACCCCATAACTGTGATTTTCCAGATTAAGCTCGATGGTGAAAGATTGACCTTCTGAGTCACGACAGATAGCACTAAGGGTTCTTTTGGGATTAGCTGGGTCAAACTTGGGTTTCTTGAGAGGTTTACCGTTCTTGTCTGTGGTTTGCAGCAAATAATCCATAACCCAGACACCCCAGCAAGCACCAGTGATAGCTGTGCTACCCCGTACCTTACCTAACCCTGCTGCTTCTTTATCCTTATTAGTGTGGTGAATGAGGATACTTGCAGCACCGTAGCGTCCAGTTAAGTCTTTGAGCTTGTAGAGGATGTCAGCAAATTGAGAAGAATTTTCCGAAACCTCATGACCGACTGTTATACCCTTGATGGAGTCGATGATTACCAAGTCAGGTTGAAAATCCTCTAGCTGCTGTTCGAGAGCATCCATCTTGGTAATATTCCAGCCAGTTAGGGGTCTGAAGTTTTCCCGATCTGAGGGTCTGAAACCTCGCTTGAGTAATTTGATGCGATCACTTTGCCCTGACTGGTCAGTAGAGACAAATAACACCTTGCCCTGCTGTACAATTTCACCCAAAAAGTGAGCCTCTCCAGTAGCCACACAAAAGCCAGCATCTATTGCTAGTTGAGTCTTACCGGCTTTGGGTGGTCCAGCAAGTAGTACAGTCTCACCACGGGGTAGCAGTCCAGGGATTAAATAATCAATCCCTTCAGTTTCCATGCTCAGGAAGTCAGCTAAATCATGAACCTTTGGCTCAGAGGTCTTGATTGACTCATCGAGGGTTTGACAAAGAAACTCGATATCCCCTTTGCTGATGGAGTAGTTTGAGCAAAGCTTTGCCCTTTTTCTGGTGCGTTTAACAGGGTCTGTCTCTTTGATGAGGGCTAGTATATCCAGTCTTAAGCGCTCGTCTGGGTCAGCTTCACCTGATAAGGAAAATACCTTCTCTAGCTTTGCCCTAATCTGAGCTAAATATTTCTTATCCCAGCTGTACTCGCTCACTTTCGCTCGTCTTCTTAACCCATCAAGGCTAATACTAGCTCTTAGCTGATCTTGTGGCTCTACTTTGTGGATAACCAGTTCTGCATATTCGATGGCTTCCCGTAGGGATAGCGGCTCATCTAGTAGGGAATCTTCCCATTCTCCAAATGATTCTGGACCTATCAAGGATTCATCTATTCCCAATGCTAGTCCTAAGAATATATGTACTCCTTCTGGATCTGAGGCGAATTCTTGGAGAGGTTCATTCAGTTTCACGACTTCAATATAGGTGATGCCGTGGCTGAGTAGGTCGTAGATTTTTTTCCTTACCCAGCTTTCAGAGGTCAAAGGTGTTTGCAGGATGATGTAATGTCCTGGGGAAGGTATTCCCAGAGGAGATGGCTCAAGGAAAAATCCTTTAAGCTCTGATGGCCAGGCCTCGATGCTCCAGAAGTAGGGCTTGTGGGTGATTGTAGCAGTAGTCATCCTACACCTCCCCAAGAGTAAGTTGGGCTGCCAGGGCATTCGTGAAGGAGGCACTCAGCCACTTAATGAATTTGCCACACACCAAGAGAAGGGATGCTTCTCTTGGTGCCTTGTCTACTCCTGACTTTCTTTCTTGAGAGCCACATCGCTGGCAGGGCAAAGCTTGTGGGTTGCTGAGGGCTAATCTACTGTTCTCCGGTAGAGATTGTGAGTGATTGCCCAAAATGGCTACACTAGGGGTAGGCTCTTGCTTAAAATTTTTCTGATTCATTGGTTGCCATCCTTGGCAGTGGGTTTGCTAGGGATGGCATCTTGCCTATTTCCAACTGTATACAGTTAGTTTTTTTGGGCTAACATAAAGTAGGTATACCTACTTTCGGGTATCGCTCAAGGGGGAGTAAAGTCCTTGAGAAAACTAAATAGGCAAAATGCCATTTGTGAAGCAAATGCCGCAAAAGCGGCGAATGCTGCTGAACATATTTCCCACTCCTGAAAGTTTCTGAGGCCTCAGGGGGTGGGATTATTCTTGTATGGACAAGAATAAATGAGGTGAGCGCTTACTTAGAAGCTCTTTTGACAACATTATAGCGCTCCAAAATAGCGACAAAACTAATTGCAACTTGGTCAGAAGAAAACATTGAAAATAGGGTTTTTAAATCTCCTACCCCTCCTAGAGAACAAGAATTAAGCTGCAAAAGTGTTAGTCAAAAAAAATTCCTTACCATATTCGGGAAGAATCGTAATTTGAGGTAATAGTGGAGTCAAAAATCCCTAGAGAAAGCTGCAAAAAACTGTAAAAAACTGTAATTTGCTCTCTAAGACGCTCAACTGGTAACGCTTTTGGGGCATCTAGGAGGATCGCAGTAGTAGGCGTTGTTAGCTGTCTGTTCCGTCTCAGCCTCACATCGCGGACAGGACGGATTTTTGTTTTGGTCACTTTCGGTCATTTTTTCTTTGTCCTTGGTGCTTTTGGTGCTGGGGGTTCTGGTTCGGAAAGTGCGGTTTGTTGCTGTTTCCAAACTGCAAGCGCGTCTGAGACTATTTTCTCCACTAAATTGCTAACGCTTCGTTTCTCCATGGCAGCCCATTCCTGTAAATCATCTTTTGTCTGGTCGTCGCATAGAAACATCACTCTGTTTTTATTGGTAGGCATTCATATAGGTTCAACACTGCTTTCCAGTTTAAGTAAAAGTGTAGAACTGTTGCACCCCCAAGGTTTTAAAGGTAGGGTGTTGAACTTTTTGCCAAAGTGTATTGACAGTGTTGAACCTAGTCGCTACTATAGCAAGTGTAGACGAAAAACGGCTAATCGCAGTGAAGCGACCGAACAAACACAGCCGCGTCGTAACTATACATAAACCAAAGACAACAATGCCCCGTGAGTGGCATAGCACAAGGTTTTACTCAACTGAATGACTAGGTGCCAGAAGCTGTGATCAGGCTGATACTTGGCGCTGCCAAATATTTCGATTTAACCCCTGAAAGGTATTGATTGACTAGGGTTCAAGTCCCTAGCAGGGGTATGCCCAGAAGGGCTTTACACATTTATCAATCGAAACAATGCAACAACTCAAATCAAAACCAGGTAATGAAACTGCTCAATCCGTCCGGGTAGTTAGCTTTGAACCTTCTCACAGTTGGCTCAAGCGTCATGATGATGAGGGAACGTTAGTCATTCAGGCTGGCTATGTAGTCAACCCCACCGGACGCTTTAAGAGGGATGATGAAAACCCTTTAGTTATCGACGGTGATAGTCGCCGCTGGTACGGTGTTCATGCTTGCGAAAATGACCACGTATCCCCTCTTTACTCACGCAAAGAGACTTCTGTAGTAGACAGTTTTCGGGCATGCCTCAGACCAAGTGACAATGGGCGTAACCTTCATGTGGTGGTCAGTCATTGGGATGAAGAAACCGCCAATCAGATGGCTCGAAGCCTCAAAGGTTCTCACCACATCACTCGCAATGGTGAAGAGATTCGTTGCAACGTCGTAGAAGTCACACCTGAGTTAGAAGGAATGGGCGCTTACTACCTCTGTAAGCCCTACCTCAAAGCAGGTAAGACCATGCTCATTGAAATGGGTCACGGCACATCAGAAGAATGGGTCATTGATGAAACAGGGTTTGCCAGTGGTTCTCCCAGTGAAGAGTTAGCGGTGAGTAAGTTAGTTAAGCGCATTGCCAATGACCCACAGATTACCGCTCAAGCTCTCAAACTAGGGGAACAGCAAGTTAACCATGATTTAATAGCCCGTGCTTTGAAATTTGGCTCAATTGGTTCGATGCCCATTGAAAAATGGGAAGTAATCAAAGGGAAGCACGTCAGCGAATGGCTTGAAGCTCTCAAAGGTTACATCCTCAAAGGTCACGGCTCAACCCTCCAAAATATCTCAAACATTGTCTTTAGTGGCGGTGGTGCAGCATTAGTAGCTTCAAGGTTACGCAGCTTTGCTGTTGTGCCTGATGACCCTCAGACAGCCAGTGTACGGGGCGCTTACCAACACCACCTAGAGAGGATTCATGGCTAAGAAAAACTCCCAAGTCTCACTCTCTCCAGAGTTGAAGCAGGAGTTACAGGCGATCGCCAATCAGATCGGAGTCCCTCACCCCGGCATTGTTATCAGCATGCTCTGGTCAATCTACGGTGAAGACTTCCTACAACGGTTTACTACCTTTAACAGCTCAGTTGTAACTTCTACAAGCAGAAAAAACAAACCACAATCCCCATCTACAGAGAACTACAACTCGGTTGTAACTTCTACAAGCAGTAACGACGACACACAAGAAACCACAACTGACAACGGGATACCAGATTGGAACTCCCTCATTAGTAATGCATAGGAGAAGATTTTGACCAGACCTAAAGAGACACGAATTGTTCTACGTGACCCGCTAGTCACTCAGGCAGAGCGCTTAAAGTTGACCACTAAAGCTCGTAGCTTATCCGAGGTCGTCGGAATTTTGATTGCTAGATATGGCAAGCACTTGGAGTCTACCTGGGAGATACAGGAGGACACCAAACTAAACTAATGCAACTATGCCATTGCCATGCAAGCATCCCCCCCGTGGGGATTACAAGTGTGCAACGTTGCACACTCCTCAACAGGAAGAAAAGAGGAAAGATGAGAGCCTATATTGTCCATCCCCACCAAGAAAGCTATGCCCGTCTCCCAGTGGAAGTTTTGGGAATCCCTTCAAAAGGACAATTGATTTCTGTAGAGCTTAACGATGAAGACCCAAAGCTTTTTGAAATTACCCAAGTTCAGCACCAGTGCAGACACGACATCGAGGCCCAAAGCATAGAGGCTGATGCCTTAATTCTCTATTGCAAAGTCTTGGAGGTAGAAAGTGACCCGACTAGCTTTTGAGCTGACTCTGGCAGATTGCAACCATTGGATTAATGGAGATTTTGATTAATGCAGACTGACCCCAATTGGAACACAATCTTAGAGCTACCCTGCTCTGTTCTTGACTTCGAGGCTGATATCTGGTCAGCGGTTCTGGAACAGCCAAGAGACTGGACTGAGGAGCAGATGGAGTACCTTAGACGAAATCAGGGTATCAGGTACTCCATCTGGGATTACTTGAACACAGTTCAGGATGCTCGAACTACCTCGGATAATTACGACTTCCTAGAAGCTTTCATCTACCAACAACCTGGCATCAGACCAAGCGAAATCATCGACCTTTTTGATATAGAAGAGACTGCCTAGAGCGACTAACTCTAAGCAGTCAGGGGAGAGGAGCTGATGTTAAAGCGAGACTCCCTCCCCACCCCCCGAAGAAAACACGAGGAATAAACACGATCATGACACAGAAAACACAGACACAACTAACCTCAGAACAACGACGAAAGCTCAACCGAGCCGCCTATTACTTCTCTATCGAGTATGAAGGGCGAACCGATTTAGAAGTGGCCACAGACATCGCCAATCATCGAGCTTTTGCTGGTCAAAATATGACACCGGAAAGAGTTTTAGCGGACGTTCAGAAGGCTGAGATTGACTTGGAGGTAGAAGCATGAAATGTATCTCCCACATCTCCCACTACGCTGACCATTCCAAGTTTCAGGAGCTATTCAACCAGTTTGAGCAAGAGACTCCTCATTGTCCCTGGAACAAGGACGCAGCAGAAGGACTAGCTTTGCCGCCAGAACGAAGAACGGGACTTTATCAGAGCTATATCGACGGCAGAGAACGGTACAAGCAACAACACAGCAGCAGTAAGAACAGTTCAGCCCCTGGCGTTGCTGGGGGCATCTAAGGAGAGAAATGAGAAATACCGGAAACGCCAGTCTTTTAAACCACATCAGCGCCGTTAGTCCTGGCACATTAGCAGCAATGCAGAAGCTGTTTGGAATCAGCCTTGATGACTTCTTAAAAGCTGTCTACGGCGACCATCAAGCTATCAGGAAGCTAGCAGATATGGGCAAACTTTCAGAAGTAGCTAAATTAAACCTTGAACCTGCTTTAGCTGCTGCCAAGTTAGCAATAGAAACAACCGGAGACTTGAACAAAGCAATCGCTGACCTTGTTAAGCAATCAGCCACAAGCGGCAAGCAAACTACTAAAGCTATCCTTGATAGTCGCAGTGCTGAAACTAAATTTCAAAATGAGCTTCGCGAACTACAACAGGGCTATGTACAGGGCGCTGTAGCTGAAACTGCCAGACATTTGCATGCCAGCTCATTAATTGAAATAAGAGGTGCTACGGCTGATTTAATGGCTCTTACTCGTTATCAAGAGCAGGTACGAAAAGAAGATAACAAAATACCCCTGGCAGAACATTCAGCGGAACTTGATTATCAAAAAGCCATTTCTAGCGCTCTTTGGAGCCAAGGAAGTGAGGCTCAGTTGGACAGAATTACTAAGCCTAATTACCAAGCTAATCAGGGGCGTATGGG
>JBAUJE010000058.1:0-4140 GCA_049683475.1 Coleofasciculaceae cyanobacterium | reverse complement strand
AATATATTCCGAGTGAGTCGTTGTCGGTGGTGAGGACAATTGCATCGAGTTCGGGGGGAACATTTGGCAAGGGGTTGAACCCAGCCACCGCATCTGAAATTCCCATTGCCAAAACCGAGGTATCTTCAGTTCCTGAAGGCAGACGGTTTTTGACATCCGTTAAATCAGCAGATAGGACAGTTGAAATGGTGTAGTTTTCAATCAGATACTTCTCGCCATCAAACAGGGCACTCATCGGGATGTAGCGGGTGGCACGGTCTAGGGAGAAGACGAGATTTTGAATATTGTTGCTTTTAAGTTCTGCTTCTAGGGGTTGGATAAGCCATTCATAGAGTTGTTGACCAGTCGCCTGCAATTCGGCAAGATCAGAGCCAGGATTTTGTAGAAGTTGGCGAAACTTCAGCACCGTTTCCCCAAGCTGTCGCTGTCCAATGTTTTCAACTTCTATGCTTTTGACGATGCCCCCTTTTGCCGCCCACAACAGCCAGATTTTGTCCTCTAGTACTAGTGGGTAAATTAATACAGTACCGGGTTGGGCTTCGACAATTTCATTAGCTTTACGGAGAAAGTCTTCTGAATCTAGAGTACCGCGGTCTGTGGAGATGCGATCGCGCACCTCGGCTTCAATCGTCTCTACAGTTTGATTAAATTGCTCCGTCAAGACATCTAACTGGTTTAGGAGTTGGTTGAGTTGGCTGCATGAGGTTTCCTCACACTCAGTAACTTTTTGTCCGAAGGCAATTAATGTTCCGTTCTCTTGAATAATTTGTTCTTCGACTTGAGTCAATGAAACTTCTGGCTTCTCTCCAGCATTTCTATTTCCAGTGAAATCGCGTAATTCTTGCACCTTCAACAGTTCCAATACCTGTTGGGCTTCCAAAATTCGTCCTTGGGAAAGCAGTAAGTCTGCTAATTCACGATACACATCAGCCGTCTTAAATCCATCAAAATCAATTATCGATTGCAGAAATGACTCTTGCAATTCTGGAGCAAGCCCTTGAATATTTCTACGGATTTGCTCAATGCTATTGATTGCTTCTTTGTAGTAAGCAATCGCAGTGCTGGGCATATTTAGCTCACGATAGGTGCGGGCTAATCCTGCTATAGCTGCTGAGGGGTTTGCTTCACTTTTATTTTCTACCGAAATTGCTAATGCATCTTGATGTGCCGCT
Organism: Coleofasciculaceae cyanobacterium; assembly: GCA_049683475.1. Taxonomy (GTDB): domain Bacteria; phylum Cyanobacteriota; class Cyanobacteriia; order Cyanobacteriales; family Coleofasciculaceae; genus JBAUJE01. The sequence goes on along the minus strand of JBAUJE010000058.1, from coordinate 2,968 downwards.
ATAGATTCCTCTGCTTTACCAATTTCCCTATAGATAGCACCTAAGATATTTAATACCGTCCTTTCAAGACCACGATTATTTAGTTCTTTGGCAACTGTGAGTGTTTGTTCAGATAAATCAATCGCCGTATCGTAGTCTTTTAGTTGACCATAATTTATACTTAAAACTAAAAGTGCGATACTTTTAGCTAGTTGACTTTCTCCCTCATTAGCAATAACTAGACCTTGCTGAGCTAATTCAATGGATTTTTGAACATCTCCTTGATAGAAATAAGTAGCTCCCAGCATTGCTAATGATAGCGCCTCAAACTGAGTATTTTGTAGTTCCCGTGAAACCAGCAAAGTTTGTTGAGAGATTTCGATACTTTTTTCGTAATCTCCTAAGTTTCCGTAAACCTCAAAAAGAGAATACAGCGAACGGATAAGCACCTGAGAATTTTGGATTTCTTGGGCTATCTCTAATCCCTGCTCGGCAAACTCAATGGCTTTTTCATACTCGTTAATTGAGCTGTAGATACTACTAAGGTTTCCTAAAATCTGCGCTTCTATACGACGATCTTTAATTTCTCTAGCGATTGTCAAGCTTTGTTGCAAAAGTTCAATTGCTTTTTGGTAATTCTCTAAAGAGTTGTAATTGTTGCTTAAGTTAACTAGAGCGATCGCTTCATCAGCCCGTTCCTCAGACTCTTGTGCAATAGCTAGGCTTTGCTGTAGAAATTCAATCGATTTTTGATAATTGCCCAACGACTTATAAGCTCTACCCAAAGCACTTAAAGCCAAAATTTCCAACTTGCGATTTTGAATTTCTCGTGCGACGGCTAATCCCTGCTGAGCAAATTCAATGGTTTTATCATAGTCTCCGTTCAAGCTATAAGCATCACTTATAGTAATCAGATTCGAGCCTTCAAGGTTACGATTTTGAGTTTCTCGTGCGACGGCTAATCCCTGCTGAGCAAATTCAAGGGCTTTACTTACTTCACCCTGTAATTTGTGAATATCCCCTAACCGTGTTAGTGCTCTCCCTTCAAACCAACTGTTGTTTATTGTCTGGGCAACTGTCAACTGCTGCTCAGCAAGTTCAATAGATTTTTGATAGTTCTTAAGAGAATAGTAGGTTCGACTGAGTGTATCAAATGTATAGACTTCTAGCCAACTATTTTTGATTTCTTGGGCAATTTTTAGAGCTTGTTGTGCAACATCAATGGCTTTCTGGTAGTTTGCAAGAGAAGAGTAAGCATCACCAAGATAAGCAAGTGCCCTACCTTCTAACTGCCGATTTGTGTTTGCTCGTGCGATTACCAATTGCTCCTGAGCAATCTCAATTACTTTCTGATAATCTTTTAGGTCATTGTATGTTCCCACGAGTCTGTTTAGAGCATCCCATTCTCTTTGTTGGTTTTGGGTTGTTCGTGCATTACTCAATGCCTGTTGAGCAATCTCGATTACCTTCTGATAATCCTTCAGAGAATTATAAGCGCGAACTAAAGTAGTTAATGCTGACCATTCCCCTTCAGTATTTTGCAGTTCTCTTGCAAGTACTAAAGCTTGCTGAGCAAATTCAATTGCTTGAGAATATTCCTTCAGAGAAATATAGGTGTTACTTAGAGAGTTTAGTGTCACCAATTCCCAATTTTGATTTGGGACAGCTTGTGCAGCTACCAATGCTTGCTGAAGATATTCCACCGCTTTCTCAGCATCTTGAAGCGCATTATGAGCAAGGCTCAAATTACCCAAAGCTTTCCATTCTTTTTCAAAATCTTGGAGTTCTCTGGCAATTGTTAAGGCTTGTTGAGCGAACTCAATCGCTTTGGGATAGTCTCCTGAGGCTCTGTAAGTCCTAGATAGTGAAATATAAGCATTGCTCAGATTGCTCAAAGCTTTAGCTTCTTGTTCGCTATCTTGAAGTTCTCTAGCAATTACCAAGGCTTGTTGAGCAAACTCAATTGCCTTAGCTGGTTTTTCTAGTTGATCATATATCGCAACCAGATTCCCCAGAAAAATTAACTCTAACTGACGACTTTGAATTTCCTGAGCCAGCAGTAAAGCTTGCTGATATAGTTCAATTGCCTTAGCAGACTCTCCGAACCCTTTGTAAGCATTACCCAGATTGTTTAAAGTTCTCGCTTCGAGATCACTATCTTTGAGTTCGCGAGCAATCAACAAAGCCTGTTGCTGGTATTCTGCCGATTCTCCATAGTCTTTGAGAAGATAGTAAGCATTGCCCAAATTTTTTAGAACTTGTCCTTCTGCTTGACGGTCTTGAATCTCTCGATAAATAATTAAAGCCTGTTGCAAATACTCTAATGCAGCTTTTGGCTGACCAGCATCAATCTGCTCAATCCCTTGCTGAAACAATCTATCAGCTTCTGTTTTCCGTACATCCGAGCTTTGAGCTACTGCTGGCAACCCTAAATAAGTTACCGGAAAAGCTAGATTTACAGACGGTAAAGCAACTATTGGTAGAGTCAATAGTGCAATTTGGCAAAATCTTTTCAGTCCCATAGTCTTAAGAGTCCAACGGCGGCATTTTAAGTATCTACTTCTTTCTAGTTCTCACCATCAAAAGGATATGCAAAAATGCCAGCACTTTTGACAGGACTGGGCAAGTTAAGAGTGAGTTAAGAAAATTCAGCGGACGGACTATAGAACTTTCAAGTTGACAGCTACAAAGATATTTCCCAAATGGGTAATTGGCGAGATTTGCATAAAAGCCAGAAATTTTAAGCAGCTAGACATGACTTATGAAGACTTGCTGCTTCAATAAAAGCCTGAAAAATACCCAGATGAGCAGGATCTTTAGTTAAAAGTTCCGGATGCCATTGCAAAGCGAGAGCAAAAGGATGGCGTTCATGTTCTAAAGCCTAAATTAAGCCATCAGGTGCCAAAGCCGAAATACGCCAATTGGCTGGTACAGTACGTACAGCTTGATGATGCCAGGAGACAACCGTTACCTCATCACTGCCAATAAT
>JBAUJE010000057.1:0-6989 GCA_049683475.1 Coleofasciculaceae cyanobacterium | reverse complement strand
GAAGGTAGCAGTGCCGAGTCGAGCGCCCTCTGTCAGTTGTAGCGACCCCGTAGTAGTGACTTCAATTTCACCGCTATTACCTGTGGCATTAGGCTCAACCTGGTTGGTAATCTGGCTAGAGGTTAACGTGATGTCTCCTGTAGCATTAAGTCTGATATCACCGGCTTGGGCATTAGATAAACTTGTATTAGTCTCGATGCCAGCTGCAAGGCGAGTGGTGTTCCCTACAAGCTTAATAGTCCGAGCTGTAATCCCAATATGGCCGCCACTACTACTTAAGACATTCACCTCAGCTCCATTGAGTAAGGATACATCAGCACGGGTCACACCCTCCGGGAAACTCAAGCTATTATCTGCGTTCAGCCCCACAACTCCGCTACCTGCCAACCCAGCTAACTCTACTCGTCCTCCTAGAGCCAATAATGTTCCCCCATCCAACTGCACATCGCCCCCCACCAGGGTTAAGGCTTCACCATTAGGCACTTGCAGGTTAGAGCCGTGCACCTGAATCGTTCCAGAGTTACTCCCATATTGCAAACCGATAGGAACACTAACCGTCAGCAGGGGAGAAGTTTGAGTTGTTGTGGCACTAAACTTGGTACCGTCAGCAAAATTTAAACTACTGGCTGTACTTGCAAAGAAAGAGCCGCCAATCTCTAATGAGGCATTGGGACCAAAAATAATGCCATTGGGGTTAATAAAGTACAAATTTGCGGGATTGCTAGCTCGAATTATGCCGTCAATGTTAGAGGGTAAGCTACCCGTCACACGAGTGATGATGTTTTTAACAGGAGGATTATTGAAGTCGGCGATGTTATTTGTAGGCAGAGAAAATTGCTCAAAGCTGTGGAACAGGTTTCTACCCTGCTGCGACAGCGTACCTCCATTGATACTCCATCTGTTATCGTTAATTTGGAACACAACAGTGGAATTTTCAGGTAGAGTTTGATCAGGTGTAATTTGTGCCGCCGTTAACTCACAGGCCAGTAGCCACAAGAGAAGACTTCCACTAAAGTACCAGCCTCGAAGAGTACATACTTGCATGTGCTGGAGCCTCCTAAGTGGGTTTACATAATGACCTGTTTATCTGTTTTAATATAGCAACGGTTCACAGTACTCCTAATAACTGATAAGCGGATATTTTTTTAAACCTATGTCCGAATTGGCAGAAGCATTAAAGTTTGTTGAGAAAATTGAAGACCAAAACCCTGGCAAATCTGCCTATGAAATTGCCAATATGTTGCGTGGCTACACTCGGAAATCCTACACCAGTAGGTTGTGGACTGCGGCAACTGGCTATGAGCAAGGATATATTACAGGGGAATTTCTTGGTAAACTCAACGACGATCACTTATTGTTAAGGGGTGAAGTAATAGACTTTGGTCACTTTATCGCCTCTCTTGCTGATCAACTTAATCGACCTGGAATGCATTGGTCAGATTTAACTGGCTGGAGTGGTGATTATAGCTCTTGGGCTGGGGATATTGGCTCAGCTATTGTTGTTTTTCACTCTCAATATCAAAACAACATCAAGGTTAAAACGATAGGAGAGGCATTAGATAGATTTGCCAGAGACTCCGATTACACAGCCGATATTGCCGCCTGTGTGGTGGGAGATATGATTAACTCTGGACAAATTGATTCAGTTTCTACCGCAATAGCTCAATATAATTCCATTTCTTATTCAGACCATATCAAGACTTTTCTTCGGCAACGTTTGGGGGGAGTTATCCAAGGAAATAAGCTGGCAAATCCTGCTACCGTTGAGGCAAAAATTAGTAGGTCTGTCGCTAACTTAATTCGTTTTTCCAATGGGCCTGAATTAATAGAAGCTGTTAAAGATTACCTGATAGAACGCTCCCAACTAAAATTAGATAATACGGTTCAACCGGAAAGGAAGGAACTTTTGCAAGGTTCTCTACATTTCCTGACCCATATGGTGAGAAAGGCTGGTTTAAATAGTCTTAAGTTCAAGCCATACCAAACACCGACTATACCTTGGTTGGGCAAATTAAATTACCTGGTAGAGACTTAGCGCATGCTAAGTCTCTACGCGGAATCTAGGTTAAAAATCCACTCCCCGTTTTAAATCCACGCCTTGATCGCAGTAGTGTTTGTGACAAATCATTTCTGAATGAACGCTGGCGAGGTCGAAATAGGCAGGTTGATTTTTGCAGCGTCCTGTGATTATGACTTCTGTGTGGCGGGGCTTGCGTAACAGAGCTTCGACAATGGGCTCTACCGGCAAAAGTTCTAAATCAACGGTGGGGTTCAACTCGTCCATGATGATTGTTTTATAAAGACTGGAGGCTAAAGCTGCTCGGGCAATTTCCCAGCCTCGCTCTGCTTCTACGTAGTCGGCAATTTGCTGCTGCCCCCGCCAAACAATTGCATTACGACCACAACGGTGATGGTCTACTAAATCTGGGTAAGATTTCTTCAAAGCGGCAACTGCGGCATCTTCCGTGTAGCCACTGCCACCTTTAAGCCACTGCATAATCAGTACTCGGTGGGACTTATCTGTACTAATTCCGCGACCAATTGCTTGCAAAGCTTTACCCAAAGCGTTGGTAGATTTACCTTTACCTGCACCTGTATAGATTTCAATACCTTCTATTCCTTGTTCCCTAGATGCTGGGTGGTCGTGAGGTACAGATTCACTATGTAAATCGGCAAGATCTAGTAGTGCTTGAGGTGTTCCCCTACCTGTGACAATAATTTCTAAGCTTTCTGGTTTGTTTTTGAGAGTTTTAATCACCTCGTCTATTGCCAGTAAGCCCAAATCTAGGACAGGATTAAGCTCATCTAGGACTATTACCGAGTAAAGTCCGGAAGCGATCGCTCCCTTGGCTACATCCCAACCTCTTTGTGCTTCTGCTGCATCAAAGGGTGTCACTTCTTCTTTGGCAAAAAAAGAACTCCGTCCTGTGCGTACTTGATCAATTAAGTGGGGAAAGCCTCGCCGCAAGGCTTCGATGGCAGCATCCTCATCATAGGCACGTCCTGGCCCCTTGAGGAAGCGCAGTAATAGGACACGGTTATCTTCTGCTGAATCAATACCCAACCCAATTGAGCGTAAAACAACGCCTAGTGCAGCTTGTGATTTACCTTTGCCCGCACCATCGTAAACGTGAATTTGACCTTTGATGCGCTCTGAGCGCTCTAGGGCAGTGCGAATACCAATACCAGTTCTGGTCATTGCAATCCTTCAGACTAACCTTGTCAGAAGGTTAGAGGTTGTAGAGTAAAGCTTGAGAATAGTTTTCAACCTACCAAATAGCAACCTTTAACCCTATATAGTATAAGAAAATGCCTCAAGTGCCTTTTTACTGTAACTGCTAAGGAGCAGATCTGCTATGAGTGAATCCGTATTGCCATTACCAACGATTTTGTGGCAAATTTTGTTATTGTTGGTCGCAATTGCCCTAGAAGCAAGGGTTTTCCATCGCCGACTTCTGATTAGTCGTAGAGCCAGTGTTGAATTTGCTGTAACAGCCAATCTATTTGTAGCAACTATTGGTTGGATTACTTTTTTCATCTTTGCTCAGTTAGCACCCCAGACAGTGAAAGCCCAAATCATGAGCTATATCTTTTTTGGTCGGCTGATGGATATCTTGCCGGAAAACTTTACTTTAATGGTTGCAGCAGCAGGATTTCTAATTTTTATCTTGGCTTTCCTGATTAAGCTCAAGGGAATAGAATTACTTGAAGCTTTCCTACAGAGTTCTCAAGGTGACCATGAACAGCGACCCACCTTAGCAAGTCGTCTCAATCAGGCAATTGTACATACTAATGTAAATCAGGCGATGACTATCTTCCTAGCTAATGGTTATAGCTTTTGTGCCATCTTTTTAGTTTTGTTTCTGCGTTTTATTTTTATTCAAGGTTTAATTGCCAATTAAGTAGGCTAACTGAGCTTGACTCTTCTTTCTTCTTAAGCTGTCGGGTTTCCAACGAGGTGTTTTATGAAGTTCTTTCGCGATTTCTTTGGGTTTTTAGCTAGTATTCCCCTGGTTGGATGGCTGATAGATACATTCCGACCAAAAACTGCTTTTTCTTGGCAGACATTATTTTGGCTAAGTGTTTTCTCCTACTGTATGTCTCTGTTGGCAGACGGCGTAATACAGGTGCTGCTAGGTAACTTTGGTTGGATTTTTTTGATTCTGGCAGTATTTTGGGGAACAAGTGCTTCCGAGCAACTGAAAATTGGTGGTCTGCCTTTAAGTCCTTGGCTTACTGGGGCACTAGCTAGTATTTATATCTTTGTAATCATCGGTGGTAATAGCGTTCAATCTTCAGAAGCGGCGATAGTTTATTGGCCCCTAGTCTCGGCAATAATTGCGGTAATACCAGCCTTTGTTAAAGACGAGTTGAATATGGGCCCTCCTCAGCCCCAACAACGCCAAAACATAGCGATTTTATTGTTAAGCCAACTATTACTAAGCTGCTGGTTCCAGTTTTATTTTATAATTCAAGGCTGGTTGGCAGAATATCCTAGTGTACTTGCAGATCATCAAGTAAATAGAAGTGCTTTTGTTGTCAAGCTTGAACCAACAAAAAGATTAAGTCCCAGAGGAACCTCAATTTTAGATATGATGGCTTCCCAGCTTAAAGAACAACTAGATGCTAGACCTTGGTCAGAGGTAGAAAAATCACTCCTACCGGAAGAACTAAACCAGTTAGTCCAGAAGATTGAACAACAAGCCAAGGATCAAATCTCACCAGTGGAGGAAGATATGTGGTGGGAAGTCAAGCATGATATCTCATCTAGAGGCTCTGGGTACAACCTGGAAATGAAGGAAATTTGGAAAGGACCTCGTTCTGGAACTCAAACTTATTATGTCACTAGGTCTTGTCAAATTACTCAGGTTTACCCACAATCAGCAGAAGCAACAAAAGCAGTTAGCCGTGTTAAGTGCGAACCTCCGAAAGGTTGGGGAATAGATGATCCAATCGTTGCCATGGACCAGTAGCAGATATTAGGGATTCTCAATTAGGAGATGGCAGGTGAGTTTTGGCAGAATTTGGGTAATTGCCTCTAATGGATTTCTCGAAGTAATTCGCGATCGCGTTTTGTACATTATTGTTTTTTTTGCCTTACTCCTGGTAGTTGGACAACGACTGCTGCGGGAACTGGCAACAACTACACAAGACAAAATGCTGATAGATTTTGGTCTAGGGGCAATTGGCATTTTGGGTGTACTGGTTACGGTATTTGTTGGTACTGGTTTGCTCAATAAAGAAATTGAGAAGCGTACCATTTTAATCTTAATTCCCAAGCCCATTAGCCGCGCTGAACTAATTATTGGTAAACACCTAGGACTCTCAGCAGTTCTGGCTGTTTTAGTTGTGGCGATGACTCTAATTTATCTAATTGCTCTCAGTTTCTTTGGTATTAATTACCCCTTTGGCAGCATATTTATTTCTAGTTTTTACCAGTTTCTAGAACTGTCTCTGCTCACAGCTGTAGCCCTCTTATTTGGTGTTTTTACTAGCTCACTCTTGGCAATGCTGCTTACTTTTGGAGTTTATTTAATGGGAAACTCCAGTCGTGATTTGGTAGAGTTAGGTCGTTTAAGTAAGGACTCTGGTATTGAGATGTTCACCCAGGGTCTTTATCTGATTTTGCCAGATTTATCACGCCTGAATCTGAAAAATGAAGCAGTTTACGGTTTGCTTCCTCCCCCCCAGGTACTTTTGGCTAATTTTATGTACGCTGTACTTTACATGGTGCTGGTATTGGCTATGACAATTGTCATCTTTTCAAGACGTGAATTCTAAGCTGGTCTTTATCATGTAAAAAGGGAGTAGGGAAAGAGAATGTTAGAGCAAAAATTAGATAATCTCAAAAATATATTTGTAGACATGGAAAGGGCTTTAATTGCCTATTCCGGGGGGATTGATAGCACTTTGGTTGCTAAAGTTGCTTATGATGTTTTAGGCGATCGCGCTTTGGCTATAACTGCTCAGTCTCCTTCACTGTTACCAGAAGAATTAGAAGATGCTAGGATTCAAGCCACGATGATGGGTATTACTCATCAGGTAGTTCAAACCCATGAGATGGACAATCCTAATTACACTTCTAATCCTGTCAATCGTTGCTATTTTTGTAAAAGTGAACTGCATGACACTCTTAAACCTTTGGCATGGCAGAAGGGTTATCCCTACGTAGTAGATGGGGTAAATGCTGATGATTTGCTTGACTATCGTCCAGGCATTCAGGCGGCCAAAGAACGAGGTGCGCGATCGCCTTTAGCAGAAGTAGGTATTACTAAAGCAGAAGTAAGACAACTTTCTCAGCAACTCGGACTCCCTTGGTGGGATAAACCTTCTCAACCTTGTCTGAGTTCCCGTTTTCCCTATGGTGAGGAAATTACCGTTAGTAAGCTGCAACGGGTGGGACGTGCGGAGATTTATTTACGCAAGTTAGGTTTTTCTAATCTGCGGGTGCGTTCTGAAGGAGAAACGGCGAGGATTGAGTTACCACCGGAGAAGATTAAGGAGTTTGTTCTAACTATAGATTTAGAGCAAGTGGTGGCAACTTTCCAAGAGTTTGGCTTTGTTTATGTGACGTTGGATTTAGAAGGTTATCGCAGTGGGAAGTTAAATCGGGTGTTGCTGATGAATAATGAATCTATCAAGGTGAGATAGTATCTGTATTGCCCCCTAAATCCACGCCAGAAGCTCGACTTGGGGAGACCCCAAGACCGCACTGGCTCCCCAACTTTGGGAGACTTTGAGGATTTCCCGGCGTTGATTCCAGATTTTGCGTAAAAATTGATAAGTTGGCTCCTCGTATTGTTTAAAATGCTTGTTGCTGTCTTCAATCAGTTCTTGCCATATTTTTTGTAATTGTTGCCAGGTTGAGCTTTTCTGAATTTGACAAGCGATCGCATTTCGCCAATGTCGTAATTTACGATAACTGATAAATTGTCCGCCCACGTCACGGCGATGGATGAAGAGGACATAAGCCCAGCATTCTACCCGCA
>JBAUJE010000056.1:0-44877 GCA_049683475.1 Coleofasciculaceae cyanobacterium | reverse complement strand
CCCATCACCCTCATCCCCACACTCCCCTCCCCGATACTGGGAAGCTAGCAAGAGAGCATCACTTTCTGTCAGTTCAAGCAGGTGAGAAACCAAACTTGATAAGCCTGGTACATAGTCGGGTGTTTTGAGTACTAGCCAAGAAATGGTATAGCCTAGGTGGGTTTGGGATTTTAAATTTTCTAGGGCAAACTGTAAAATTTTTTGTAGCTGGGGAGATAGCCCCGGATCAACATAGTTAGCGATTTGCCGTAAGGAAGAACCCTGTTCCATTAACCAGGTTAGAGCAGCAGCATCTCGTGGTGTTGTCTGCTCAAAAGTAAGTGAGCCTGTGTCAACATGAATACCTAATGCCATAACCGTTGCTTGAGCTATTGTGAGCTGGATGGACTTTTCCTGCAATTGCTCGACAATCAGAGTTGTGGTTGCTCCTACTGGCTCAATCTTGCTGTAGGTAGCTTTGATATCTGTCTGGGTATCTAAGTGATGGTCATATACTTCAACTGCTGATAACTGCGGCAGGTCTAACCACTCAGCAGCTTTTCCCAAGCGACCACGCTTTTGGGTGTCTACCACCATCAGAGAGTCAATTTGCTTTGGGTTAACGGCTCGACGTTCGATTAGGGCATACTCGTCCCGGTGTAATGCGAGGAAGTCTCCTACCGCTGGATGAGTACCGCCAGTTAGCACAGCATAACTACCTGGTTTAAGCAAAGTTAGCCCGACTGCGGCGGCGAGAGCGTCAAAGTCAGCTGTTGTATGACACAAAATCAAATCCATTTTTCCTGGCTAGTGCAAGGGAATTATTCCAATGTCGGCAAATTGATGAGGAGACGGGAGTTGGGAGAGTCGAATATAAATCGGTGGTAAATACATAAATAATTTATCCGTATTCCCTTTTCTCTTGCCCCCTGATCCTTTCCTAAAAGACTAGACCTCTTGCCAAAATAAGTAAGCAATCATTTTTGATGGGATATTTATAGATTCTTGTTACTATTGCCTATTGCCGGACTTCTGCAAGAAGTCTACTAAATAATTGCGGCAAAATACCAAACTTTGGTAGCGTACTAAACAGGAAGATTTAACTAGGATTCTCTGGAGAAGAAAAGATGTCTATTATATTCCAATTATCACTACTTGCTTTAGTTGTTTTGTCATTTGTCTTGGTGGTCGGTGTGCCGGTTGCCTATGCCTCACCTCAAAACTGGGATCAATCCAAACCTCTATTATTCCTCGGTTCAGGTATTTGGGCAGCTCTTGTCATTTTAGTTGGTGTTTTGAACTTTTTTGTGGTGTAGATTGAGAAGTCCAAGGGAAAAGGGACTCTTGCAACAGGCAATAGTAACTGAGCAAGAAATGAGGATTTTTACCAGAGACGAGGTTGAAAGCCCCCGTCTTTTAAGCGGGGGATGAAAACCTCTTCAAAACTCATAAACCCTTAACAAGGGGATGCTTTAATCCGTCGCGCTAAGTAGGAAAGATCTGTTCTCCCTAGCCAACGCTACGCGAACCCTGTTCCCCATTCCCTGTTCCCCGTTCCCTCCAAGGCAACTGCCTTGGTAACATAAATCTGGCTTACTCAAGATTAGGGATTTGAAAAACAACCATGGCAGTTTTCGAGGGAAATTTCACTTTAACGGCATCTCTACGGTTTGCCATTATCATTTCTCGATTTAACGATTTGGTAACGGGTAAACTGCTAGCAGGCTGTCAAGACTGCTTGAAACGCCACGGTGTCGATCCCAATCCCCAAGGCACTCAAGTGGACTATATTTGGGTGCCTGGTAGTTTTGAGGTGCCTTTAATGGCTCGCCAAGTGGCTCTAACTCAGCGCTATGATGCGGTCATTTGCCTAGGTGCAGTCATTAAGGGGCACACACCTCACTTCGATTATGTTGCTGCCGAAGTATCTAAGGGAATTGCCGCTGCTGCTTTCCAAACTGGTGTACCCGTTATTTTTGGCGTTTTGACTACCGATACTATGCAGCAAGCCTTGGAGAGAGCTGGCATCAAGAGTAATTTAGGTTGGAGTTACGCCATGAATGCTTTGGAAATGGCAAGTTTAATGAAGCAGTTCAAGGGCGATGCTAATACTTCAGCCTACAATGCCTACAATGACAGTACTATTTCTACCCAGGCACTGCCAGCCGATTCGGCAGGTCATATTACCTCTTCAGGAACTGTGCAGAACACAGAGGCAAGTGAGAGCTAGAGAAAAGGGAAGGGGGTTGCTGATTTAATTGAGCTTTCCCCCTTTCAATTAAGTGGCAACAAAAGCTTGATAGATCCTAATTCTTCTGATACTATGTTAAATGTTGCAGAAATGCGGGTATAGCTCAGTGGTAGAGCGCAACCTTGCCAAGGTTGATGTCGCGCGTTCGAATCGCGTTACCCGCTTAGCATTTAAGAGAAAAAACCTATTTTAGTCATACAAGCCTCCTGACTAAAAGCGCTAATATAGAAAATGGGATTTCCCTATCCATCGCCATACAGGGGTTAGCCATCAGTAAAATTACTGCCTGATCGGAAAATAAGCTCGACTCAAGGTGTTGGATGACTTTTGCCAAAAGTACCTAACTTTTAAATAGTGCTTGTGCCTCCTCATAAAGCTCAGAAGATTGACTTAAATACTGAGTACCCCTGCCCTTGCCGCCGCCGGGGGTGTCTCATTCCCATTACACTTACAGAAGCTTTAGGTTGCAATCGCTGTCAGCAAATCTTTGTGGTCGAAGAAAGTGGTTATACAATAGAGCAGCTTTCCACTAGTTACCCCTACAAAAAAACTTGGCGTTGGACAGGACATCGTTGGATTACATTGCATTCTGGTGTTGGAGACCGTTACTTACCTGTAGCAATCTTAATTATTTTGGTGCTACTAATTGTCTGGCTACCCCTGGCTTTACAAGCAGACAAAGGTCTAAGCATAATTTTTTGGGCATTGTTGGCTGTACTGTTGGCAGTCCTTCCCGCCCTAATGGTTTGGCTAGCTTACCGGCGATAAAATGAACAAACAAATGGATGCTGGTGATAGCAATCAACCAATGGAAGCCTTAGTCCGCGCTCATCAGGCTTCTGTTTCCCTGGCAACAACTACGGGAGTGAGTCGCTCTCGTGCTGTCCAAGCCATGGCGGTGGCCCTTGAGAAATCCTTTGATGAAATTCTGGAAGCTAATACCCTAGATTTGGAAGCTAGTCGGGAAATGGCTGTGCCAGAGATAATTTTAGACTGGCTGAAGCTGACACCGGAGCGGTTAGGGGTAGCTATCGATATTTTGCATAGAATCGGGGAGTTAACAGATCCGATCCGAAGGGTGATGAACGCCCCCTATCAAGTAGACGATTCTCAGACTTATTGCCAACTGATGCCTTTGGGGGTAATTGCTCTAATCTACGAGGCATTTCCTGAGTTAGGGGCCATCGCCGCAGGCTTTTGTCTCAAGACGGGTAATGCGTTGATTCTGAGGGGAGGTAGTGAGGCGAGTAACTCTAATCAAATAATTGCTAGAGCCCTGCAGGAAGCTCTCGATCAGACAGGCTTGCCAATGGGATGTCTAGAACTATTACCTTCAGAACAAGGTAGTTCGATTCGAGATTTATTAAGCCAAGACAGATATCTCAATCTAGTTATACCCTATGGACGACCAACACTGGTGCAATACGTAGCGCAGCAATCAACTACACCCGTATTGAAATCGGCAATGGGCAACTGCTACCTTTATTGGTCTGCCACTGGTAATGTTGATATGGTCTATTGGATGGTGCTAGATTCCCACGCCAGTGAACCAGATCCTGTCAATGCGATTGAAAAAATTCTCCTACACCGTGATCACCCAGCTTCTTCTTTGCTGCATCTGTGGGAAAGTCTAAAGAAAAAGGGTTTTGGGCTAAGGGGAGATGCTGAGTTAGTCAATGATTTTCCCGAATATTTGACTTTGACAACAAAGTCCGAAGCTCGTAAAGCTTATTTAGATACAACAATTGCTTTTGGGCGGGTAGATAATATTCAGTCAGCAATTGCTCGCATTAACCGATACAGTAGCGGCCATGCTGACTGCCTAGTCACAGAATCCTACCAAGAAAGCCGCCAATTTGCCCTAGGTGTTGATAGCGCCTCGGTTTACATTAATTCTTCGCCGCGATTTTCGCGTAACCCAAAAAGGGGAGACTCGGTTTTTCTGGGAATGTCTAACCAGAAAGGGTATCGACGGGGAATGATCAGTTTGGAGGCGCTAACCACTCTTAAACAGGTGATTCAGGGAAATGTACAATTTTAGCCAACTGCTTTTGGCAGTCAGCTAAAGTCGGGGATAAATGGCAAGGGAGCCAAAATTCATCCCTCGCCTTCTTTGACTAATTTGACGTTCTGTGCTAAGCCAAAAGTCCGGAAAAACTGGATAGTCATCCAAGTAAGGTCTATTTCCCACCAGCGCATGCCATGACGAGCTGAGTATTGATAGGCATGATGGTTATTGTGCCAACCTTCACCATAGGTGAGTAAAGCCACCCACCAGCAGTTTTTAGAGTGATCATTAGACTCATAAGTCTGATAACCAAATTTGTGGGTTGCGCTGTTGACAAACCAAGTGCAGTGAAAAACCAGAACTAGCCGAACAAAAATTCCCCAAACAACAAATGACCAGCCACCAAGGGCATAAAGTAATAATCCTAGAGCAACTTGGATCGGGACAAAGTACTTGTCAAAGAACAGGTAAACTGGATCTTCGGCAATATCTTTGGTGAATTTAGGAACATCGTCGTCAGCAGGAATCTGATACAACATCCAACCCATATGACTCCACCAGAAACCCTGATTAGAATCATGGGGATCAGGGCCAGTATCGGAGTGTAGATGGTGGATACGGTGTAGTCCTACCCAATCAATTACTCCCCCTTGGCAAGAGAGTACGCCGCAGAATACTAAGAAGTATTCTAGCCATTTGGGGGTCTGAAAACTGCGATGGGTAACTAGGCGATGCCATCCCAAGGTGATTCCTAAACCACCTGTTACCCAGTGGAGAAAGACCACTAAACCCACAGCCGTCCAGCTAAAGTTGCCAGGTAACAAGGCAAAAAGGGCGGCAAGATGGATCAGGGCCATGTAAATGATAGTGACCCAGTTAAGACGTAAATTATTTGAAGTGGCAATTGTCATGCAGTAAGCCTAATACGAAACAAACTTTAGCGGCTCGAGCTGCCAGCAAGGTGTTGATACACTAATTTCAGATTATATGATTAGCTCTAAAACAAAAATAGACAATCTACGTTTTAATGAATAGCTCTCAACAGCTGCAAGCAGCAGAAAAGTCACTGTTTCCAATCTTTTACGGAATTGACGCGACAGTCAAGCAAAATCTTAAAAAAGTACTTGATTCCTTCCAAAATTACCGCGTTGGGGTTCATCACTTTGCCAGTGTTACTGGTTACGGTCATGATGATTTGGGGCGGCAAACCTTAGATAAGGTATTTGCCAGAGTTATGGGAACCGAAGCCGCAGCTGTAAGAGTACAGCTTGTTTCTGGAACCCATGCGATCGCCTGTTGCCTATTTGGCGTTCTACGTCCTGGTGACGAAATGCTAGCCGTGGCTGGTTCCCCCTACGACACCTTGGAAGAAGTGATTGGTTTACGAGGTCAAGGCCAAGGCTCACTGATAGAGTTTGGCATTGATTACCGTCAGTTACCTCTAGCCCTAGAAGGAGAAGTTGATTGGCAAACCTTGGCAAAAGCTGTCAGCGATCGCACCCGCCTAGTTTTAATTCAGCGTTCTTGTGGCTACTCCTGGCGAGCTAGTCTTTCTATTGAAGATATCGAGAAAATCGTCAAACTGGTTAAAGAGCAAAATCCTCACACTATTTGCTTTGTTGATAACTGTTATGGCGAGTTTGTCGAAACGAGGGAACCACCAGAGGTGGGTGCTGATTTAATTGCTGGTTCTTTAATTAAAAATCCGGGCGGTACAATTGTCACAGCAGGAGGCTATATTGCAGGAAAGGCTGACTTAGTGGAGGCTGCTACTTGCCGCCTCACCGCACCAGGAATTGGTAGCAGTGGTGGTGCTACTTTTGAACAAAATCGCTTGCTTTTTCAAGGGTTATTCCTAGCACCCCAAATGGTGGGAGAGGCGATCAAAGGTAATCATTTAACGGCCTATGTTTTTGACCAATTGGGTTATCCTGTTAACCCGGCACCAATGGCACCAAGACGGGATGTAATTCAAGCAATTCGCTTAGGTTCACAAGAAAAGTTAATTGCCTTTTGTCGTGCTATTCAGAGGCATTCGCCGGTGGGTTCTTACCTTGACCCCGTACCTGCTGCGATGCCCGGTTATGAAAGTCAGTTGGTCATGGCAGGGGGAACGTTTATTGATGGCAGCACCTCTGAGTTTTCCGCTGATGGCCCCTTGCGAGAACCATATATTGTTTTTTGCCAAGGAGGAACCCATTGGACTCATGTGGCGATCGCTCTAGAGGATGCTATTAAAGCGGTAGGAAGTGGGTAAGCTGTCATGGAGTTAAGGACATAACCCACGACCTGTATCAAAAATCTGGGTGTCTGATAAACCAATACCATAATGCCAAAAAGGATCGGGTGGATTTTGCCAGTTGAGAAGACAACCATATTCCCTTAAACGTGAATGCCACACTCCGTTTTACCACTTCCCCGCCAACGACCAGCACGTTCATCTTCACCCTCTTTGACTTGGGTTGTGATAGGCTCATCACCAATGCTGGGATAACCTTGGTCGTGCAAAGGATTATAGATAACGTTGTGTTCGTGTGCGTAACTCCAAGTTTCTTGACGTGTCCAGCTAGCGACGGGATTGACTTTGATACGTCCCTTATCGTCAATTTCAAACACTGGCATTTCCGCACGAGTTACCGCTTGGTCACGACGACGGCCAGTAATCCAAGCAATGGTTTCTAGTTCTGCCAAACTTCTTTGTAAAGGCTCAATTTTGGTCAGATGATGGAACTGTTCAATATCTTTGTCCCACAAAGCATCACCATATTTGGCAGCAAAGGCTTCACGAGAATCAACGTCTGGAATTTTATAAACTCTTAGATCTAGATTGTAGACCTCTTTTGCTCTAGCTACTAGTTCTAGGGTTTGGGGAAAATGGTGCAGGGTTTCGAGAAATACCACTGGTACTGGTGTGGCAGGTTTAAGCTCACGGTAGAGAATATCTGTAATTACTAAATCATCTACGTTGAAGGCACTAGTTTGCACAAAACCTGTGGGCATGTTTTCCACACACCATGCCAGAATGTCCCGAGGATGAGCCGTATCAAATCTTTTGTTTAATTCATCTCGGTCGAAGTTAGCAGGTTGCACCGAATTAAGACAAGTCATAGTTATAAAAGCTATTGAGTTTGATGTTTCCTGATCTATAAAGTAGATTTTAGCTTGAGAAAATACTCTAATCCGAGCGGATAACCGTACATTATTTGCGGAAAAGCTGACAAAGCAGAAAAAGTATATAGCCAATCTCTAAATTGATGAGGTACATTCAATTTTCTTAGCCCAACTCCCTAAAACCAAGTACTCTGTATCTCACTAAGATGAGAAACGCTATAGATAGGAGGAAACAGTTAGTGTAATATGTCGAAATTAACTGGTGGCTCGACAAAAATAATAAAAAATGCATTTAATTCTTTACAGTAAACCAGGTTGCCATCTTTGCCAGGGACTGCAAGAAAAGCTAGAACAAATTCAAAGTTTAGACCTTGAACTGGAGGTAAGAGATATTACCAGTCGTGAGGATTGGTTTGCCGCCTATCAGTATGAGGTTCCGGTACTATGTCGAGACAGCGATGGTAGGGAAGAAATGCTACCCCGTCCCTCTCCCCGTGCCACAGTGCAACAGTTGGAGCGAATGTTGCAGAAGTATTTAAATGTAAACTAAGGGGCAAATTTTAAACAAGCTTTCTGGTGTTATGAAGCTACGCGATTTACTAGTCAAAATTCCTGGCATTGGGCAAATACCTAACCATCAAGCCCTTGATTTCCCAGTAAAGGGAATATCTACCAATTCCCACGCCTGTGAGTCGGGAGACTTATTTATCGGTATGGTGGGAACACGGGTTGATGGTGGAGAGTTTTGGGAAAGTGCGATCGCCTCTGGGGCAATTGCTGCCTTAGTTTCTCCCCAAGCCTTTGCTAAGCAACCACCGCAAGCGCAAGGAAGTGAGGGGAAAACTCCCTGTGTAATTTCAGCAGAGAATATGACTGTAGCCTGCGCTGAAGCAGCAGCAGCATTCTACGGTTATCCTGCACAACAGCTAAAGTTGATTGGTGTTACTGGCACCAATGGTAAAACGACAACTACCCATCTGATTGAATTCCTGCTGGCCCAAGCTCAATCAACTCAGTCAACAGCACTTTTCGGTACTCTATATACTCGTTGGCCTGGTTTTGAACAAACGGCAGTTCACACCACGCCCTTTGCCGTGGAACTACAAAAACAGCTCAAGTCAGCAATCGATGCAGGATG
Source organism: Coleofasciculaceae cyanobacterium (assembly GCA_049683475.1). Lineage (GTDB taxonomy): Bacteria > Cyanobacteriota > Cyanobacteriia > Cyanobacteriales > Coleofasciculaceae > JBAUJE01. The sequence continues at coordinate 36,390 of JBAUJE010000056.1, read as the reverse complement.
TCAACTAGGAGTAATGGAAGTTAGTTCCCATGCTCTAGCACAGAGTAGGGTATTAGGCTGTCAGTTTGATGTTGCCGTATTTACCAATCTCACTCAAGACCATTTAGACTTCCATACTGATATGGAAGATTATTTCGCAGCCAAAGCACTACTGTTTAGTCCTAATTACCTGCAAGGGAAAGCAGTGATTAACCTCGATGATGCCTATGGTAGAAAGTTAATTGAACAGCTCCCGGCAGAACAGGTTTGGTGCTACTCTACGGAAAACTCCTCAGCCCATTTGTGGACGAGTGACTTAAGCTACGAACCAACGGGAGTGAGTGGTCAGCTGCATACTCCAGCTGGTGAGGTTCCTTTCTCTTCACCCCTAGTTGGTCAGTACAATTTGTCTAATCTACTAGCTGCCGTCGGAGCAAGTTTACACTTTGGTGTAAAATTAGAGTCAATAGTAGAAGTTCTGTCCCAATTTCCGGGAGTTCCTGGACGGATGGAACGGGTGCAAATTAAGCCAGAACAAGATATTAGCGTAATTGTCGATTATGCCCACACCCCTGATAGTTTAGAGAATTTACTCAAGGCAGCACGACCATTTATTCAAGGTAAAATGATTTGCGTGTTCGGTTGTGGGGGAGATCGCGATCGCACCAAGCGGCCAAAAATGGGTAAAATTGGGGCAGAACTAGCTGATCTGGCTGTGGTAACCTCAGACAACCCTCGTACTGAAGACCCAGAACGCATCATACAAGACGTTTTAGAGGGTATACCTAGTTCCGTTCAACATCTAGTAATGAGCGATCGCGCCGCAGCTATTCGCACAGCCATTTTACAAGCCGAACCTGGAGATGGTGTTTTAATTGCAGGTAAGGGTCATGAAGACTATCAAATTTTAGGTACCGAAAAGATTCACTTTGATGATCGAGAACAAGCGCGAATAGCACTTGGTGAAAGAGAGTAGGGAGTAAGGAGTAAGGAGTAATGAGTAATGAGTAATGAGTAATGAGTAATGAGTAATGAGTAATGAGTAATGAGTAATGAGTAATGAGTAATGAGTAATGAGTAACTAAAGGAATAGGTACTCAATTCAGTTTAATTCAAGCAGTCAACATCAAATTAAATTTATTACTTATTACTTATTACTTAAAAAGTCCCCTACCCCGCATGAGTTTGTAAACTAGCCATAATGAATCGGCCGTCAACTCCCAATTTCTCTCTCTATCAGTTGGTGTTAGATAATCTGGCACTTCCCCAATCTCTGCACCTCAGTTCAGCTACACTTCAATCTTTATTAAGTACAATTATTGAGGTTGTAAAAGAGGCAAAAATTCCTGCTTACCACTGGCTGAGGCTTCCTGCTGGACAAAGTTGGCAAACTCAATTCAAACAATATCAACAGCCGTGGCAAGTTCCCCAAACAATTTATCTGTGCAGATACTTTGGTGAGGAGTTGGGAAAGGAAAGAGATTCAGTTGATCAGGTAGTAAAATTGGTGGAGAATTGCCAGATTTTTCCTTTACAACTGGCAGCAGGTAACCAGCTTAGACGAGAATACTTTTTAATTATTGTCTCAGAGCAGTTTAGTTGTCTCGTTGTAACTTGTCAGCGTAGCAGCACTGAGCTACAAAAAGTAGCTTCTAGGCAAGAAAATCAGCCTTGGCTAACTTTATGCACCTTTGATGAGCAGTTAATTAGGCTAGTCTTAGAGAGTTTAAGGGAGGTAATGGTAGTAGCAGATACTACCTATGAAGAGTTATTTGGTGATTGGGAAAATATATTTACTTTGCTTTCAGCTGATGATTCTCTAGGTAAGAGCTTGCTAGCGCAAGTAATAGTTAAACAACTACAGCGTGGTGAAAAACTTATTGGAGGGCAGGCTAGAACTACTCAACTCTGGGATACCCTAGAAGTTAGCTTAGGAACCTCTGATACTCAGACAAACAAAAAAGAAGAATTTATCCGGCGAGTTGCCCAAGAACTCAGAACCCCCTTAACTAGTATGAAAACAGCTTTGAAGTTGTTGGATTCAGCACAACTCAAGCCAGCACAGCGCCAACGTTATATTCAGCTGCTTAATACAGAATGCGATCGCCAGAATTCTTTAATTGCTGGCATATTAGAACTAGTAGAGTTAGAGAACGAGTCCCAAATCAGTGCAATCAAACCGATACAGCTGATAGATATTATCCCTGGTATTGTCAGTACCTATCAGCCCCTCGCTGAAGAAAAAGGCATCCAACTAAGTTACACTGCGCCTGTTGGTCTTCCCCCTATTTATTGTCCGGACAGTTGGCTACAGCAAATTGCCATTAACTTATTACACAACTGTTTAAAGTTTACTTCTACAGATGGTCTAGTTAGGGTGTCAGCAGCTGTTCAGGGAGAATATGTCCAGCTAATATTTAGTGATACTGGTAAAGGCATTGCTGAGAGTGAAATTTCTCATATTTTCGATATTTTTTACCGTGGATATTCTAATGCTGGCGAGCAAACTGGTGCTGGTTTAGGATTGACAATTGTGCAGCAATTGTTACTACGCTGTAACGGTTCAATTTCTGTTACTAGTAAATTGGGCGAGGGTTCTGATTTTAAGGTATTGCTGCCAGTGGCTAATTATTGATAATTTGTTTACTTAGCTACTTAATTAGAGATTGCTGAATCAATCTGAAACTTTTACTCATCAAGGATTTCAGGAAGATTACGGGTTGACAAATGCAAGAATAGTCACTTCAAAACCTTCAAAACCTATGTAATTTTAAAGTGTCTAGATTATTCTGACTCCTTCTCTTGACTCCCGACTCATTACTCATTAACTCACGTCCAACCATCTAAGCACCTACACTCATCGCTTTCAGTAAGGATTTTCCAGTGTGAAGAAGCACAAAAATGATTGTCAAGTTGTTGCGACTAGAGGTCTTTTATATAATAAGAGTTGATGTAATACTATCGTTGTTGGACAAAAGTAAATGAAGTTGTGCATGTAATTTATAGCTAAGTATCCCCCAAACTAGCTTTATGGTAGGGATTTTAGCTTTTTTTGACTGCTGTTACCCATACCTTTTTTGATCATCTGTAGGATTAGTGAATTGTAATAATATCAACTTAGTTTTTTTCCAGAGGATAATACTGTGGATCACCCTAGTTCCTTCGCGCCTACTATCCATACTCTTGATGTTCCTCTAGAACGGGATGTATTTCTCCGTACTTTAGTTCGAGAACTTTCTGGAACACTGCAAGATGTTGTTGGTCTAGAAGAAGCATCTGGCTTTATCAGTGTTGTCGGTCAAGCGATGGGTAAACAAATTGACCAGGCTTACAAGTCAGCCTTGCACGTTTCTAACCTTTCGCGCGAACAAGTACCTCTTGTTTTAGTAGACCTCAAAAAACGGATTCAGGGAGACTTTTTTATCATTGAAGAGACGGAAGAAAAGATTGTTCTTGGCAATCGCGCCTGCCCATTTGCTGATAAAGTGATTGGTCGTCCTTCGATGTGTATGATGACCTCTAATGTTTTTGGAGCGATCGCTGCTGATAATCTGGGCTACGCTAAAGTCGAATTGCAAGAAACCATCGCCAGTGGTGCTTCTCGATGCCGAGTCGTGGTCTACCTCCAACCTACCGAAGAAGCTGAAGAAGCCGAAGGAAGAGAATATTTTAGAGCTTAAACACCATGACTCCGGAGCAATTTCTTGAGTTTGCCCGCGTCTTACCAGAACCTTTGTTGCTTGTGACAGGTGAAGGTGAGATTCTCGCAAGTAACCGTGCTGCAGCTACTTTAATAGGATATAGAACCAAGGAACTTCAGGGGAAAAAGTTGTTTGAGTTAGTGAAAGAGCCACAGGAAAAAGTACTCACCTATTTGCAAGCTTGTTCTAGGTGTAGGCAAATGCTGATTGGCTCATTGCGTTTTATCTTACCAGATGGACAAACTCTTACTTGTCGAACTGAAGGTGCAGTCGTACAACCTTCATCTACAGAGTCTTCAGCGCAGACTCTTTTACGTTTAGAAAGTAGGGCGGCTGCAAGTTCTCAATTCATTTTACTCAATCATAAAATCAATGAATTGAGTAAAGAAATTTACCAACGCAAACAAGCACAAGTAGCACTTGCACAGAAAAATGAAGAATTACAAGAGCTAATCAACCAACTGAAAATAGCTCAACTTCAGCTTGTCCAGACTGAGAAGATGTCTAGTTTAGGGCAACTAGTAGCAGGTGTAGCTCATGAAATTAATAACCCAGTTAATTTTATTCATGGCAATCTAGTTTATGCCCAGGAATACCTGCGAAATCTATTAGAATTGGTGCAATTATATCAAGAAGAATATTCCCATTCTACTGACAAAATTCAGAGAAAAATCAAAGAGATTGATTTTGATTTTCTTGCAGAAGACCTGAATAAGGTATTGCAATCAATGCAAGTGGGAACCCATCGCATTGTTGAAATTGTCGAGTCTCTAAGGAATTTCTCGCGCCTAGATCAAGTAGAAGTTAAAGCCGTTGATATTCATGAAGGTATTGAAAGTACCTTAGTAATTTTGCAGCATCGTCTGAAGGAGCAAGACCATCGTCCCCAAATTAAGGTCATTAAAAATTATGGTAATCTGCCCTTGATTGATTGCTATCCCGGTCAGCTTAATCAGGTATTTATGAATATCTTGAGCAATGCAATCGACGCCTTGGAAGAGTCATTCTGTATTAGCGATCACTCAGGAGCAAAAAATAAGCATGATCAAAGAGAACTAACTCATAAAAATCCGACAATTTTAATTCATACTGAACAGCTTAATGACGATGCACTTGCTCCTTGCCATATGAATTGCATTGTTATTCATATTGCAGATAATGGTTCTGGAATACCAGAGCAGATTCATAAACATATTTTTGAACCATTTTTTACAACTAAACCGGTTGGTCAAGGGACTGGATTAGGATTATCTATCAGCTATCAAATCATTAATAAAACTCATTGCGGTCACTTAGATTGTCTATCAGAGCCAGGACAGGGAACTGAATTTATTATTAAGCTACCAATTCATCTTCATCAAAAAACTACTGAGCAGTATTGTCCTCCATATATTCACCATTAGGATAGAGAATTAACCAATATGTATGTAAAATTCTTATAAACTCATCATTAAAGTGCCAAATTAACTACCAATCAAACAGCTTTATTACTCTTCCTTGTAAAAACTCCTGACTGCTGACACCCCTGTCCATTACTCACTTCTAAAGGTAAAAATACAGTCATTACTTCTCCTGCTTGAGGTCGTTGACGCACAATTAGTTTACCTCCCAAAGCCTGGAAAAGATTCTTAGTCACATCAAGATTCAAACTGAGGCTACCAGTTTCTGGCTGGAACATCAACAGCTGACCAATTGATTTCAAAGTTTGGCAAGTTGAATCGGTAAAATGAGCTGAGTGGTCTGTTTCTTCCTGGGATAATTGAGACTGGAATTGTAATTTTAACTGGTTTCCTGCTGGTATAACCTGCACCTGAATTTGACCACCTGAAGGCAAAGAACGAGTGAAATTTTCCATTAAACCTGTCAGCATCTGATCTAGCAAATGAGGATTACTTACCACCGTTGGTAGATTCTGAGGCAGAGAAACGTCTAAACTTATATTGCGCCGCTGTGCCTGTTTTTGCCAACGAGGGATATTTTGCTGGAAAATCTGGGTCAAGGACATAGAGGTGAGGTTAACCGATCCTTGCTTAGAAGCTGTTGTTTCTAATTCTACTGCTCGGAAAATCAACTCCATGCGGTTGATTTGCTCCAAACACTCGTGTTCAATAATTTCCAAGCGCCTGGTTACTTCCGGTGCTAAATCACGCCGCTTCAATAGCAGTTTAGTTAAGGTACGAATTGTTGTCAGGGGTGTGCGGATTTCGTGGGTTAATGCTTTTAGTAATTCCACATCGGGTGTGTCTGAAAGAGAGTTAGAAATTTCACTGACATCTTGCTCTCGATTTTTCTCCAACCGCCGCCATTGACGATCAGCCAAGTTATCAACTTCTGAGGGGGTTTGTCCTGACTGAGCCATGATTGGTTTAGAAGAGTTAACAGTGATAGTATGAACACTCTCTTCTTGGTTCGGTTCTGGTAGGTTTCTGAGTAACTGACGACCGAACTGCATAACAATTCGATAATCGGGTACTTTAGGCGAAAATTTTTCAATTAGTTCTTCTAACTGACCAAGATGATAGGGACTGGTTAGTAGCAAGCGAGGACGCATTACAGACCAAGCCTGTTGGATGACTTCTGGATCGAAGGAGAAACGAAAAGCTGGCACACCGTCGGCATCGTTTCCTGCTACCATTACTAAACTAAAGCTACGGGTAAAAACTAAGCAAAATTTCTCTTTGGTGAGAGGATCGAGAGGAAACAAAGGGAGTTCATAAACCGTCTTTGCTACTTGTTGAGGCAATTCATGCTTAGAGGGTGCTAGCTGAAAAGGCATCAGAGAGAGAGCATTAAAAGCCTCGCTGGTAAAAATCCCTGTTTGGAAACTTGCTAGTAGTTGAGGATTGCCCAATACTGGTAAGGGGCCAGCTAGGACTAGTCCTTGTTGGGAAGATGAGTCAGAATTACCTTTAGAGGAAGCAGATCTGGTCTTCTTAACAGACCTAGAACTAAAGCCGCCAGTTTGGCTGATTGCTTGCACAAGTAACTCTTCTAGGGTGGCGATCGCACTAGACCACTCCCTCTCTACTTTTGCTCGTTCTTGTTCTCGATGACTTGTAGCATCTCGCTGATCTTTTTCCCGTTGGAGTGTATCTTGGTTAACAAGCTCAGTTTGTTCACTCTGAGCTAAGACCTCCGATAAGCTTGGCAGTAACCATTTTTGCACCACAGTATATCCCCTCCTGCAACAAGTGCAGTATCTGCAAATTTATGAGCTTCTGCTTATGAGGGTAATAGCATTTGTCATCTTCCTGGGGTCGTAGAACCGAACTTATCGGTCGCAATTCCCGCTACTGACATACTCTCTAACCAACCCATTAGGGTACAGATGTCGAGTATATCAAAAACAGAAATAATCAGAAACAGAAGAATAAGCTGTAAAATGATAATTAAGGCGCTGTCCCTATTCTCTTATTCAGAGGACGCACCTTAATTATCCGCAATTAACCTACACGGCTCTTTCTCTCAGACGTGAGACTTCTGTTGATTTAGCCTAATGGCAGCAGATTTAAGTCAGTTGGTTGAGCAGAAGAGCCATTAGTGGAACCGTTTTGGTCAGCAGCAATGGGGTTTTCCGTATTAATAACGGTAAGTTTCTTGTTGTCAGAGAAAGTGAATTGAGTTGCTTGGATGTAAGCAGAAACTGTGACAGGAATGAAACTTGTACCAACGGCTGTTAGTTTTCCGGTAACACGGAATTGAGAGGTTTCTAAGTTATAAACGCTGCGAGCTAATTGTTCTCTTTCGCTTTGAGATTGAGTATTGTAACTCTTGGAAGAGTTTTGATAGTGACTTGAACTACGACCAAACTTTAGACCAAAAGCAGCTGCTAAGAAACCACCCATGCGACCTTTTTTACCCCAAGTTTTGTTGAGTGTTTCCCACTCTTGAGAGCTGAAGTAAGAAGAGGCTTTTTGCTGCCACTGATTAAATTTCTCTTGAGAAACAGTAGTCAGACTCAAATCAATATCTATATTAGCCGTAGTACCCCGTTGGACAGTAACAAAAACCCCTGATGCTCGACCGTAACCATTTTGGACTGAACCGCTTTCATAAGCTGCCTCTTCAACCATGGGAACAATTATTTGGTTAAGAGAGACAATCTTGATATCTGGGGTAGAAATAAGATCAATTGTGCTCATTTGTTTCTCCTTGTTGTAACTGTGAAGTTTTTTTTGTTTGACTTGGCTAAGTTTTTCTCTCAGCACATTTTTATGATGACTAATAATTTTTTCAGGTCACAGTACCCTTGAGGGTAATATTCGGTATGGGAGTAGGAAAGACAAGTAGGACAAGTAGAACAAGTAGGACAAGGAAAAATCCTCACCATCACCTCGTTACCCCATCACCTCATCACCTCATCACCTCATTACTTCTACTAATAGTGGTCAGTTTTTCAACCGCACATACCGAATAACCCCCCACTAACGAAAATTATGGGGTCGTAGGTGTGGGGAAGAGAGACTTTCTCAGAAGTGGCACAGCATTTAGTTATTACCAATAAATATTGTTTTCACTAGTGGGAGCGAAACAATTAAGGAGCATCTTCTGCCTACTTGGTACGTGACTTACCAAACAATTCCCAGGGCTGGCAGAGACGAAGAACAATGAAAAAGATTTTGATTCTTACAGCCAATCCCTTAAATACAGACAAGCTGCGTTTGGATGAGGAAGTGCGAGAAATCCAGGCAGGTTTGGAACGCTCCCAAAGAAGAGATCGGTTTGAAGTTGTGACTCGCTGGGCTTTACGGGTTGATGACTTGCGTCGTACTCTGTTAGATCATGAACCACAAATTGTCCATTTTTCTGGACATGGAGCCAGAGAGCATGGTTTAGCCTTAGAAAATAGTTCTGGAAAATTACAGCTAGTTAGTAACAACTCACTGGTCAGACTATTTAAGTTATTTAAAAACACCATTGAGTGTGTTCTACTCAATGCCTGCTATTCAGAGGCTCAAGCTGAGGCAATTTACCAGCATATTGATTATGTTGTGGGCATGAATAAAGTGATAGGAGATCGGGCAGCAATTGAATTTGCAGTAGGATTTTATGATGCATTAGGGGCCGGAAGATCTTATGCCGATGCTTATGAATTTGGTTGTAGTGCCATTGACTTAGAGGGAATTTCCGAGTCTTTAACACCAGTCCTGAAAAGCCGAACAGAAGTAGAATTGGCCAACAATAATCTTCGTTCTATTGCTAGTGTTACTGAGGCAGAATCTCTAATACCAGTTCTTAAAAGCCGCACTAAATTAGAACCCTCAGCCGATTCCCGTTTTACTCAGACAGAGGTTATCCCTCCGGTTGAGCCAAGGGAACTTTACCTAAATCTGCTGCAAGTATTGATGCCATCGCAGTTTGAAAATATTGTTTTCAAATACGGTGTAGATTCAGCCCACCTATCTTTTGGTACGCCACAAGCTCAACGGGCGATTGAAGTTGTCCGCTATGCAGAACAGCAAGAAGGAGCAACCCTTACCAAACTTAGCAGGGTTATCTACGAAGTTGTTCCACACCTTAAAAGGTAGTGCAAATGATTGTCATTGATCGCAACACACTCCTTGATCACCTACAGAAACGCAATGAAAGCCAGCTTGAAGAGTTACGCCTTCGTCTAGGAGTTGACAAGTTTCATCTCAGAGGGAGTGGAGTTACCCTCAACCAGCAGGTGATCGATTTAATTGAGTACTTGAACCAACAGGAGCAAGGACTCCAACGCTTGCAAGAACTCCTGGAATTAGAAAAATCAGCTAAAAATTCTCTTCCAGAGTGTCCCTATCAAGGCTTGTTTGCATTCCAGGAAGAACAGGCGAAGTTCTTCTTTGGACGCTCGAAGTTTATTAATGATTTAGTGCAAGCAGTCAGAACAAAGCCCCTAGTAGCAGTAGTTGGTGCTTCCGGAAGTGGTAAGTCTTCCCTGGTGTTGGCGGGATTGCTACCTCGCCTGCGAGAGGAGGGAAACTGGTTGATTGAATCTTTTCGTCCTGAGAAACAACCCTTTAATCGACTAGCTGCGGCCTTTGTACATCAATTAGAACCAGAACTTAGTAAAAGCGATCGCATCGATAAAGCGATTAATTTAGCCAACACTATTAGGCAAAACGGATTTGCCTATGTTCTTTCAGAGATTCTCAATGAGCATCCTGGTAAACAGTTACTGTTAGTGGTGGATCAGTTTGAGGAACTGTATACCCTGTGTTCTAAAGAAGAACGCGATCGCTTTATTGATGTCCTGCTAGCCGGAATCAACGACTCTCTAGGACTTAAGGTTGTTTTGACCCTTCGGGCCGACTTTTGCGGACAAGTCTATAACTACCGTCCCCTTGCTGATGCTTTGCAGAATGCTGATTTAAAGCTAAGTTCGATGAATAGGGCAGAATTGCGAGAAGCAATTGAATCTCCTGCTCAATTGATGGAAGTGCAATTAGAGGAAAAACTCACCGAACGACTCCTAGAAGATGTCAAGCAGGAACCGGGAAATTTACCTCTACTAGAATTTGCCCTCACCGAACTTTGGAAAAAGCAGCGTCAGAGAACCTTAACCCATCAAGCTTATGCAGAAATTGGTGGGGTGGCAAAAGCGCTAGCAAACCATGCAGAAACTGTTTACGCCAAGTTGAATCAGGCGCAACAGAAGCAAGCAAAACGCATCTTTTTACAATTGCTGCATCCGGGGGAAGAAACCGAAGATACCCGACGTTTAGCCACCCGTGGAGAGGTGGGAGTAGATAACTGGGATTTGGTAACTCATTTGGCTGGGCCAGAAGCCAGACTAGTGGTGACAGCACGGAATGAGCAAACAGAAGAGGAAATAGTCGAGATTGTCCATGAGGCGTTACTGAGGGAATGGCAGCAACTTCGAGACTGGATGAAAAGCGATCGCACCTTTCGCGTTTGGCAAGAGGAATTGCGTTCTAGGTGTCGCCGTTGGCAGCAAAATGAGCAGAACGAAGAGGATTTATTAATGGGTTCTCTTTTAAGTGCAGCGGAAGTTTGGCTCAATAAGCGTCAAGCTGACTTGAGTCGGAAGGATCGGGAATTTATTCAGTTGAGTTTGGAATTGCGCGATCGTAGAGAACTGGAAAAGTTGAGTTTTCAACTTGAATTGGAGACAGAAAGGGAGCAGAAGGAAACAGCAGAACAGGCAAACCAGAGATTAGCAAAATCTCAAACTAGGGCAAAACAAATTGTTCGTTTTGGGCTTGCTACCATGAGCTTGAGTATCTTGCTAGGTTTGACCATAGGAGTTATTAGACCTGGAATAGCACTTTTTCTTAATAATCGTGGAGTTGAAAAACTTCAAAGATACATAACAACAAATGATAAGGATGATCTAGAAAATGCCATACAAACCTATCAATTAGTACTTCTACTTAAGCCTAACTATGCAGAAGCACTCTACAATCAAGGACTAGCCTATGAAAAACTGCAAGACTTTAATAATGCTCGTGTTTTCTATGAAGCTGCGGCAAGGCAGGGTTTTGCTTCAGCACATAGTAACCTAGCTCGTTTATCTATTCAGGAAAAAAATTATTTAAGAGCTGTCAAATTAGTTGAAGAAGGCTTGAGTTTGCATCCAATCGACAGAGTAAAGTACGGTCTACTCAAAAACTTAGGTTGGGGAAGGTTGGAACTAAAACAAAATGATCAAGCCGAAGCAAGTCTCCGAGAAGCTATTGCCATAGATAACCAACTCGGATCAGCTTACTGTCTACTAGCACAAGTGCTGGAAGCTAAGGGTTCCAAAGTAGAGGCACGGAAAAAATGGAAGAACTGTATTGATTTTGGCAGTTATAATCATCCAGATGAAAAGATTTGGATCGAATTAGCAAAATCAAAACTCAATAAATAAAGGAAAAGTGGAAACTATGTTTTTCAAAAATTTCGCAAAAATTCTTCAATTAATCACTTCGATTTCTCTGGTTGTAATTCTAATAATTGGTGCAATTACAACTAATACTCAAATTGCTTATGCTGGAATAAAAGCAAGCGCTCCTTGTACTGGTAATCGGGTCTGGTGCATCATTATTGGAGAAGGCGGAAACCATTGGCCTCCCTCAATACCGCCCCCCGAACCACCTTCCTTAGAACTGCCAGCCTTGACACCAATACGTATCATTGCAAAAAGTCAAACGAAGATAGAGCAGGAGACAGAGATAGTAGATGACCACCTTATTTTAGGTTACGTTTTTCAACAATTAGGAGACTATCCTTTATCTAAAGCTCACTACTCTCAAGCATTAGAATTGGCAGTAAAAAACAAAGATATTGAGGGACAAGCAATAGCAGGTAATAATTTGGGAGAAGTATATTTAAAGATGGGCAATCTCAAAGAAGCGGTTTCTCAACTCACACTTGCAAGGGATATGTATCAAAGCCTTGGTAATGAGCAGCGTGTAAGTGAAGTTAACCAACGGTTAGCAGGGATTGAAAGGCTGTTACAAGTCAACCCGTACGGAAGTCAAATCGATCCATCCCAACTTCAACTTGATCTATCTCGAATACAACTTGAGAGGGAATAATTGTCCTGCTTTTGAGTAATCTGTAGTGAGATAAGAACCGCCAGGGATTCAAATCCCTGGCTAATAGCGAAAGTCCTCTAAAAGAGGACTAATAAATACAGACAATACTTGAGTTTCAGTCCACTTGATCGGGACTTATGCTATTAGTTGTGGACTTGAGTCCACAGCGGGAGAAGTTGCTTATCTAGGACTTGCTGAATTAATGTATGATGCATACCCTACTTATACTTAACAGTAATATAAAATTTCAGATTACAGCAAAGATTCGCCCACAGGCTAGAAACCTGGGGCGACACAAACTAAGTCTGCTTTCTGGGTGTCGGTTACTCCTCGATTCCGTCTGGCATAATGAGCCTTCTAACAGTCTCAGTTTCCTCTGTAGTACTAGTAGTAATTTCCTCTGCGGAAATATCCCGATCTGTCACACCAGGAGAACGGGTTCCCTCAGACTTAGCTGAACTATCCGTTGCATCAGGTGCAATCGGTTTTCTGATAACCTCACCCTGATTATCAGGTTGTTCAAGTACAATTGCATCTCTGTCTGTTACCCCAGGAGAACGAGTTTCGTCAGACTTGGCTGAAGCATCCGTCACATCTTCTGGTGTAATCAGTTTTCTGACAACCTCACCCTGATTATCAGTCTGTTCAGGTACAATTGCATCCCTATCTGTCACGCCAGGAGAGCGAGGGTTTTCAGGCTTCTTAGATTCAGAACTCATAAAAAAGTATGGGTAGATGAGGAATTGTCTAAATAGACATCTCCAGCATTTAAACTTCACTTCAACTACTACAAAGCTTTCTGATTAATTTTCGGAAATATCTAATATAAAGTTCGTCTAATTACCCATAATCAAAACTTCTCCCCGTCTCCCCGTCCCCCCATCACCTTCTCACATCCCGTATCGCTTCGACCAATGTTGTGATTATTTTTTTCTAAATTCTAAATTCTAAATTCTACATTTGCTTTGTCTCCCCTGCTCCCCCTCATCTCCTCACCTAATCACTCTCGACAGCCCCCAAGGCTTTTAAAGTTGCTTTTTGAGCTGCTGTTAAACCAATTGCACCTTTAATATTCATCCCTTCATAAGGTCTATCTGCCCTAAGTGTTTGTAAACATTCTCCCGTTTCGGCACTCCATAACTTAATCGTCTCATCTCCACTACCACTAGCTAAAGTTTGCCCATCGGTACTAAAGACCACCGACCAAACTTCTTTAAGATGTCCCTGCAATGTCCTAAAATTCTTTCCGGTTCTGACCTGCCAAAGCTTCACCGTTTCGTCATCACTAGCACTGGCTAAAGTCTGACCATCTGGGCTAAATACCACTGACCTAACGCGGTGAGTATGTCCTACCAAAGTTTGCAGACACTCCCCTGTGCTGATATCCCATAGCTTAATAGTCTCACCACTACCGCTGGCTAGCCTACCACCACAGGAACTAAAGGCAACTGCTAAAACCCCATCCTGATGACTTGGAAAAGTCTGTATACATTTCCCCGTACTCACTTCCCAAAGCTTGATAGTCTTGTCATCACTACCACTCACCAGAGTCTTGCCATCTCGACTAAAGGCAACAGATTTTACTCGATGAGTATGTCCTGTCAGGGTTTGTAAGCATTCCCCCGTTTGCCAATCCCAAAGCTTCACTGTATAGTCACGGCTAGCACTGGCTAATATCTGACCATTGGCACTAAAGCTAAGAGATTGAACCCAACTGCTGTGTCCCCAAATTGTCCTTAAACATTCACCCGTATAACCATCCCAAATCCTGATGGTGCAATCATCACTACCGCTTGCCAAGATTAAACGCTCATCAAGTTTTGGGGCAAAGGTGACTATGGAGACAATATTAGTATGTCCCTGCATTGTTTTAATACATTCTTCCCTTGCCACATCCCATAACCTGACCTGTTGGTCTTGACCGCTACTAGCGATTAATTGCCCATCATCACTAAATGCTACGGATAAAACTGAATTGCTGTAACTCTCTAGGGTTCTTAAACATTGCCCTGTCTGGACATCCCAGAGTTTCACTGTCTGATTCTCACTAGCACTCAACAAAGTGCTGCCATCGGGATTGAAAAGAACTAACCAAACTCGGTCTGTATGACCCTGCAAGGTTTGCAGACATTCTCCCATCACAGCATCCCAAATTCTCACTGTCTTATCTTCACTACCAGTTGCCAGAATTTGACGGTCAGGATTGTTGACATTATTTACCTGATGTGAATAGTCAATTGCCCAAACATAACTATTGCAGTCTGCTAATGTTTTGAGGCATTCCCCAGTAGTAATATCCCAAAACTTAACCGTTTTGCCATCACTTCCCGTTGCCAAAGTCTGTCCATCCGGACTTAGGGCGACTGAGAGTATCCAGTTGATGTGAGTTTCAATAATTCGCAAACATTCACCTGTCTGGACTTGCCAAAGCCTTACAGTTTGGTCTTCACTGCTACTAATTAAGGTTTGTCCGTCTGGTGAGAAAATAACAGATAGTAGATGATTACTATGTCCTGACAATACATTCAGGCATTGCCCTGTGCTAATATCCCACAGCCTGACGGTTTGGTCATTACTACCACTTGCCAAGATTCGTCCATCTGGGCTAAAAGCGATGGAATAGATGCAACCCGTATGACCTCGGAGTGTCTTAAGGCACTGCCCAGTGTTAACGTCCCAAAGCCTGATGGTTTGGTCATTACTGCCACTCGCCAGGATTCGTTCCTCTGGGCTAAAAGCAACGGAATGTACCCAACTGACATGTCCTGTACAAGATAGTAATTGTCGGTTGTCGGCAACTTGCCATAGCCAAATCTCATTATCAATTCCTGTCGCCAACAGCTTCCCATCTGTACTGAAAGCCGCTGATAAAATCCCTCCCAAGGTTTGGGTAAAAACTGATTTACTTAAATCAGCATTGGCAAAATTAACGCGATGTAAATTTACTCCCTGAAGGTAAGCTTGCCAAACAGTTAGGTAAGAGAAATCAGAATCACCAGGGTCAATCTGAAGTTGCCACAAGAGATTAAGAACATTTCCGCCAGCATATCCTGGTTTTGGTTCTTTAGCACCAGGTAAACGCAATTTAGACAAAATCTCCATCAGACAAGTTTTAAGACTTTCCCTGTTACCAAAAAGAGCAAGTAATTTATTAGCAATCGGTCGCAGAATGAGGCGAATTTGAGCATTTCTCAGGTAATCTTTGGCTTGAGCCTTAATTAGGGAATAGCGGTCAAAAAAGATAATCTCAGTTGTACTAATTTCCTGAGACAACTGCTCAATTAATCGTTCAGTAACATATTCCATAATCACAGGCTGTTGTGTGAAACTGACTGAGGATTTCTGGGTCAGCGTCGGTGTAGCCTTTTCAATTAGAGAACGCAGTTGCAGAGACTCTAATGCCTCTAGTAGCGATCGCACTGAAACAGCAGGAAGAATATCTACCCGCAATTCTGACAGGGAAACCCACTCCCGATTAATAGCCAGCCAAAACATGGTCTGCTTTTCTACTGGTGAGAGGCGATTAAACTGTTGGTCTAGCAAGTTATAAATATCACCGAAAATGACAGTGCCTTGCTCTAAAAATTCAGTGATATCCCCGTCGAATAATTCTTGAATTGTTGTTGCGACAATCTTTAGTGCCAGCGGATTACCTGCATACTGTTCTACTAAAGCTTGTCCTTGTTCTGTTGATACTGTAAAGCCTTTCTCCCTAAAAATTTCCTGAACATTTTCTGCTGATAAACCACTCAATTGAAAGGAGTGGATGGGAAAATGTTCTCCTTCCTGATAGCTAATTTCCCTTGGCTTTTCTCGCGTCGTCAGTACTAAGCAGCTTTGATGCGGGCTTTCTGCTATACAACTGAAAAGTTGCCCATATCCTTCATATCCTTGGCGATAAGTTCCCGCACGCTCATTACTGCACAAGATAGATTCTGCATTATCAAGCACGAGTAAACAACGAGAGATTTGCAGGTAATCGAGCAATCGAGAAATTTTACCATCCATTGTCTCTGGCAAGTCGGTTTCCTGCTGGTTAGAGAGGAAACAAATCAAATCCGCCAAAAGTTCGGGAAGTACGGGTGCATTGCGGAGACTTCGCCAAATAACATAGTCAAATTCTTCTTGAACTTGTTGGGTTAACTTAACAGATAAAGTGGTTTTACCCATTCCGCCTAAGCCAACCAGACTAATCAAGCGACAATGTTTATCTATAGTCCATTGCTTTAATGTCGCAAGTTCCTCAGTGCGTCCATAGAAGACAGTAACATCGGGGGCTGTTCCCCAATCCTGTTGTTTAGCTGTGCTAATCTGTTCGTCAGCAGCTAAGTTGGGGTGGTTATCTCCGGTAACTTGTTTGGACTTGAGAGGGCGACGGCTTTGCCATTCTAAATCAAATTGTTTTAGATTAGCTTCTTTAGCTTGCCAAGGGTGCCAAAGCTTCAGGGAAAAATGCCAGTCATGGAAGCCTTGATTTCCGGGACGGTGGTCTTGCAAAATTTCCAAGAAATCTTCCAGGCGGTTGAGGGATTCCTTGATTTGGCGATCGCTTAAATTAGCAGAGTATCGGTCTTGGCGGGTCAGTTCTTCAAGAAATCTTACCTTTGTTCTAACCAGCAACTCGTTTTTGGTCTTCGAGTAGATCTGAATTTTAAGGTGGTCACAGTTTTCCAATTCGTTATCAGCATAAGCCAGTAATGCCTCTAAAAGCCGTTTAGTCCGCTTTTGAACTTTCGGGCCGTAGCTTTTTCTCGCCATTGATGCAATCCCAGAATGATTAAAGTTGGGGGAATCTGTCAACTTTTACAACTTCCCCCAACTGCTTATCCCTGATTCTAAAAGACTTTTAGCAGTTAGATAGTGCTATTGGCTTGGGGGAAGTTGCCACAAATAGACTGAAACGAGATGCACAAATTGAGTCAAAACAAAAATTAGGGACTAATGATCTTGATTCGTCAAATTGTCCAAGAGGCACTTAACAATAACTATCTAACGGTAGAAGCCGAAGAGCAACTGCGTCAGCTTCTGAAAAGGAAGTACGAAAAAGAAGACCTGAATGCTTTCGTGAACTTGCAGCACGCAGCGATGGAAGGTCGTGTCAGTCAAGAATCCCGGATGTTACGCCAACAAGTAACAGCCTGATGACCATATTTTTTCAATTGAATTATTTACCATTTTGTAACGCAAATAGGCGACACCGAAAGCCGCCTTAGATAACTAAGATTTTTCCCAAGGAAAACAAAATGTTTAATTCCAAAGACGTAACAATTAATACCTTTGTTGAGTACCTAAAGTTTAGCTACCGCCGCGTTTATGGCAACCTTAAAGCAAATTATGCAGACATTCTGGGTTGGACTGCTAACCTGGCTCTAGAAAATCTTACCAATACCGATGCTCTGTATCACAATATTGAACACACCATCCTTGTCACCTTAGCAGGACAGGAAATCCTACGGGGTAAGTACCTTTTAGAAGGTAACGTTTCTCGTGAAGACTGGTTGCATTTCATCATCTCTTTGTTGTGTCATGACGTTGGCTACATTAAGGGTGTATGTCAGCAAGACCGGGTTCAAGAGAGATTGTATATCACGGGAATGGAAGACGTGATGATTTATCTTCCATTTGGTTCTACCGATGCATCCCTAACTCCGTTTCATGTAGACCGAGGGAAACTGTTCGTTAAAGAGCAATTTGGCGATCGCTTACCCCTTGATACTGAAGTTATCGAACACAATATTGAGCTAACTCGTTTTCCGGTACCAGACTATCAGGAGCATTCAGACACCGTTAATTACCCCGGTTTAACAAGGGCAGCAGATTTAATCGGTCAGCTATCTGACCCCCATTACTTACACAAAATCCCTGCTTTGTTCTACGAATTTGAGGAAACTGGTGCAAATAAGAACTCTGGTTCGCGTACTCCTGGTGACTTACGCAAGAATTACCCAAACTTTTACAGGAATGTTGCTCTTCCCTACATTCAACCCGCATTACGCTACTTAGAACTGACATTTGAGGGCAAACAAATTATTGCCAATCTCTATGCCAATGTCTTTCAGGCAGAACAAGAAAATTAGCCAAACAATAGCATCTACAAAAATACAATTTTTATTTGATTATGACACTTGTTCAAAGCTACAGCCTCGACAGTTTCCTTAATACTTCAGAAAGACAGCAAGGTAAAACCCAAGATATTAGTAGTAGAAGCATTTTGCTCCCTGAGCTTACAGCAAGTGGGCAAGATGCCCGCACTACAAATTCACAAACAGAAAATGCTTCAGATAATGCTCTATTAGTTGGAATAATTGAAAGTTTTCTAGACGGTATTTTGATACTGACAGAGCAAGGAGAATGTATCCAATCTAATCGCTTGGCACTTCAAATTTGTCAGCAACTCTCTCAGATAACTGCACCAAGTAATTCAGTACCCGAAGAAATTTGGAAAGCTTGCCAAGCTTTAATTGAAAGCCAAAGTTTTTACCCTGGTCAGCCAATAAACATTGAATCTGAGATTACACTTAAAAATTTAACTACTTTGCGGATTCGGGTTCGACGGTTCAAGCTCAATGGAATTCCTCATCCTTGCTTGTTAGTGATACTAGAAGACCGATGTAAATCTGTGCAGAAACTAGCTATCTCTGAAGTTGATAAATATGGACTAACTTCTCGCGAAGCCGAAGTTTGGTTGCTTCGTCGTGCTAACTACAGCTACCAAGAAATTGCCGATGAATTATATATTTCCATTAACACGGTGAAAAAACACATGAAAAATATTCAAGCCAAGCGAGAAGCAGTTGAATAACTAAAGAAGTTGCGATCGCTTCTATTGTTAGTGACACCTTGCTCGATCGACCTAACTCATACCAGTTTTTTTACTTTTAATCGCTCTCTAATAATTTCAGTTAACTCAGCCAATGGCTGCGTTAGGTCAAATAGTGTAAGTTGACCATCTTGTAACAGCTGTAATAAACGCTCTCTAGCCTGTTGTTCTGGATAACGTACTACTCTAGTAATTTCATCGGCTAACCTGCCACTACCAGCTAATATAACCAGTGGTCTTTCTGCCTTAATACTTTCAGATACGTCAACTAGGGAAACTTCTCCACCATTAGCTAGCACCGTCAGTGATGGGGCATTACCAGCCAGAGTAGTGGCTACCTGACTAATCCAGGGAGATTCATCACCCCAAGTAGAACCGGGTATTAACAAAAAATGAGTATGGTTGGGTTCTAGTTCAATCTCACCAGAAGAGAAAAAGTCCTGATCAGGGATTAAAACTTTACCCACCGGAGCAATACCAACCAAGGGAAA
Organism: Coleofasciculaceae cyanobacterium; assembly: GCA_049683475.1. Taxonomy (GTDB): domain Bacteria; phylum Cyanobacteriota; class Cyanobacteriia; order Cyanobacteriales; family Coleofasciculaceae; genus JBAUJE01. The sequence continues at coordinate 16,877 of JBAUJE010000056.1, read as the reverse complement.
AGTACCATTAGTCTGAGTGCGAGCTTTTCCCATCATTTGCATTACCCCAGCATCCGTACCCCCATCTAGCACGAATGCCCCCAACTTTTCGGCTACGGGGGCAAGTACTTCTGTAAAAAGTGATTCCAGGCGCTTCAGACTCTCCTCACTCATTTTACTAGCACCCCCTACTATCACCAACACAGGACGGGGACTACAAAGACTAATCTGGCGGAGTCTACTAGACAATTCCGCTGCTGTATCTATTTTAGTAGCAAGGGCGGTTTGTCCATTCTTGAAGGTGATGCTGAGGGGGTTGTTCATTAATATTTATTAGTTCGATAGCGCTAGCTATAGCATACTCAACGACATCAGTTCATCTGTCATCTCAAAATTAGCTGTGACATTTTGCACGTCGTCTAAGTCTTCTAGGGCATCCATTAGCTTGAGAAGCGATTGTGCTAAGTCTGGTTCTGTTACTTCTACTGTATTACTGGGAATCCAACGCGACTGCACCTCTCGCACAGGCAAATCCTTGTCTTTCAAGGTTTGATTAAGATTCTCTAGATTGCTGAAATCTGTAAAAACTTCAACTATTGAATCATCTTCCTCCTCAACCAACTCGTAAGTTTCTGCCCCCCCTTCCAGGGAAGCTTCCAAAAGAGTCTCTTCGGTAACACAATTGTCGAGAATAACCACACCTTTTTGCTCAAACATCCAGCTGACACAGCCAGTTTCTCCCAGATTGCCGCCATTTTTCCGGAATGCTTCCCGAATATCAGCCGCCGCCCGGTTACGGTTGTCAGTCAGTGCTTCAATGAGAATAGCTACACCACCAGGACCATAACCTTCATAGCGAATATCTTCGAGATTGTTCCCATCAGGGCCAAGTTGTCCGGCACCTTTGGCGATCGCTCTTTCAATATTATCATTGGGAATACCTGCTGCTTTCGCTTTATCGATAGCAGTACGTAGTTGGAAATTGCCCTCCGGATCTGGGATACCGCTGCGAGCAGCCACAATAATCTGCCGAGAAAGTTTAGCAAAGGTTTTACCCTTAACAGCATCAACTCTAGCTTTCTGGCGCTTAATGTTCGCCCATTTACTGTGTCCTGCCATAGCTCCAAAAACGATATCCTACAAGGGGTGAGCGAAAAAAGTTGTGGGAAAATAAGCAGACGGGGGAATGGGGAGACGGGGAGACGGGGGGACACGGAGACAGGGAGAGGGTTTGAGGGTTTTCCAAAAACTTGCCCAATAGGCAATTTGAATGCTCGTTAGCTTACTAACTTCAGAGTGGAAGCAAAACTCGCACAGTTGTCTGTTTGTTGGGGGTACTCTCAATTATTAATTCTCCACCTAGGAGTTGGACAAGTTTTTTGGAGATGACTAGCCCTAATCCTGAACCTTCCCTTTCGTATAGTTTACGCTCAAATTGTTGGTAAGCTCCCACTTGGATAATTTGAGTTGCACTAAGACCACGTCCGCTATTAGTAAAAGATAACTCATAGAGGCTACTATTTTCTGAGGTAGTACCCACAACTTGAACCAAGCTACCAGCTTCAGAGTATTTAAAGGCATTATCGATTAATTCTTCAACTATTTTTCCTAGTCGAGATTTACCTAAAGCAAGACTGGCATCTTCTAACTGCAATTGTAAATCAGCTTCTCTCCTAACCTGTTTAGCATGACTTATCGCCTTTTTTTCCACTACTGATGAAACAGAACTAGTACGACCACTTCTTAGGGACTTAATTCGTTCCTCATCAGTTGCGATTAGTTCTAGTTCTGCGTAAAGTAGAAAGTTTTGAATATGTCTAGACAAGCGCTGAGCCGACTTGTGAATCATGCCAGACATTTCCTTGATTTCTTTTTTTTCAAGTACATCAGTACAATCTGTAAGTAGCTCAGAAAAACCCAGGATATTAGTAAGAGGTGTCCGCATTTCATGGGGCAAGGACAAAGCAATACTATTACGTAATTGCTCTAATTGTTGCTGTGACTGTTTTTCTATAGTTGCTTTTTTTTTAAAGCGAACTGAAATGGCTCCTAACAGTTCTACTACAGTAAAAGGCTTAGTTAGGTAATCGTCTGCTCCCAGTTCCATGCCTTGCCGCAAGTCATTTTTATCTGCTTTAGCAGTGAGAAAAATAAAGGGAATCATGGCTGTATCAGGATTGCCACGTAATGAACTCAAGACACCAAAACCATCAAGCTTGGGCATCATTACGTCACAGAGAATTAAATCAGGTCGGTGCTGCTGTGCCAACTCTACACCCGCTTTACCATCACCAGCTGCTAGTACGTCAAAATCTTCAGCATCGAGCAAATCCATCAAATTTTCCCGAACTGGTTGCTCATCTTCAATCACGAGAATTTTTTTCATTGCCAATTTCCTTAATTAAGTGCAAGCTACATCTACAGACTAATTTGTGTAACTAGTAGGAACACTCAGTTTTTTTCCTGTGTTCAGTAATTTGCTGAAATCCTGAGCTGATAAGGCAGGACTGAATAAATAGCCTTGCATCAAATCACAATGATGTTGGCAGACAAAGGAAAGTTCTTCTTCCGTTTCCACCCCTTCGGCTACTAATTTTAAATCAAGACTTTTTGCCATTTGAATAATAGCCTTTGTAATAGCTGCGTTATTTGCCTTGTTAACAATATTGTGAATAAAGCAGCGATCAATTTTTAAAGTATCAAAAGGAAATTGTTGCAAGTAGCTCAAAGATGAATAACCTGTACCAAAATCGTCGATGGCAATTTTTACTCCCAAGGACTTTAAGGAATCTAACCGACGAATTGCTACCTCAGTATTTTGTACCAGCATACTTTCTGTCAGTTCTAAGTCTAAATACTGAGGATGAAAATTGCATTCTGCTAAAATTTGGAATAGTCTTTGTCGCAAATCTATTTGACTAAATTGACGACCACTCAAATTAACGGAAATGCGTAAAGAAGGAAAACCAGAGTTTTGCCAGACTTTGACTTGTTTACATGCCTCACTTAACACCCATTCCCCAATTGGTATAATTAAACCTGTTTCCTCAGCTAAAGGAATAAATCTGACTGGTGAAACTAGACCATACTCTGGATGTTGCCAACGGATTAGGGCTTCTGCACCAGTGATTGTTCCCTGTTCTAAATCTATCTGGGGTTGATAGTAGACGCGTAGTTCCTCTCGTTCTAAAGCATGGCGAAGACTAGTTTGTAAGCTTAAACGCTCCAATGAGCTAATATTAAAGGCTGGCGTATACACCTGATATTGATTCCCACCTTGTTGCTTAGCCTGAATCATACCTTTGTTAGCATGATTAAGTAACTCTTCTAGTTCCCTACCATCACGACGATAAAATGAAAGACCGATACTAGCCGTAATAAAGATTTCTCGCCCAGTAATTATAAAAGTTTTAGCAATACTTTTGAGAATGTTCTCAACAAGGTAAACTGCATCACTTTTGTGTTCTATTTTTGAGATAATAATAGCGAACTTATCTGCATTTAAGCGTGCAACTATATCTTGAGAGCCAACACACGTTTTGATGCGATCGGCAACTGCTCTAAGTAGTAAATCACCAAAATAATCTCCCAAATTATCATTGATTTGACTGAAGCGATCTAGACTTAAACATATTACCCCCAAAACAACCTCCCTCTCTGTATCTGGTGGTTTTACCTGTTGGAATTGCTCTTGCAATGACAACTGATTTGGTAGCTCAGTTAAACTGTCATGGTAGAGCAAGTAGTTTAGTTGTTTTTTTGCTTGCTGAAGTTCCGTATCATAAAGCTCTTTGACAGTAGCTTGTTTCTTAACTCGACTAGCAATTGCTCCTAGTAGTTCGGCTCTAGTAAAAGGTTTAGTCAGATAATCATCTGCTCCTAGTTCCATACCCTGACGAAAATCAGTTTTAGAAGCTTTTGCTGTTAAGAAGATGAAGGGAATTCTCGCGAGGAAAGAACTTTGACGCAGTGCGGTTAGAACGCCATAACCATCAAGTTCCGGCATCATTACATCGCACAAAATTAAATCTGGTTGCTGCTGCTTGGCTAAATCAAGACCAATACGACCATTTTCTGCCGCAATTACATCCAAACCTTCTGCCTCAAGTAGTTCTATGATGTTTTCCCGGACGAATTCTTCATCTTCAATAACTAAAATTTTCTTAATCATTTTTTTCTCTTAGTTAATGGCTAGTTGTAAATTGGCAGTGCAATTGATCTGCTATAGGCTGGATTCTGTCTGTACATGCTCAGTAATGTTGTGTAAAATCACCAGCGCCGTCTGTGCTTAATGACTTAATAAATAAGGCTCATAAGGGTTAGACGAATTCTTTTCCTCTAGATTGTTGCATAATAATTTTTATTAGCCATCGTGGAAATTACGGTTTTCTTAGTCATCCTCATCACCATTTATCTGTAAATTCAACAGGTAACAGGGAATAGGGTTCGTAATAGGGTTCGTGTCGCATTGGTGTTGATGATGGAAGACGTGGCATTGAAATAAAATTTTTTGTCTTCTTATTGCTACACAAGTCAAAACAATTTTTTCTCTTGAATGGGTTTCATGGCTAGAACGAAAGTTGCTTTTCGCAGCAAGTCCTGGTTAAGAGTTCCTTACGCTTAAATAGTTATAACGTTATAACTCAGAGGAAAAACTCTCTAGAGATAGTTGATTGACCAAGTTTTGAGAAAATCCTGACTTAACAATTGTCCCTGCTCTATATCTTTAATGTTTCGGTTAGAGAAAAATCGCCGATAAATTGTTACATATAAATTAACTACAAATTATGAACAACGGATTGCTAAGCAAATTATTCAGAGAAATTGATATGACGGTTTTTTTTCAGAAAATTAGCAAGTGGCTGATGGCGGGCTTATGCTTATTCGTTTTAGTCGGCTGTCAAGCACCGGGACACCCGGATAATACTGATATTTTCAATTTGACACTTTGGCAGGGAGTAAACCCGCCAGCCAATCGTGATGTCTTGCAAGAGTTGGTGGCGAAATTTAATCAGGATCATCCCCAGATTAAGGTAAAGTCTCTCTATGTAGGGCAACAGGAGCAACAAACCCCCAAAATTTTAGCCAGTGTAGTGGGGAATGCACCACCAGATCTACTGTGGTTTAATCCAACAATTACGGGACAGTTGGTCGAACTTGGTGCCATTCGTCCTCTAGACGATTTACTCGCAACTTCGCCATTGCGCCAAGAACTTGATCCAGCGCTGTTTAAATCTATGCAATTCCAAGGTTACACTTGGTCGATACCATTTGGAACTAACAACGTAGGAGTTTTTTATCGACCAAGCTTATTGGAAAAAGCCGGAATTACTGACTTACCCAGGACTTGGTCGGAGTTGCAGCAAGTAGCTAAAGCCCTCACCTCCGATACAAATGGTGATGGTCGGATAGATCAGCATGGCATCCTCTTGCCTTTGGGTAAGGGAGAATGGACTGTGTTTATGTGGCTACCATTTATGTGGAGTGATGGTGGTCAATTAACTGACTCTTCCTCTGACTTGACCAAGGTAAATTTACTTAATCCGGGAGCGATCGCAGCACTGCAATTCTGGAATGACTTAGTTAAAGATGGTTCTGCCAGTCTATCTTTACCTGAACGAGGATTTGAGCTAGATAATTTTCTCTCCGGTAAGGTAGCAATGCAGTTATCTGGTCCTTGGACTTTAAGAGAACTTCAGACGACAGGTGTCGATTTCGGTGTTTTTCCTCTACCTAAGCAGGTGCAGCAAACAACCATCATCGGCGGTGAAAATCTGTTTTTATTCAAAACAACCCCTGAACGGGAAAAGGCTGCATTCACCTTTGCTGAATATGTGATGGGGGAAGAGTTTCAAACTAAGTGGGCACTGGGAACAGGCTATTTACCTGTAAACACTAAAGTCCGCCAGAGTCAAGCTTATCAAGAATTTGTTCGGCAGCAACCGGCTTTGAAAGTATTTCTTGCTCAGACAGAGTATGGGCAAACCCGTCCCCTTTTGCTCGGTTACCGCCGAATTTCAGAAAGCTTAGGTCGGGCAATTGAGTCAGTTCTACTGGGTAAGAACTCTCCCCGTCAAGCTCTTAAAAATGCTCAGCAGCGGTTAGAGTTCAAATTCTGAAAGCACAAATTGCCGCACCAATTAAGCCTACCTGCTGGTTCAAGACTACATGTACCGGCACTTTCTCTAGTAAAGGACTAACCCGCCCTTTCTGACTAAAGGCTTTCAGAAAACTGCCCTCTTGCATCAGTGGCAAAGTTTTAGCAGCAATGCCCCCAGCTATATAAAGACCAGCATAGGGCAAAAGGGTCAAACCCAGATTACCGGCAGCTACGCCGTAGGCTTGAACAAACATCTCCATGGTTTGTTCACAGAGGCGATCGCTTTTTTCCAAAGCTGCTTTGGCAATGGCTGCGGCGGGGTCTACACTTTTTTCACTTCCGCCCTTTTCCTGTTCCCAGGTGCTAACAATCTGAGCAATTTCGGAAGATTCTGGGGCAAAAGGTTTATCCCTGAGAAATTGGTAAATTGCCACGATCCCTTGACCAGAAACGACTCGCTCAGTGGAAATGCGCTCCACATCATACTTATGACGTAAGTATTGCAGTAGTTCAAATTCCAACTCAGTACGAGGAGCAAAGTCAGTATGGCCCCCTTCTGAGGCAAAAACCTGATAATTTTCCTTCTGCTCGATCAGAAAGCCCTCTCCTAAACCAGTACCGGCACCAATAATAGCAATAGGTGCTTCAGCTTGAGGTTGTCCTGCTTGTAGGGTACATAGATCTTCGCTTTCTAAGCCCAGGATGCCGTAACCAACGGCAGCAAAATCATTGATCAGACTAACTTTGTCAATGTCGAGTTCTTTTGCCAAGCGTTGAGCATCAAGAAACCAATCGAGATTAGTTAGTACACAAGTATTATTAACAACGGGGCCAGCAATGGCAAAACAAGCTTTCTCTGGACGAGGTGAATTGTCCAGTTTTTGGGCTGCCTCCTGGAAAAACTGCTCTACTATTGGTACTAAATCGGGAAAGTCGCGGCTCGGATAACGCTCTTCGTAAAGACTTTGCTGTGAGTCCTCAGCTGAAGACTCCACCAGTCTGAGGATTGTTTTGGTGCCGCCAATGTCTCCTGCTAGTATTAAAGTCATACCCCTAGATTTGCTGTTGGCTAGTTGCTTCAATTGAAACGGATCGCATCTTCAGTTTGACTGAGGTGGGAGGTATCTCCTTTAAGTTCCATCAACCATTTTTCTTCTTGTCGTACTAGTTTGACTAGGCAACAGAGGGAGGCTTTAATTTCAGGAGCTTCACCGAGAAGCCCTTTACTAGTGCCAATAACTGATGCCCCATGACCTACTAGTAAAATATCTTCTGAAAACTTAGATGTCAGCAGTCGTGCCGTTGCGCCAGCACGTTCTAAAACCTCGTTATTGGTTTCTGGATAACGGGGGATGATGCAAGAACTATAACTGCCATCAATCCTGGGAAATTTCTCTTGCAGTATCTCTATGGGCAGTCTCTCCGGCTCAGTTTTCATCCATTCAGGATTGAGCCATTCACTTAGTCCCAATTCTAGCTTGATCGGTAGGTCAAGTAGATCAGCTACAGCACTGGCCGTTTGCACAGTTCGCAAAAAGGGCGAGGCAAAAATATGCTTGATGCCAACCCCAGCTAGGCGTTGCGCTAATTGTGAAGCCTGTACAAAGCCATCTTCTGAAAGGGGGGGATCATAGGGGCGTTCTGCTGTGTTAAACCATGCCGGGTTAACAAAGTCGAGGCGGTTGCCGTGTCTTGCAATCCAGACGGTTTGGGTCATCAATTTACTCTGTTTAGCTTCAGAATTATTCCTAGTCATGTTGTGAGAGACTATCTAAAATCCCTACAACTTCTTCAATATGGCACGAGTCACCCATTTTACTCCGTACATAGTTGGCTTTTACCATAGGGGGAAAGGATAAGTTAGTTCAGATTGAACATTTTTTTGCTTAATAAATGTTACAATAATTAAAATTATGTTGCATTCACTAAAAAAAGTTCATGATAAGGAGATTGCAACCAATCTGGGAAGGCTTGGAGATCAGCAAGAATGATTTCTAATTCGTGTTAACCTAGCTTACTCACAAGTAATTTGTAAAATAGTCTACTTGCAAACTAATGGCAAGACTAATCATCAAGTTTAATTGATGGGTAGATTCCCATCTCACCAAAAAACTCACCCGGGCCAAAAGCCAGCATGTTTGCTTTAACTCTATTTAAACTCAATCGGGCGCTATGAAAACTGCTCAGACCTCCAAAGACTTAGTTCGTACCTATCTTAAAGAAATTGGTCGTGTGCCCCTGCTAACCCATGAGCAGGAGATCATATATGGTAAACAGGTACAACGGTCAGCCGCCTTACAGAAAGCTAAAGAGTCCCTAGGGCAAGAGCTAGGTTACGAGCCAAAGCTCTCAGAATGGGCAAAAGCTTGTTCGCTGACTGAGTCCGAGTTGCAAAAAGCCATTGCTGCGGGTGAAACGGCTAAGTGCAGAATGGTTGAGGCAAATTTGCGACTGGTGGTTTCGGTAGCGAAGAAGTATATCAAGCGTAACGTAGATTTGCTTGACCTAATCCAGGAAGGCACCATCGGCATGCAAAGGGGTGTAGAAAAATTTGACCCCACTAAAGGCTATCGTTTTTCTACCTATGCCTACTGGTGGATTCGCCAAGCAATTACCCGTGCGATCGCAGAGAAAGGACGTACAATCCGTCTTCCTATCCACATCACTGAAAAGCTCAACAAAATCAAAAAAGCTCAGCGTAAACTATCCCAAGCTTTGGGCAGAACTGCGACTATTACTGAGTTAGCCCAAGAGCTGGATTTGACACCGAAGCAGGTGCGAGAGTACCTAGAACGGGCACGTCAACCGCTTTCTTTAGAGCTACGTATTGGAGACAACCAGGATACGGAACTAGGAGAGTTACTAGAGGATACTAGTCAAACACCCGACGAATTTGTCGTTCAATCTTCCCTTAAACTTGACTTACAGAAGCTGATGGCGGACTTAACCCCTCAGCAAAGGGAGGTTTTAGCATTACGTTTTGGTTTAGCTGATGGACAAAGCATGACTTTGGCTAAGATTGGTAGTCGCCTTAACGTAAGCCGCGAAAGAGTGCGACAAATCGAACGGGAAGCGCTCTCTAAGCTGCGTAAGCATCAAGCCGATATTCGTGAATATATTGCCGCGAGCTAGAGTTGATCAGAAGCCTTTCCTGCCGTCACCCTTCCTATGAAGGGATTTTGGATTGCCGATAGCGATAGCGGACGCAAATCAGTAAGCTTCTCCTTTCAAAGAGAGGAAAATCCCTTCATCTAAAATCCAAAATCTAAAATAGAGCTGACCTACACAGAAAACTTAGATAGCCCCCACCTTGCTAAGCCGATCTCTTGACGTAGTAAGGTAGGGCTAGATTATTTTCAAAAGACCCATGCCTGAAGAATTACCCCCCTTGCCTCATAAAATTATCGGCGTTGCCGTTATTAAAAATCTAGAGGGGCAAATCTTAATTGATCGTCGGCTTCCTAAGGGAGAGATGGGCGGTCTATGGGAGTTTCCAGGCGGTAAAGTGGAGAGCGGGGAAACTATTGAGGAATGTATTAAAAGAGAAATTAAGGAAGAACTGGGAATTGAGATTGAGGTAGCTGAACACCTGATTACCATTAATCACACCTATAGCAGCTTCCACATTACCCTCACCGTACACCACTGTCGTCACCTGACAGGTGTGCCTCAACCTCTCGAATGCGATGAGGTACGCTGGGTAACTATTGATCAAATCGATCAGTTTACCTTTCCTAAAGCTAATATTGAGATTATTAATGCCCTGCGAAGCGAGTGAGGTGGGTTAATTGAAAATTGTTAAATTGAAAATGGAAAATTGTTTATCTAAAGGGAATTTAGAATTTAGAATTGACAATTGTCAATTGTCAATCTTCCTCATCTCCCCCTGCTTCCCATCTCCCCCATCTTTCTGCATTCTGAATTCTGAATTCTGAATTCTTTCTTCCCTCCGCTCCCCATCTCCCCAAGTCCTTACCGATAAACTGGTAGTGTGAAGTGAAAGTCACAACCTTTCCTAGCAGCTGTCTCAACCCAGATACGACCATAGTGAGCACGAACAATTTTTTGGCATAGGGATAGACCTAAACCATATCCCTCTTGTGCTTCGTCTCGCTTGAGCCTGAAGCGATCCTCAAAGATGTGTTCGCGGTTTTCTGCCGGTATGCCAGGGCCATCATCGCAAACACTTACTTGAATTTTCTGCGCTGTACGATGCAAAACGGAAACCTTGATTTGACATCCCTGGGGCGTGTACTTAATGGCATTATCTAGAAGATTGATAATTACCTGGCTCACTAATTCTTGATCAGCATATGCCCAGGGTAAATCCTGTGGAATATCAGTTTCTACCACCTGAGATTTGATTTGAAACTGCTCGTGCATTTGAGCAATAATATCCAAACAAAGTTTCCCTACAGCAAGTTTGCTAGGTCGCACTTTGAATTCAGAGCTATTTCCCCTCGCAGCTTGCAGAAGATCTGTAATCATCCGTTCCATGCGGATAAATTGGCTACGAGCATGATACAGCAACCGTGCTTTTAGCTCCGGTGTCAATTCATAGGCTTCGCCACCGTTCTTTTTTGACTGCTTTTCAATGTCTAGGCTTTCTACCGCAATTGAGGCAGCAGTCAAGGGACTGCGCAAGTCATGGGCTAACATTGACATTATTTGGTCTTTAAATTGCAACTGCTCAAGCAGCTCATCTTTTTCCTGTTTGAGGCGAAAGATCTCTTCAGACAGACGAATCAATTCAACTGAAGTAGCGAGGGAACTTTTTGTGGATTGATCTATCTGCGCCGAGTTTTCAGAGCTGTTGGCTGATTGTAAGGGAGCACCGTTAAATCCCCCCTGATAGTCCTCTACAGAGCGTTGCCAGCGATTCCATGAGTCCTTGAGTTTAGCAACTAAGTTAGTACCGGCGAGGATTTGCTTAGGTAAAGGATGAATTTTAATTAACGCTGGAGTTGCCACTACCTTATAGTGCTCAGCCACGTCAGGCCTTTCCCCAACATCGACGACCTTGAGTTCAAAGAAATAATCTTTTTTCAAGGTGTCTAGGTAGCTGCGGATCTGCTGAATATTTTTTCGAGAACTGGGGCGTTCGTCGATAAACAACAGTAGTTGTAGTAACGATTCCGAATCGCTTGACTTTTTAGGAACTGCCTGCATGCAATTTTAGGTTAGCACTAGTACAAACAGGTAAGGTCGAAATAAACTAAAAATGGGCTTCCTTGTGCCTAAATTTGTACTTCCTTACAATTGTTTGATCTATTTTAGATTGTCTTAATCTTACTACCTCTATTTTATGCTACCAAACCAAGTCTATAGCTTATGGCGTAAGATTCAGTGGTTTGTATAAAGGAAAGCCAGAAATTGTTCAACAATTCTATACTCCAACCATCGCCAGTTTACGGTGACCTTCCCCACACCCCACACGTAACATTTATTGAGATTTCCCAGAAAAGCCTTATTTTTTCTGTATCTTCCTATCCCATTCGCCTAAAACCTTAAAATATTATAAAATTTGCCCGGAATGTTCCAGTAAATTATAGACAAGACCTTATACCTTAGATAAACCAGTTAAGGGCACGGCATTGCCGTGCCCCTACAACTTGTCCATAATGTCTGGATAATGTCTAGGGAACTGCGTGCTCACCTTGCCTCAGTTCCAGTTATTCGTCCGATTTACGACTTCTAATTAACTATGGCTACTGGCTACGTTGCTCTTGTTCTCCACGCCCATCTGCCCTTTGTCAGGCATCCCGAAAGTGATTATGTCCTGGAAGAAGAGTGGTTGTTTGAAGCAATCACAGAAACCTACATTCCTCTACTGCATGTCTTTGAGGGTTTAAAACAGGATGGTGTTGACTTCAAAATGACCATGAGTATGACACCACCATTGGTGTCAATGCTGCGTGATCCACTCTTGCAAGAGCGCTACGACGCACATCTATCTTTGTTGGAGGAACTGGTAGAGAAAGAAGTCGAGCATAATGAACACAACGGTCATATCCGTTATTTGGCGCAGCATTACGTTGATGAGTTCAGCAAAATTCGTAAAACTTGGGGGCGCTACAGCGGTGATTTGGTAACGGCTTTTAAGCAATTCTTAGACAGCAATAACCTGGAAATCATCACCTGCGGTGCCACTCACGGCTACTTCCCGCTGATGAAAATGTATCCCCAGGCAGTTTGGGCGCAAATTCAGGTAGCTTGTGAACATTACGAACAAAACTTTGGTCGTCCTCCCAAGGGAATTTGGTTACCAGAATGTGCTTATTACGAAGGTGTTGAGCGCATGCTGGCAGATGCTGGCTTACGCTACTTCCTGACGGACGGACATGGTATTTTATATGCTCGTCCCCGACCACGTTTTGGCTCCTATGCACCGATTTATACGGAAACTGGCGTTGCTGCCTTTGGTCGAGATCATGAATCTTCGCAGCAGGTTTGGTCTTCTGAGGTGGGATATCCTGGTTCACCAGAATATCGGGAGTTTTATAAAGATTTGGGTTGGGAGGCAGAATACGACTACATTAAGCCCTACATCATGCCGAATGGGCAACGGAAAAACACCGGGATCAAGTATCACAAAATTACAGGTCGCGGTTTGGGATTAGGTGATAAAGCTTTGTATGATCCCTATTGGGCAAGGGAAAAAGCGGCGGAAAATGCTGCTAACTTCATGTTTAACCGGGAGCAGCAAATTAATAATCTAGCTGGCATTATGCAGCGCCCTCCTATCGTGGTTTCTCCCTACGATGCAGAGCTATTTGGTCACTGGTGGTACGAGGGTCCCTGGTTCCTAGATTACTTATTCCGTAAGTCTTGGTATGACCAGCATACTTACGATATGACCCATTTGGCAGATTACTTGCGTGATCAACCCAACCAGCAAGTCTGTAGGCCATCTCAATCAAGTTGGGGGTATAAGGGGTTTCATGAATACTGGCTCAACGAGACTAATGCCTGGATTTATCCTCACCTCCATAAAGCAACGGAAAGAATGATCTCCCTCGGTTCTCGAGAGCCAGCCGATGAGCTAGAGTGGAAAGCTTTAAACCAAGCAGCGCGGGAGTTGCTGTTGGCACAGTCCTCTGACTGGGCATTTATCATGCGCACAGGAACGATGGTTCCTTATGCAGTTCGGCGGACGCGATCGCACCTGATGCGGTTTAACAAGCTCTATGAAGACATTAACATTGGTAAAATTGACAGCGGCTGGCTGCAAAAGGTAGAAGAAATCGACAATATCTTCCCCCAAATTAACTACCGAGTGTATCGTCCTTTGTAGAAAGGTATTGGGAAAATGGAAAATGGAAAATTGAAAAGAGAGTTTTAACCTACCCAATTGAAGATTTTCCATTTTCAGAATTCAGCCAACAGTTTCAGGAAAACTCAAGCCTTACCAAGCGTTACCTACTACTGTAAAGGCAGCCCAGTAGTAGGGATGAGAGAAGTCTGTAGTTTCAAGTGCTGCCCCCACTGGCAATCGAGATATATTTTCTTCAGGATCAGGTAATTTTCCTTTCAGCATAGCTATCTGAGCTTGCTGGAGAGCCTCAACTTTAATTGGCGCAGTTTTCAGATTGCGGTAAAATTCCGTCATCAGCCCTAGAGTTCCTTCATCACTGACATACCAAAGACTAGCTAAGGCTGACTTAACTTTTGCTTGAATGGCTAACCCAGCAAAGCCTAACTCTGCATCTTGATCCCCAAGGGCTGTTCTACAAGCACTCAGCACTAAAAGCTCGACTTGGGGAGCGTCCCACTGTAACTCTCTCATCTGAGCAAGTGTTAGCTTACTATCCCAAAACTGAATGTAAGAGTTGCTAGGTTCTCCCGGCTGAAACTCTGCGTGAGTGGCGAGGTGAACAATTCTATAGGGGTTTTGGTGACGCTGTGAAAGTAAATTGGCTAAGGTAAATTCTTCGTTAATAAATAGTTTCCCTGACCATAATTCCTTGACAATATTAGACAACTCTACTGATACACCAGGTAACGGGGGTTGGTTCCTAAATTCTGAGGCCCCCATTGCTAAAACCTGGGAATTTTTAAGTTCGGTATAAACTGTATCTGTCAGTTTGAAAGCTGGGATCACAGCTAAACTGTAATTTTCCACTAAAAACTTTTGCCCATCATGTAATGCTGCTAGGGGCATAGTGCGTAAACCACCACCTAGGCAAAAGATTAAGGTATTAATATTGTGAGCTTGCAAATCTGCTTCTAGTGGTGCAATTATCCATTGGTAAAGCTGCTGGGCTGATGGCAAATAATGTTCAGTATTAACCAGCTCCGGTTTTGAGACAAAATCTGTTAAATTTTGTACCTGCTTAAGCAAAGCTTCCTCGTTAGCCGGAGAAACCCTTTTATGAATGGGTTTGCCCTCAGGAGTAATCAAAACGAGTTCTAGTTGCTGTTCCCGTGGAACTACGTAGAGTAAGGCAGGCTTTCTCTGAGTTTGAGTGGTAATTTTACTTAGAGTATTAGCAATTTCCTTAACATCTATGGATTGGTCGGATAAGTCAATGCCAAAATAATCTTCGTATTGCTTTTCCCAAGTCTGCTCAATAAGGGGTACTGCCTCTGCTACTTTATCCTGGTCAAGGGCTGTTTCCATATCGGTAAGATTGGAGGTTTCTGAGAGCAGTAGATGAGTTTGTGCAAGGTAATTATTGCTGGCAACTTGAGCAGTGGGTGTAGTTGACTGCGCTGCTTTGACACTGATAGTGAGTGCTAAGGGAATTATTGTTAGCAGAAAGCTGACCTGACTTATTATTAGTGATTTCCTTGCTACCGATTTCATAGCAGTATGGCTATAGACATAGGTTTTCTGGTACAGACAGAGGTAAAAATGAATTATATGTGGTCTATTTGTGATTACAATCGATAGTTTCGAGTGGCTACCTTATTTTCAGGTTAAACCTACCTTTTTATGCAGAGTGTAAGTTATTTGTAACGATTTCTGACAAATTATAGTTCTCCCCTAGTCATCTGGATTTTTTAGACTTCTTACCTTATTAAGTAAGTCAGGGTAAGACGAAAGGGGTTCATGGTTAAGGGTAGTTTCCCACAGCAACCACTTCCCGTTTCTTTCCCTTACCCCAAAAGCTCTATCAAGGCGAGTCTCTAACCCTAACGAGCTACAACACAAATTCCCACATTATGCAGGTCAACAGCTAACTTAATCCGCTCATCTGCTACTAAAGTTTTCCAAGCCTTCTTCATGCCTATAGACCAAGAGATATCATCAAAGATACATAGGGCATTGTTGGCTAAAAAGGGAAAGAGCTGGTCAAAATAAGTTAAAGTTGCCTGTTGATCATGATGACCATCAAGAAAAACAAAATCTAATGGTGATTGTTCAGCGGCAACACGCAGCAAGGTTTCTTGAAACTTACCAACGATAATCTCAGCTCTTGTCATACCTAGCTTTTGCAGGTTATTTTGAGCTACCTGAGCTAAAGATGACGAACCTTCTAAGCTTAGTAGTTTACCCCGGTTGTTGACTTCTAGTCCTGCTGATTGGTAAGCAGCTGAAATCCCTAGACAAGTTCCCATTTCTAAACATGTTGAGGGTTTAAACTCTCTGATGAGATTAAATAAAAGAAGTGCCCAAATAGGTCGCTTACTACATATTTTGCATACTTCACCAATAGTTTTTGTAACGATTTGGGCTGACTCTGTTTCTTCGGTGATTAGTTGATTATTCGGTGACTGTGAGCCATAGTCTACTATTGATATTTCGCGAGAAGACTCATTTAATTCTTTTCTCAGAGATTCGATTTTATCAATTAAAATTCTTTCCTCTGGAGTAATCAAATTATTCAATGTACAAGCGAGAGCTTTGATCAGGGGTTTTGCCACCTCCATTTCTGGGTGACTATACAAACGTCCTATTTCCTTACGCATAATTAAGTGTGCGAAGGAATTCTTGACAGCTTTGTTGATGACTAATTGTGCTAAAACCATGAGACTTAAAAGCGTGATTGAGAGGATGACTGAGAAGGTACAAGTATAAATCTGAGTAGGGCTAATAAGGCAAGTAAAAAACAGTAAATCAGTCTCAAGGCATTATTGTTAATCAATAAAAAATAGAGTATCAACCAATTTGCATAATTCTTCAGTTGCAGACAGATAAGTTATTAGCAGTACAAATGGGTGTTAGTAATGAAGGAACGTATGATTTCTAGCCTACTCATAACTAGTTGTTTGTGGCTTATCGCTTATCTGTATAGTTACCAACCGCAGCCGCAAGCTAATTATCAGTCAAGTTATGACTACGTTGTAGAGAGTGAATCATAGTTGGGCAGAAATACTGATAAGACTTCTTGCAGAAGTCAGGGAATAGGGAATAGGGAATAGGGAATAGGTACAAGATTTGACCCTCTCACATCTCAACTTGATTGAATTTTTACTTTTGCAAGAGGTCTATACTAGATGATGCAAATAGGGGCTAATATCATGTCCGGTGAATAAACCATTGTTAGGACTGACGCGGGAACGCCCAGAGGTTTTTATTATGGGTAATTAGACGGACTTGATATAAAACCTGACATCTGAGGAAAAAAAAGTCGCCGGGGGACACTCGGAGACTGTAAAAAACTGACGTAGAAGCAGGTGTAAGACTTTCGCTCATGAAGCAGCAGCCAATGTTATTAAGCTTCCCCACTCGCTCAGAGACGGGGATTTCTGAAGAGTCCATAAAAGAACTTTCTTGGGCTGACTTAAACAACCCCTACTGACTCGACTCAAATCAAGTTTGAGCATCGTCGCTACTTTTCGGAGAATATTTGCA
>JBAUJE010000055.1:0-45020 GCA_049683475.1 Coleofasciculaceae cyanobacterium | reverse complement strand
TTGCTACACGCCTCAACTTACCAGAGGTAGATATCTTTGTCTCTCGTTTGCGTCAGAAATTTTCACGAAGGTGAAATGGAAAATTGCTAATTTGCCATTTTCAACTGACAATTAGCAACCCCCATTATTCCTTGCAAGCCATGGTTGTCCATCCCTTTACTTTCTTACCAGTCTTGAATAGTACCGAGTTGGCTAACCCTAGGTAATGAGCAACCAATAGAAGTAAAAAGGTTTGACTTTTAATAAGTTTTAAGGATTCAGGGCAATCATCGCAATCTATGCATATTACAGTAGAACGACCCCAGACTTCTCTATAGAGCTTGCAGTCTCTAGGAAGAAACGATAGTAGAGATCGAAATCTACTGAGTGCTGCTTTCTCCAAGTCAGCACTAGTGTAGTGGGGTAGAGGATATTGGTTTGCCATGGTTGTACTCCTCTTGGCAGCACGCACTTTTAATCTATGGGTAACACCCCTATGTTCAATAATGGTTAAGAACTTTTGGTGGGGTAGAACTTACTTATTTTTATTTCGCCTGATTTTTCAATTCATCAGGAACAATTGAGAGTGCAGTCATTGGAGTTAGGGGGGCAAGATGCTAGCGCTCATAGAACTGATAATTAGGGGAGCGAGATTATCTACGCTAGCTTAGCCTAGAGAATTGATTGTGAGCAACCCTAAAGCTATCATAGACATACTAGCCGGAATAATTTCACTATTTTCTTTACATTTTGCGCTGATACTCTTCGAGTAAATCCATTAAGTTCACCTGGCATTGCATTGGCAATAAATCGGCTAAAGTAACTTCTCGTTTGCCTCCACCGAGTTTGACGGGGATGCTTTGCAAGATTTGCACTACCTGGCTTTCTTGCAAGTTGCCATCACTGAGCATTGGATAAATTTGTTCAGCCAAAGTGGTGTGTAGATGAGCATCCCTCAAGTAGAGATGCCATTTAGCGATATCCATGTAGATATTTTCGCCAATTTCGGCAGCGAGGGCTTCGATTGCTTCAGTGGTATTCATGCTAGCCATGGGGATCACCTCTGTTTACTTGATTATCTGCTGATGGGAGCAAAGTAGTTATTGCTGTTTTTGAGTTTAAGAAGATTTTGTTTAAGTATCTTGACCTGGCTGGGGAGAATAGTCTGCGATCGCAAAAATATAAACGGCATGTCCTAACAGAGTTGCCCCCCATAGTCCGGTGAGAAAGTAAGACCATTGCCAGTCAGCATACTGTAAAGTGCGGAAGAACCAGACACCGGAGTTACAAGCAGCAAAGATTGCCACATGGACAGCGAAGTTCATCCGATCATCTAAGCGACGGTAGCTAGGGTCACGTCTATCAGGTTTGCGAGGCCAACGAGGAGGCATAAATAGCAGTCAGTAGTTAGTAGTCAGTACTAAACTCAATTGTAAATCCCTAACTGAGTTTAAGTTTGGTAATCTCCCGATTTACCTCCTGTCTTGCTCAAGAGGCGAATTGATTCAATCTGAATCGACTTTTCCAGGGCTTTTGCCATGTCGTAGAGGGTAAGTGCTGCAATAGACACTGCCGTTAGGGCTTCCATTTCTACCCCAGTTTCAGCTTTAGTGGTTACACTAGCCCGAATTTGATAGCCTGGTAAGTCTTGATCGGCAATTATCTGTACTTCTATCTTGTGCAGGGGTAAGGGATGACAGAGGGGTATCAATTGGGCTGTTTGTTTGGCTGCCATAATGCCAGCTAATCGGGCTGTCCCTAGTACATCTCCTTTGGGGGCATTGCCTTGTTCAATGGTGGTAAATGTGGCAACCTGCATCCGTACCTGGGCCGCCGCTACTGCTTGGCGTTGTGTTACAGCTTTAGCAGAGACATCTACCATCTGGGCTTGCCCCTGTTGATCTAAATGACTGAGCTGAGGGGGAGAATTTTCTTGCTTCATTCAATTATTCTGTGCTATATTAATTAACTGTTGAGTGATTTCTGAGCAAGGGCTTGTAGCTCAGTGGACTAGAGCACGTGGCTACGGACCACGGTGTCGGGGGTTCGAATCCCTCCTAGCCCGTTTTAATAGATGTTAACTCTGATGGGTAGAATCAGGGTTGTTCTTGTCAGTTGAATCGATGAAGACTTTAGCCAAATGGTCTGTCGATGACTATCACTGCATGATCGCAGCGGGGATTTTGCGCGATCGCCGTGTAGAATTGCTAGCGGGTGAAATTGTTGAAATGAGTCCAGAAACTCCGATTCATTACAATACTGCCAAACGAGGCGCGAATCATGAGGTGTTTTAGATTAAACCCGTGAATAAAGTTAGATTGTAGGAGTTTTTGGGTATTCTTTGGCTATGAGCAACAGTTTAGATAGCAAAGGTATCAGATAGGGCTAGTGGGTTTGCCAGAGGGATTGCTAACACTTTTACCCTCAATCATTATCCTTCCCAATTCCTGGAACTTTGTGATAAACAGAAGCAACATCACATCGAAAATCAATACTACTGAAGTAGACTTGCTCCCCTATCTCGTAGATTTGAGAAACCCAATTTCCTGACTCAGAAAGACGAAAACACTCAACTTTAATCTCAGATTGATTAATTAACACGTATTCTTTTAAATATGGTGAGGTTTGGTAATCTGCAAATTTTTCCCCTCTGTCAAAAGATGCTGTTGAAGGAGATAGTACTTCAATCACCAAGATGGGATAGAGAATGAAATCTTCTGTAGAGTTTGTATCTCGCTCATCACAAGTAATAGCAACATCTGGATAATAATAGCAATTTGCTTCCTCAAGTCTGACTTTAATATCTGAGGTAAGAACAAGGCATGGACTATCACTTAGGTGATTACCTAACATTATTATTAAGTTACTGGCAATAACAATATGAGGTTTCTTTGCCCCTACCACGGCATAAACATGACCGCACCTATACTCATGTTTAATGGGGCTAACTCGTTCTCCCTCTAGGTAAACTTCAGGTGAAATATAGAATTGATTTTTGCTAACTGTCATTTGCCTATTGCACCTAAGTGGTTGTCTTCATCTCATCATTTTACTCAGGTAGCTTGTCGGAGGCATTTGCCATGACCGTAACTCTAGTTAAATGGACGATGAATGCAGCAATCGTTGCTCGACCAATCGGTGTCAACCCTACTAATTCGCTAGCATCCTTACTCCATTTAAAGTGTTCCTCCCACACTTGGTGATGAGGATGAAAAAGTGGAACCATCTGCTTAGTAGTAGGGTCTAATGCTGTTTGGAAAGTAGCTTTATAGCGATTACAAGTAGGGCAGGAAAGACAGAGGTTATCGAAAATTGTCTCTCCACCAGCCGAGCGGGGGACAATATGTTCAAACTCAAAAATTGCAACCGTCAGAGCTTCAGCCGTGCGGCAATAGGCGCAGCAATCCCTAAAATGGGTACGAATTTGTCGCTGTAGCTCAACAGGAATATATGTGCTCACGCCACCGTTGCCAAGGTTTCTAGGCAGTGCAAAGTATATTTTGCTCTGGTTTTGAGGATTGTTAGTTGATCAACTTGTGCTAGTAGACGGTCTAGATTGGCAATTTCGTCAGCAGAGAGTTGAGATTCAGAATTGCGAATTAGCAACTCATTTAATTGGTTTTGTGCTGCGGGAGCTAGCATACTATCGGCTAAGGCTTGCAATTCTTCTCTGCTTAAGCCAATTAAGCATTCTTCATCTAAAGCCAGTGGGTTTGCCAGTCTATTGTAGGCTTCTAAATCTAACAAGACACCAACTCGTTCTCCCTGTTGGTTGGTAATATATCGCACTTGCTCAGACATAGATTTTCTGGGTCAGATCTTTGGCTTGATCGTAGCTTATGGGAATGAGAGCGATCAGCTTCGCTAGTGCAAAAGGCAATCGCTTCTCGTACTGCCTAGGCTTTAGTTAGTTAATCAATAGCCATTCCGTAGAGTTACAGTACAAAGACGATCACTACTTCTCTAGGCTAAGCTAGCCGAATAGAAAGCTAAATAACTAGACATGGAAACCTTCACGGCTGGTGCGATCGCAACTCTGGTTTTAACGAAAGCCTTTGAAAAGGCAGGCGAAACCCTTGGAGAAAAGGTAATAGAGAAAGGCGGCAAGTTGATGCAACTGCTCAAGCGCAAGTCTCCCGATACAGCAACTGCCATCGAAAGAGTTTGATAAGATACGCCGTACTCACTCTCTTAAACAACAAGTAGAGTGGTGTTGGCAGCACTGGCAACCATCCGAAGGACTGGCATTGGTCGTGTTGGATGATGTCACAGATTTGGGGAGTTGTCGAGAGGTATTGCCAACAGCTAACCGCTTCCGAGTCTTGGTAACAACACGGCTGCGACGCCCAGACACCAATATTTGTGAGCTACCCTTAGATGTGCTGTCACTAAAGGAGGCTTTTGAACTGTTGACAGCCTTGGAGGGTGAAGGGCGGGTGCAACAGGAACTTCAGACGGCAGAAGAATTGTGTGAATGGCTGGGTTACCTGCCGTTGGGCTTGGAGTTGGTCGGGCGGTATTTAGCAGAAGACCCCGATTTGTCATTGGCAGAGATGTTGGAACGGCTGGAAACTCAGCGATTGCAAGATGAGGCGCTAGATCCTTCAGAACAGCAAATGCGGCAAACTCTTAGCACAGCTCCTCGTGGGGTGAGAGCAGCATTTGAATTAAGCTGGCGAGAACTTGCTCCAATCAGTCAGCGTGTTGGACAGTTGTTGAGCTTGTTTAAACCCACTGTGATTCCCTGGGAATTAGTAACTATCTCTAGTGAGACACAGTCCCTAAATTGGACAAAGACAGATGTTCAATCAGCTAAAAAGCAACTCTACAAGCTTTATTTGATTCAAAGGCTTGAAGAAAGAGAAGCTTGCTATGAGATTCATCCATTAATTAGAGAGTTTTTACAATCCAAGCTGGAGACTTCAGAGCAGGCTGAGGCTCTAAAAGCAAATTTTCTCACAGCAATTAAGGCATATTATTGGAAACTAGTATCTGAGATTTTAGAGCAAAACCTAAATGATATAGAAGAAAGAATAAAAGAAAGAGTAGCTGAAAACTTTGAACAGTTGGAATTTTCCGAAAAATGGTGTCATCCGAAAGAAAAGTGTTCATCAGACTATTTTGACGAGATAGATGTTGAATTTAATTCTATGAAAATCATCAAAAAAAAATCTATCTTAGATGTTGATGATGAATATCAATTTAAGTGTGAACTAGAGCTAGAAATAGCTTTTACTCCAAATGGTAGCAGACTTGATCGAGATATGTGTTACCGAGATCCAGATGACGGAGAATGGGTCTTTTTAAATACAATTTACGTAGTTGGAGAGCAGCAGTCTGGAATTGCCACAGCAAAAGTAGAAATTGTTTTTGATGAAAATGATCCACTTAATATCTACGAAGTCGAACACGTCGAATTAGTAGACGTACCTACCGAAGTCGAAGTAATACCTTGAGTTCAATCACAGAGAAACATAGGAAAATCTTTTACAGGGTATCTGGGTCAATCCCCCTCTCTTGTAACTTAGCAATTAAGTCTGCAAGTTGCTGCTCTGCTCGCTCAGCCCGTAACCGCTCTTGCTCAATTACATTCTCCGGCGCAGGAAATCGGTTGCCTTGTTGGTCATACCAATACAGCCATTCACGACTCCAACCCTCATGAGTCCCCTGCTCATACCCAATCCCTAGCCCAATTTCCGGCATCCAGATAGGATTTCCTCTCTGCCGCACATAAGCTCCCCTCTCTAGGCGATAAACCTCAAACGGCTCATGCTTGTCCCGTTTCCAGTAGTCCGAGTTATAGATGGTGTAATAAAGTATCCCCATCTCGGCATACTTGGTCATCTTATCGTCGTATTCACCACCAGGCGTTTTAGAGACAACTTCCAAAACCCACTGAGGTACAATGTTGTTTTCTTGCCAGACAACATAACTCAATCGCCCCTTGGCACTCCTGCGCCTTGGCACTCCTAGACTCAAGAAAGCATCTGGCGCAATGGCTGGTTTATTAGAGTCATAATAAATTCCCAGATTAACTCCCAAAAACCAGTCCATTCGGGAAGCCCACAAAAGAGCCAGGATTGCTCGTAACAGATTAGGGATGAGGATTTGTAGCTCATTATCCACAGGGGTATTGTCAGTTTCAGGCAGGTCTTCTTCTGTGAGCAGGTATTGCAACGAGTTGTACTCTACCATGACGACTACCTAGGGGAGATGATGACTGTATCTTAGCGGTTTTAGTTCTTTAGAGGCATGGGTGGGTTAAAATTCAGAGTCCAGTAAACTGTAACCTAGCTTTAGTAGAGCATTGCCGAACTTTATTTCAGATACCTCTCTGGCACGAACAAAGATGCGATACTCGCTTCGCTGCATCCGGCTTTGTCTAACGCCTCTCATTCGTTTTCTTCATCGCCAGAAACTACCCCAGCCTCAATAATCTGCTCAACTGTTAGATTCAACTCTGGAAAAATACCTGAAACAATTTGCTCAGTACCAACAAACTCCACCCCCTCATACAGTTCCTCAACCAGGGTGAAAATCGTTACCTTTGATGTTAATGGGTCAACTACCCAGTATTCTGGAATATTTAAAACGTTATACTCAACTCGCTTGGCCCGATGGTCTGTAATCTTTGTTGATTCACTAACTACTTCTATTACTAAAATCGGAGGGGGTTCATTTAGTTCAATCACAGCCTCGCGGTTTCTTAACTCGCGCCATTGCTGAGTAGGAATAACCGTCAAATCAGGAATGCGGGAGGTATTCCACTTGCCAGCACGAGGCGAACGTACACCAATCATCACAGGTCTAATAATCCAGTCCTGTCTGCTACGTCCAATCTCAGCATCAATTTGTCGGTAGAGAAAGTCAATTATTTCCCCGTGTTGTCCAGTACCGATGCTCATTGCTACTAATTCCCCATTCACCAACTCATAGCGGGTATTAGTCCCGTCTGAGTAGGTAAGATACTCCTCAAAAGTTAGTTTCTTGGTCGTTACAGTCATGGTTGCCCCCCTTCGGAGCATCTAGTTCGCTAGGCTGTAACCTAACCTTAACAAAGTATAGAGATGAGCATAGGTTTCTGCCACAGGTTCACCATCAGCACTGGGATAGAAAGGTTGGGATTTTTGATGTGGGGGTGTAGAAGTGGTCATAGTAGCAGGTTTGAGGGTTCTTGGTTTATTATGCCAACCTCAAATTAGTCTATTAGACTTTTGGGCGTTGCTGAATTGAGGGATGAAAAGACAACTAAAGAAATCTTAGAATATTAGCTTTTAAAACCTTCTTCTAGTTTTTATTTGTGAACGATTTTCAATTTTCAATTTTCATTTATGATGGTGATTTTTTTTTATTGGGATTGCCAATAGAAGTTTTTAAGTACAATAATGAAAGACATTACAAGTTTACAACTCATTTATAAATCCTCTAGAGTAGGAAGAAAGAATGATTACTTCAGAACCAGTTGTTTTAAATATCAAAAACATTGGCTTAAGCGATGAACAATTTTATCAACTCTGCCAAATCAATGAAAATTGGCGACTCGAAGAAACTGCCCAAGGAGAACTTTTAATTATGCCTCCTGTCGGTGCAATTAGCGGTAATCGAGAATCTGAATTCAATGCAGATGTAGTTATTTGGAATCGTCAGACTAAACTAGGAAAAGTTTTTAGTTCCTCTACCATTTTTATCCTACCTAATGGCGGTAAGCGTTCCCCTGATGTCGCTTGGATTGCCAATGAACGTTGGGAAGCCTTAACCCTGGAAGAACAAGAAAAATTTGCTCCTATTTGCCCTGATTTTGTGATTGAATTACGTTCTCGTACTGATTCTTTGAGTCAACTGCAAGAGAAAATGCAGGAATATCTCAATAGTGGTTTGCAATTAGGTTGGTTAATTAATCCTCAAAATCAGCAGGTAGAAATATATCGTCAACATCAACCGATAGAAATAGTGCAATTACCAACGACTTTATCGGGAGAAGATATTTTGCCGGGATTAGTTTTGGAATTACCTGTGTTTTGATATATCTAATAGATAAGACCTCTTGCATAAATCCTAATGAAAACACAATTTTGCAAATCTAAAAAACTCAGGCATTCTAAAGCCAGTAAATTTTCATCGTCTGCTCTCTGTCCTCGCAACCTACATATCCACGCACCAAAACTCTCAGGAGATGGCCATTTAATAGTTGAGATTTCTTGGGTCACTCTCGCACAGGCATTTAATACCGCCAACAAAGCCTCCTCAGCATTCCTAGCTTGTTGCATAGCACTGCGAAAGTTCAGCTTCTGCTTTACCATCAAATCTTCCATGGGCAATCCATTGACCATCAATACCTCAATTAGATGGCACAAAACCTTCTGCCATTTGGCAACATCCGAGGGTTCTTGTAAACGGATTTCATCACAGATAAAGCGAAACAAGTATTCATCCACTACCGACGCACCGCAGAGAGTTGCCCACTCAACTAGGGCTGTTCTTTCATCAAATCCCTTACGAAATTTTTTTTGGCGTTCTTCTAAAGCTTCCTGAATCAGTTGCACTCCCAGCACAATGCGTTTTGCTGTTAGATACTCGCCAAAGCTTTTGTGAGTAAATTCAAAGGTTTTCTCGCTTTCTCGCACATCACCACTTTCTCGGAAGTAAAAGGCAGTTAGCAGACGAGTGATGCTAGCTTTTGAGTCTTCCTTAAAGCTGTCTTGAAAGCGGTGTAAAACCTCATTGAGTCCACTGTTATCGCAGTGATTTTCAATTTCTTTTACCGTGGTTGTTCTACCATCTCCATGCCAGCAAGCTAGGGCAATTTCTTCAAGAATACCTATAAACTCATGTTTCTCAATTCCCTCTATCACCGGATTGCCATGCTTTTCATAGCCTCGCTCATAAACAGCTTCTAGTAAGTCCCCATAAATTTCATTGAGATTAGTCTCTTTTGTAAATTGCAACTTATCCCGCTCAATACTGAGAGCAACCAGATAATTCAGCAGGGGTTGAGCTGTAATTTCAACCAGATTAGGTTGAGCTAATTCTGAGGGTAAACCGTTATGGTCTTTCCCTTTTGCCTTACCATAAAACTGCCACCAAAGTTGCCGCTGATCTTGCTCCAGTAACTTGGCATCGTCTGTAGAGGAATAAACAGAACTGGAATTTTCCCTGTTTCTGCCTGTTGTGCGGCAAATATTTTGGCAAAGGAAGACTTTCCACTTCCTGGCCCACCACTAATTAAACGGATAGCATCATCTGGTTTAGCTTCCTGCAACCAAGTTTCCAATTCACTACTTAAATCAACAACCACCCGTTGATACTGTTTCTCTTCCGTGATACCTCGTGTTAATTTCTGCTCCGTCTGTCCTTTAACCTCTTCCTTGTAGTAAGCTCTTAACGGCACATAAACCTGTTGCAAGCTGAAGGCTTCCAAGAAGATCGGCTCATCAACTCGTTTTTGCAACCATGCCCGATACCGTAACCAGCCCTGTTCTCGTTCTGTAGCTTGGGTGAAGGGTGTGTCTAGTTCTTCCTTGAGGGCAGTATAGTCTTGTTTACGAGTCCGCCACTCTTCATTTAGGGCAAAAACAAAGTAAGCTGGTAGGCGATCGCTAATCTTTTCCGCCTCAACCTTTTTCTCGACAAATTCCTCTAACCAGTTGGCAAACCCTGTCTTAGCCGCTTGCACAATCGGCAAGTCTTTGGGACGCTGAAAAAAGCTTTGGTCAATGACTAATTCACCCTGTTCCAACGAGGAATTGAGTTCTTTGTACAATGCCTTAAGATTATCTGGCTTCTTGATTAATAGCTCTTTATTCTCTTTTAATAAGTCCTCCATCCCTCGCATTAAAGCGCGGACAATCAGCAAACCGGCAATCTCTCCCGATTTTGCCTCTAGTCCCAGGGATTCTAAAACCTCAACCCCATTTTCAGCCAAGTCATCCCATTTAAGGAACGCCCCATTAATCGCAGCTTTACCAAGGGACATAAATAGGCTTTTGGGGTTAACCTGAATATCCTTATGTAAAACTGGACGATTCCTCTCAACTTTAATTCCAGGTTCCCCAGACATAAGTCTCTTAGTGCTGCCGCTACAGATTAATTGCTCCTATCCTAACCTCCTCTTAGAGATAGATACGGGGACACGGAGACAGGGTGATGGGGTGATGAGGTGATGGGGTGATGGGGGAGATAACTAACAATGAATGAGATTTCTGTTCCCTATTCCCTGTTCCCTATTCCCTTTAATTAACAATTTTCCATTTTCATTCATGGCGGTGAATTTTTCACTGGGACTGCCCATAGAAATTTTTGAGTACAATAAAGAAAGACATTACAAGTTTACAACTCATTTATAAATCCTCTAGAGTAGGAAGAAAGAATGATTACTTCAGAACCAGTTGTTTTAAATATAAAAACCGTTGGCTTAAGCAATGAACAATTTTATCAACTCTGCCAAATCAATGAAAATTGGCGACTCGAAGAAACTGCTCAAGGAGAACTTTTAATTATGCCTCCTGTCGGTGCAATTAGCGGTAATCGAGAATCTGAGTTAAATGGTTTAGTTTGGTTATGGAATCGTCAGACTAAACTAGGAAAAGTTTTTAGTTCCTCTACCATTTTTATCCTACCTAATGGCGGTAAGCGTTCCCCTGATGTCCCTTGGATTGCCAATGAACGTTGGGAGGCCTTAACCTTAGAAGAACAAGAAAAATTTGCCCCTATCTGCCCTGATTTTGTCATTGAATTACGTTCTCGCACTGATTCTTTGAGTCAACTGCAAGAGAAAATGCAGGAATATCTCGATAGTGGTTTGCAATTAGGTTGGTTAATTAATCCTCAAAATCAGCAGGTAGAAATATATCGTCAACATCAACCGATGGAAATAGTGCAATTACCAACGACTTTATCGGGAGAAGATATTTTACCTGGATTTGTTTTGGAATTACCTGTGTTTTGATATAGCGTTTCTCAAATAGTAGAAATTTGATATCTAATTAATTTCCCACAACTACTTACTAGTTACTTTACCTTCTCCCTCCACCCTTTCTTTTTAACTTTCCGAACATTTTTCACTTGCCCAATCATCTTTAAGTATTTCAGCAAGAGTATTAATTCTCGGTCTTCTGCTTCGCCGTTGTATCCTTTTACCAAAATACCATTGCCGTGATTATCACTAAATGACTCTGGTTTGTCATCGACGGCAAGCACTTTTTTCAGAGAATATCCTTTTATTTTTATCTTTTTTAAAGATTTAATGCTTTGATAAACACCAGAGTCTCTATCCAATTGTAAGCGGCACCGTTCTCCAGTAAAGATAAATTTAAGTTGTGTCGGATCAGGAAAAATATTTTTAACAATCTGATGAGCATAGCTAGAAGATGCCGCCGTCCAAACAGCTATCTCAAACCAAGACATGCAAGCTGAGAGGAATTCATCAACTCCCGGTCTTTTGTAGACATAATATCCAAGTACCCAGAAATCTGGATTTCTAGCTAGTGGTCTAGGGGTACTATAAATTAATGTTTCATCTAGATCTAAAACTAGTAACTTGTCATATTTAATGGACATAAGCTGCTTTGATGGACGATTGGATTTTAAACCATCGCTATCTCAATAAAAACACCAGTAAGATTGAAGAAAGGTTCAAATTAGAGTTTGTTCCCCTAGGTTCAATAGTAAAGGGTAAAATCAGTTAAAGCCCCTCCGGTAGAGAGTTTAGTACAATTCGTACTTCAAGAGGGTGCAGGCTATAGCCCCGTTATAGACAGGAATACGACGTGAGGCTTTTAGCCCCACTCGCTTTGCCAGTTCCTTATTGCCAGTGAGGATATACCCTGTCCAACCTTTGAAACGTTGTTTGAAGACATCGCCGAGCAATTTGTATAAATCACCCAGTTCTTGGGTATTGCCGAGGCGCTCTCCATAAGGAGGGTTACAAACAATTATGCCATGTTCGGCTGGTGCTTCTATTTGTGATAGCTCAGTTTGGCTAAATTTTACCTGATTGGCAACGCCACATTGTTGAGCATTAAGGTAAGCTTGTTCTAAGATATCACCATTGCGATCGCTACCCACGATGGGTGCTGTCAAATCTGATATCTGGCAATCTTTCGCTTCTGTTAGTAACTTTTGCCAAAGATTAACTTCAAAGTTAGACCAGCTTTCAAAACCAAAGCGTTGGCGAAATAAGCCAGGGGCAATGTTTAAAGCCTTTAAACTAGCTTCTAGAGGTAAGGTTCCAGAACCGCAGAGGGGATCTAAAAATGGTATCCCTGGTTGCCAATCAGCCATCTCTAGTAAGGCGGCGGCCAGGGTTTCTTTTAAAGGTGCTAGTCCCATCGCAGGACGATATCCTCGACGATGCAAGCTGCTACCTGAACTATCTAGACTGAGAAGACAACGATCCCGATAAATGTGAGCATTGATCAGAACATCAGGATTTTTACTATCAACGCTAGAACGCTGACTAAACTGGCGGCGCTGTTGGTCTACGATCGCATTTTTAATTTGTAAGGCAGTAAAGTGGCTATGGTTAAGTTGGCGATTACCACCAGTGGAATTAACCGCCAAGGTGTGGTGAGGTTGCAAATACTGTTCCCAAGCTATTTTTTGCACCTCCTGGTATAGTCTGTCAGCATTGGGACAGGGAAACTCCGCTAGCTTGACTAGTACCCGAAAAATAGTTCTTGCCCAAAGGTTCACTCGGTACATTAAGGCGTGCTCACCAATAAAATGCACTCCGGTAAAATCTGGACGAACTTCTTGAGCACCTAGTAGTTCTAGTTCTTTTGCTGCTATTGATTCTAAACCACGGGCAACTGTAGCAAAGTATTGATTCATGGAATTGAGGTAAGCTCTATTATTGATCCCACTACAGACATCAACTAGCTAATAATGCCAGATTCCCTCAAGCTTCCCCAAAAACTTATGCTACTTGGTTCAGGAGAACTAGGCAAAGAATTTGTTATCGCTGCTCAAAGATTAGGTAACCAGGTTATTGCCGTTGACCGTTATGAGAACGCACCAGCCATGCAGGTTGCTGATTATTCAGAAGTTATCTCTATGCTGAGTGCCGATGATTTAGAAAGGATTGTTACTAAGCACAAACCTGATTTAATCATACCAGAAATTGAAGCAATTAGAACAGAAAAATTACTAGAATTTGAGCAACGAGGCATTACCGTTATTCCCACGGCAAAAGCAACTAACTATACAATGAACCGTGACAAAATTAGGGAATTAGCTCATCAAGAACTGGGCATCCGAACAGCTAAATATGCTTACGCAATCAATCTCGAAGAACTAAGAGCAGTCTCTCAAGGAATTGGTTTTCCCAACGTGGTTAAACCAGTTATGTCCTCATCTGGCAAAGGTCAATCAATTGTTAATTCGGTCGAAGAAGTAGAGAAAGCCTGGAACTATGCCATTGAGGGTTCCCGTGGCGATAGTCAAAAAGTGATAATTGAGGAATTTATTCAATTTGAATTAGAAATTACTCTCTTAACAGTCAAACAATGGAAGGCACCGACAATTTTTTGCCCAGCTATCGGACATCGACAAGAAAGAGGAGATTATCAAGAATCTTGGCAACCGATAGATATTTCCGTAGAAAAAGTTAAAACCGCTCAAGACATCGCTCAAAAAGTGACTGATGCTTTAGGAGGTGCTGGTATTTTTGGCGTAGAGTTTTTTATCACAAAAGATGAGGTGATATTTTCCGAACTTTCTCCCAGACCCCATGATACTGGTATGGTGACTTTAATTTCTCAAAATTTGAATGAGTTTGAGTTGCACTTGAGGGCAGTTTTAGGCTTACCTATTCCCAAGATAGAACAATTAGGGCCATCTGCTAGTGCAGTAATTTTAGCGCAAGATTATAGCGATTCCATCTTTTTTACTGGCGTAGCTGAGGCTTTAGCTGAAGCAGATGTAGATATTAAATTATTTGGTAAGCCTAACTCCCGTCCCGGACGACGCATGGGAGTAGCTTTAGCCAAAGGTAAAGATGTGCAAGAAGCCAGGGAAAAAGCGACAATAGCAGCCAGTAAAGTAATACTTAATAAGTAACGAGAGCCAAAGTAGCTATAGTCAATTAAAGGTATGTCTACTAATTTTTTACCACCTGAAGTTTCTCAATTAACTGAATCTACTTCTATTGCTCTTGCCCAAAGTATTGAAAAAAAGTCTATTATCACTCCTCTGAGTGAACAGCCAATTGCCACGAGTTATGTACATCAAGGTAGTGGTGGCACACCCATCTTACTATTACATGGTTTTGACAGTTCTATATTTGAATTTCGTCGTTTATTTCCTCTACTAGCTGCTAACAATGAGACATGGGCCGTTGATTTATTGGGTTTTGGTTTTACGGAAAGGTTAACAGGAGTTTCTTTCAGTGCAACGGCAATAAAAACTCATCTTTATCACTTCTGGAAAACTTTAATTGATGAACCTGTGATTTTAGTAGGTGCTTCCATGGGAGGAACCGCAGCCATTGATTTTACCCTGGACTATCCCCAAGCTGTGAAAAAATTGGTGTTACTAGATAGCGCTGGTTATAGTGGCGGGGCAATTATGGGTAAGTTTTTGTTTTGGCCACTAGATGATTTAGCTGTTAAATTTTTAAGCCGTCCACAGGTACGAAAAAGCATTAGTAGTAATGCTTATTATGATAAGAGTTTTGTTACAGCTGATGCTTTATTATGTGCCGAATTACATCTAAAATTAGAGGGGTGGAGTCAAGCTTTAAAAGCCTTTACCAAAAGCGGAGGTTATGGCTCTTTTCGTGATAAGTTGGTAGAAATTAGGCAGCCGACTTTGATTTTGTGGGGTGACTCTGACAAAATATTAGGTACTAGTGATGCCCCTAAATTGAAAGAGGCGATCGCAGATTCTCAGTTAATTTGGATTAAAGATTGTGGTCATGTTCCTCACTTGGAACAACCTCAGATCACATCTGAGCATATTTTGGAATTTCTATAAAAAATAGCTGTTCTAGATTCTTAATTTTTGATTACGAAATCAGAGATATAGCTTAGTTTGTATCAAATCGAACCTATAGCTCTGAATAGCTAGGGCAATAATGAGTGTACTGATAGAAACTAAGTATTATGGATGAACAACGTCAAGAAGCTTATTTAGATCTGATAGATGATCTGATTAAATGCCCAAATGGCAAAGAACCAGAAGTTTTAGAAGCTAAGGCAGACTTAATGGATTCAGGTCTGGTGCTGATGTTGGTACGAGTCTCAACGATGCTGGCACATGAAGGAAATCAAGAAACCTCTGGCTTCTTAATTCATGTTGCTCGTGAGTTATCTAAAGCCCTAGGATTGTATCCTGAGGCGGAAACTGTTGAAGCCGAGGGAGTTTAGGAAATAGAGAAGCACAAGGAGGTAGGGGAGCAGGGGAGGTAGGGGGGCGGGGGAGATAAAATAATTTTTAATTGATTTATTGATGATTTTAAGGCAATCTCATAAATATATTCCTGAAGCTTTAATAGTTGTCTCTACAGTTAATTTGAGTTCTGGAAATGTTAGGGATTTGATAGTATTATCCCTCTTAAATGGTTGAGCTTGCTTATTTCCCGTTTACTAGTTGATGAAAAACTACAGTAGGGGTTTTTAGGTTGCCTAAATAGTTGCGAGAGGCAATTACTTATTAGAGCCATTAATCAAATAAACTATTTAATTAATATTTTGTGATGCTTTATTAAGCACTAGTGCCTTGAGATAGATGCTGACAGAGATTAGGAAACCTTGGTGAGGTCTTTAGATAAAGACTCGTCGTACAATTTGAGGGAAAGTAAGTAATTGATTTTGTTTAACTACTTACTAACTCCTGTCGAGATTGTGTTAGTTTTGCGTTGAGCAACTCTACATTACGTATAGTAACCTTCCCTAAGTCTACTTTCGTAAGAATGGCTCCTTTCAAAGTCGCGTTAGTTAAGTTAGCACCAGTGAGATCTGCTCCAGTCAGGTCTGCTCTACTTAAATTTGCCCCAGTCAAATCAGCTCCTCGCAAGTCAGCATAGCGTAGGTCAGCCCTTGTTAAATCAGCGCATTGTAAGTTAGCACAACAGAAATTTGTTAGTCTTAGATCCGCTTGGTTGAGAAAGGCTTGACGCAGGTCTGCTTTGGTCAAGTTAGCCCGAATCATACAACTATTAGTTAAGATTGCCCTCACAAGGGAAGCCCCTCTGAGGTCTGCTCGCCAAAGTCTTGCTCCAGTTAGATTAATCTCACTTAAGTTAACTTTATGTAAAACTGAATGACTTAAATTGGTACCAGCTAAATTGGCTTTACCTAGGGTAACTCCCGTAAGGTTGACTTCGCTCAAACTAGCTTGCTGTAAGTCTACCTCACTGAAATTGCGCTCACCTACGGCGTAAAGTTCTAGAAGTCTGCTGGTATCCATCACGTTTTTTCTGCAACAAGGTTTGTATGATTTGACTCAAGGACTGAGAGGATTACTTGACCTGTGGGTTAGCTCCGAAAAGCAGAAGCACTTTCGTCTGTACTTTTAACTACCCAGGAGTTTTGTGAGGATAGTCCATCTCACCCATGACTATGGTATCCGGGTGAAGAGGCTTTGTAAAGTTATTTCAATAATTGTAACTTGTTTTTAACGATTCAAGTTAAATTATAGTTTTTTCTAGCTAATGAACATGGATGTAACAGAGCTTCTGAACCAATACACAGCAGGAGAAAGAGACTTCAGAGACATTAAATTGGGTGGTTTTTTTTTGAGCAACTAAATAAAGCACGATAAACGGGTTCACGGCGAGAGAGAGTTAGAGTTTCTCGTTCAGTGGGAACTGGTAGAGGGTTCGTCATCAGCCAATCTTCGTCTTGCCTAGAGAAAGCTGGGTTTGCCTCAAAATAATTGCACATCTCCTGGGCTACCTCTTTTACATCGGACTGAAGGAAAACCATACCTCCACAGGAAAGATAATTTGCTAAATCATTTACTAGTTCCGGCTGTAGCACGCGACGTTTAGCATGCCGTTTTTTAAACCAGGGGTCAGGAAATTGAATCGTCACACGCTGCAAAAACTCACCCGGAAAAGACTGAAAAATTGGCGGTAAGCAGTTACTGGCATTACCAAATAAAAAGCAAAGATTAGTTAATCCCAACTCATCGACTAGAGTATTTGCTCTTTCTACCAATGGCTCCCTAATTTCCAATCCCAAAAAATTCCAGTCTGGTTCTAGTACTGCCATTCTCAATAGAAATTCACCCCTCCCACAGCCAATATCAAGATGCAGAGGTTTATTGAATTGGTCATACACTTTTTCCCAGTTGGGAGGAGTCACTGGTGTCTGGTATCTTTTATGGAAAGGATTGACGTGTTGACGCACTCGGACTCTTGGCAAGAACTACACCTCCTTAAATTGGATTTAGCTTTTCTGAGGGTGGCATTAGTTTAGAATGCCAATGGTTAATCTTAACTGATGCCTTCTATTTATCTACTTGGCTTCTCCCTAGATAGAACTTTTACTCTAGTGTAAATGTAGAGTTAGTATAGGTCGATGATTTGTTAAGGCTAATGATTTTCTTTGCTAATTGAGCTATTACAGCAGAACCTGAATCCATTTCGTAATTACTGATATCTATCTAACAATATCTTCTTAAACATGAATATTTCAACACCAGAGCAGATTAAAGAGCTGTTGCATCAATCCCTAGGGAAAGTAGGGCAATTTCAACATTGTGCTTTACTGGATCGTCCTGGACATTGTAATGTCGGTGATCATTTAATCTGGATGGGAGAACTTTTTTATCTAACTGATGTTCTCAAGACAAGAATAAACTATACAGCCAATATATACAATTTTAGTGATAAAGAGATGGAGGAGCGGATTGGCGAGGCTCCTATCCTTTTGTCTGGGGGGGGAAACTTAGGTGACCTTTGGCCAGATGAGCAGGATTTTAGAGAAAAGATTATCTCTAAATATAAAGATAGACCTATCTTTATACTACCACAAACTATCTATTTCACTCAAACAGAAAATTTGCATAAAACGGCGAAAGTTTTTAACTCTCATCCTCAACTAACTATATTTGTTAGAGAGATGCGTAGCTATGAAATAGCTACAAAAAACTTTGATGGCTGTCGAGTCTTGATGGCACCAGACATGGCTTTTCAACTAGTGAACATGCCAGAAGTATTTTTAAAACCTAAACTTAAAGACTCCTGGCTTTTTCTTTGTAGACAAGATAAAGAACTAGAAGAAAAAATTCCACGCTCCTCTCTTGGTTTAAAAAATATAAGTGTTGAAGACTGGGCTGCTTTTAAGTATAAAGATCGACAACCAAGAATAGAAAAGCTTCTTGGTTGGCTTAGACTTATTTCTGGCACGAAAAATCGAGATGAACTAATTATTAATTCCTGGGTATCTCGACAAGTCTGGAAATATTTCCACCCCTATGTGGCGAAACTAAATTATATTCATGATGCCGAGAGTCAACATAAATCATGGAATTTAATCCATCATGGATTTTATCAGTTCAGTCAGTACCCTTTAGCGATAACTAATCGACTGCACGGTCATATTCTCTGCCTTATTTTAAAAATACCACACATATTTTTACCCAATGCTTACTACAAAAATGAAGCTTTCTATGAAACTTGGACTTCTCAAGTATCTTTCTGTCGATTTGTCAAAAGTAAGGCTGAAATTAAACCAGCAGTTCAAGAGCTTTTAGAATTATCCTTTTGAGAATTAACTTAAATCAAATTAATATGCATATTTCCCAAGCTTTAAGATAAAGTTGAGACGGGAATAGTATCTATAATGCTCTCAATGGGCTTCAATTAAATTAGCAACATGAGTCTCAATTTCCGTTTTGCAGTGGTAAGTGACCCCCACATCGGCTTGCCCAAAACTATCGTTAATCATTCCAGGGGGTTCCATCTAGTAGAAATTAGTATTGCGGCACTAGAGTTAGTTTTAGACCATTTGCAGCAGCAACAGCTAGACTTCCTCTTACTACCAGGAGACTTAACCCAAGATGGCGAACCAGAAAATCACGCTTGGTTACAAAAACGGTTAAGTAAGTTGCCTTTTCCCGTTTACGTTGTACCAGGGAATCATGATGTCCCCAACTTTTTAGCAAATGAGCGCGCAATTGGACTGAAGGACTTTCCCCACTACTATGGTCAGTTTGGCTATAAAAATCCAGAGCAACTGTACTATACTTGTGAAATTTTTCCTGGGGTGCAGCTAATTGGGCTAAATTCTAACCAATTTGACCATACAGGCTTACACTTAGGGCGTGTCGATGAGCAGCAACTGAACTGGCTTGAGCAAGTGCTTAGCCAAACACAGGATAAGTTGGTCTTGGTCATGTTACACCACAATATCATTGAGCATGTACCGAATCAAACCAACCATCCCTTAGGGAAACGTTACATGTTAGAAGATGCACCCAGGCTACAGCAAATCCTCAGGGCGGCTGGGGTGAAATTAGTATTTACTGGTCACTTACACGTTCAGGATATTGCCTATCAGGATGGTTTATATGACATTACTACAGGTTCGTTGGTAAGCTATCCTCATCCTTACCGGATCTTACAGCTGCGAACAGACGACCAAGGAAAAAGATGGCTGCAAATTGAGTCTCATCGAGTTGACTCAGTACCGGGTTGGGATAACTTACACCAAAAATCGCGAGAATGGATGGGTGAAAAATCGCTTCCCTTCATGCTCAAGCTACTTACCACACCACCTTTAAATTTTTCCCTTGTAGAAGCAGAAAAACTTGCCCCTAGCCTACGCTACTTTTGGCCTAATATTGCCGCTGGTGATGCCATTTTTAACTTTTCTGAGTTTCCTCCTGCGGCTCGCTCCTACTTCGAGGCTTTTAGCGCCATTACTAATGAAGGCAAACCAGCCCTGATTGACAATCATGCAACTTTTTTAGTGGGCTAAGTGCCTGTGCAAAATTAATTGGCAGTTTTCTAAATAGCAGGGAGAGAAGACAAAAGAGGAGTTTATTCCCCTGTTCTGAATCAAAAGCTAACTTCAATTCTTGGCACGGCAAATGCCAAAGACTGAGGTGTAGCCATGCACAAAAGTGGCATTCCCCACTGGACCTATTTCTCCATTACAAAAGAAGCCCCCTAGCTGAACGTTTTTTAGGTAGCGGCGCAACAGTTGAGAATCAAAGTCAGGTTGCTCATAAAGCCCTACTCCTCGTCCAAGACAGGAGAACATTAAAGCGCCAGAAGCATCAGCAGCTTGGGAGGCTTCTTTCTGATAGTCCTTCAAAAATAATTCTAAATCTTCAGCTGAGGTAAGAGCATCCCGTAGGTGAAACTGGATGCGCTGACCCGGTCTGACCTGATCGCCAATTGCGATCGCCCCTACTCTAGGGTCTACTCCCAAAAGGTTACGAACCAGAAAATCACCGTGATCTAGCTGTTGCTTAAACCCATCTCTAGCAATACCGACAAACAGAGAATGCTGGGCTAGTTTTCTGTCTTGTTCACTTAGACTTTGGATTAAATCTCGTAGCACTTCTAAGGGGGGACGCGGTTGAGGAGAGGAAGTTGTGGTATCGACACCCTTAACTTCTGCTAACTCTAACAGAATGTTACGTTCACCTTTTGTTACCTGATAAATTTGACCAATTGGGCGACAGCCTTGTGCAACAATTGTATCTAGAATGATATTGCCACTTAGTGCTACACCTATAGTTCCTTCGTGGTAAAAATGAGCAGTCTGCTGTATTTCCTCAGAGTCGGAGTAATAAAATAAACTATTAGGCAGATTAGGCTGAGTAGAGCTTGCCAATCCTCCTACTTTGACCGACCCTGGGTAGGCAAAATCTAGCCCTTTAAGTAGGTCATTAACTTCTGATGTGAAAGGGTCAGCCAGCAAAATAAAATGGGGTTGTTCTTCAGGTGATACACCAATTAGTTTTACCCAGGTGTCTGGAGAGCTATCCAGGTCAGGTAATTGGTTAGCAGGTATATGAAAGGGATGTACCTTAACCTCTGGTAAGTGAGCTAAACTGAGGCTCAGAGCCGTTGTTCCCTCTACTTCTTGGGCTTCACCCTGGCTATTCATACCAACAATTCCCCCACCTCCACAGCCAATGATTACCGGCACTGACAACCGCTCCTTCAGTAGAGGTATCAACCTAGAATAGTCACTAGCGTAGGCAGACGAAATAAACACTAAAGCCAAATCAGCTGCCATCGGCATAGATTGACTGACGCGCTCTACTACTTCTGTGACTGCCGCCTCTAGGGAAGGACGAGTTGATAAGGCATTTGCCCACTTAATCGGATTAGCCATTGGTATATAGCGAGTTTACTTCCAATGCTGGTGCTTAGTTCGAGGATCGGCTATTACTCCAAGCATGACAAGGGTGATAAGCATAATCATAACCCCAAGAGCGTTGTTAACGCTCTTAGATGCACCAGGGCATGACTAGTGGTTCATGTCATTAATTCTGATGGGTTGTTCTCTCTGGGTGTCCCCGCGTCTCCGTGTCCCCGTGTCCTCCTCACCTGTCAAATCTTTTGCCATAAACCACTAGTAAAATATTTGTGCTAATCTCTTAACATAAGTTAATATCAAAGTTAGTCTAATCTAGTTTTGATAAGCTACAGCCAGATAAAATAGGCAAAATCTTAAAAAATAGAGAACAATTCTCTGAAGAGACAGGCTACTTTGCGATAATCCCAATCTGGGATATGAAAAACCTCAGTCTCTCTAAAAGAGATTACTGATCAAAACATCAGCTCAACTGTCAAGAGATCAAGCCTCATCTGGACGTTAACCTCTGTTCGGAGTACTAATCTTTTAAAGATTGATTAGTTCAGCTTAGACCGATGATTAGAAATTAATATGATTTCAATGAATGAGTTGAAAAATTCAAGAATGTTATAGTATGACAGGAATTGTACAGGTATTTACTTGGAATAAAAAAACCAGTAATGTGCTTGATTCAGGCTAGCCATTGGCATAAATAGTCGAATAATTCTGTACTTTCTACCTAATCTATACTCTAGATTGAAACTAATCTAGATTTCTTAGATAGACTAAGCAACGGGAAGTGTAGATAAGAAGTTTTCTGTACAAAATAAAGTTAGTCAGGAAAGAAAAGCAATGAGCGACATTAAAGAAAAAATTGATCAAGAACGTCAGCAAGCTAGAGCTGTTTGTGATACTCAAGGTGGAAATTCTCCTGAATGTGCAGCAGCTTGGGACGTTGTAGAGGAACTACAAGCTGAGGCATCACACCAGCAACAAAAGCAGCCTAAGAAAAATTCTTTGGAGAAATACTGCGACGCTAACCCCGATGCTGATGAATGCAGGGTATACGAAGACTAAAGTCCTCTCAAATCTGAAATATGGCCTAGGTGAGCCTTCTACTTAATAAATTAATCCTTATTGGTGAAGGCTAGGCTAGCCAATCAATTTAGCAGTTGGAAACTCCATTGAGTAATCTCCAACTGCTTATTTTTGGCAAATAAATTAATGGACATTGGCAAAGACGAGGCTTCTGATGCTACCAACACTGCAATAACATAGATAAAGATCGTTTCCGCAACTAGCAATGCAAGATGAACTCCTCCAAGTACTAGTCTGGACAGACTATCGGTTAGCCGTTTTATTCGCAGTCTTCATACCGTTGATTTTACTCATTTGGGCTTTTGTCCAGAAAGCAGATGCCATCGTGCGCCTGCTGATCATCTACTGGCGCGTTGCCAGCCTTTTAATGATCACGGTTTACATCTTGATTGCCGGTTGGCCAATTGGTTTTATTTCTGGCTTCTGCGCTCACGTCCTTCTTCCAATTTCTCTCTGGTTTTGGGTTGACTTGAATGAGGATATAGAGGATAGAGCCTCAACTCCTTTAAAGTTGACATTAACTTCGTGGCGCTGGGCAATTACTATTTACGGCGCACTTAGTGCGATATTAAGCTTTCCTTACCTTGCTTGTGGATTCGCTCCAGAAAAGATTCAGGAATTCTCATGCCAGGTTTGGAGAGAACCGCCCTTACTATATAAACAATACTTCCATCCCAATGCAACTCTCGGATTATTGGGTTTTATGGGTATGGTGGGATTGATCGTTTACGTCCTTTACTTGAGTTATTTTGTCTTAGTTCGCCTAGGCAAGCAGGGTAGGTCAGCCATGGAACAATAATACTAGTCCCTTGTCAAGGTTTAATCAGGAACGAAAAGAAAATAAAATGGGTGATTTTCTTGGTAAGCGTCTAGAGCAATACACGAGCAAATATCCGCAGGAAGTCTTAATTGTAACTGCTGAAATTGCTGGTGAAGAAGACCAGATTGCTATTTATAAGGGCTTTTCCAGTTCTTTGATGCGACCAACAGCTTTTGATCCGGATATTCCAGTTTTGCCAGCAGAGGCAAAGATTATCAAGATAGATCGGCTAGCGAGTCCTTATAGCCCTAATGCCCCTCGCTATATCGAGCAAAATATAACCTGGGAAACCATGGAAGAGTTGTTGTCATCTGCCGGTTTATAAGTTATGACACCGCTAATTTCAGTATTAAAATGGCGGTGTTAACTCAAAATTTTCATTTCTGATCAATCTTGTCAGATACCTAAAGCTGTCTATCTGGGTAGCAAATTTAACTGTCCTGTCTTGGTTTTGCTCGTGCCTATTGCTTAGGCGACTAAGCTTTTACCAGTTTAATTTGATTATTGAGACAAATGAGGTAATGGTGCGTTGGTTTGACGGTTTCTCGAAAACCTGCCAAATCTGAAGGCTGAATTTGCTTTAGCTTACCATCAATCAGGATGATTTTGCTAGATAAGTTTGCTTGAATTGAAGAAGACTATAAAGAAAGTGTTATCCTCCACAGTGAGTGTTTTGTGTGAGGATTATTAAGTTATGGTTACATCTCCTGCCTTGACTCAAGGGTTTCTCCGTCTTGAGCAATCGCACCGGCATCAGTCAAGATTATCGGCGGATGTCAACTTAGCTGAGAATTTACAAACTCTGACTTTGCCAACAACTCATCTATTTGGCACCGACGGTATTCGAGGAAGAGTAGGAGAACTGCTCAGCTCAAATCTAGCAATGCAAGTAGGTTTTTGGGCAGGTCAGGTATTGCGCTCTTGTGCCTCAGCACCAGGTCCTGTGATTGTGGGACAAGACTCACGAAATTCCAGTGACATGTTAGCAATGGCTCTTGCTAAAGGTCTAAATTGGGCAGGATTAGAGGTTTGGAACCTAGGTTTATGTCCAACTCCTGCTATTGCCTATCTCTGTCGTGTGACTGACGCGGTGGGTGGAGTTATGATTTCTGCTAGTCATAATCCCCCAGAGGATAATGGAATTAAATTTTTTAGTTCAGAAGGCACTAAGTTGTCGGCTAGCTTGCAAAATCAGATTGAAGCAGGTCTAAGAAGTGGCATGAGTTCTGTCCTTCCCCATAACGCTTGGGGAAAATACTATCAAAGACCAGAGTTGGTCAAAAATTATGCCGAATCTTTGCATCATTCCCTCCCCTCAGCTAATGATTTACAGGGAATGCGAATTGTCCTAGATTTGGCATGGGGTGCTTGTACTCAACTAGCTGCGCAAGTATTTGCTCAGTTAGGGGCTGAAGTTATTTGCTTGCACGATCAACCTGATGGCGATCGCATCAATGTCAATTGTGGATCAACTCACCTCAATCCTCTCAAAGAAGCCGTAATACAACACTCAGCCGACATCGGCTTTGCTTTTGATGGCGACGCTGATCGAGTAATGGCAGTAGATGCCCAAGGTCACATTATTGACGGAGATTACATTCTTTATTTCTGGGGTCAGACTCTACAAGCTGCCCAAAAGCTACCAGAAAATTTAATTGTGGCTACAGTCATGGCAAATTTGGGCTTTGAGAGAGCTTGGCAGCAGTTAGGTGGTTCTCTGGTACGGACAAAAGTAGGTGATCAGTATGTCCAAGCAGAAATGCTCAGCAGTGGAGCAATGTTGGGAGGTGAACAATCAGGACATATTATTTGCCATCACTATGGAATGAGTGGCGATGGCTTGCTGACTGCCTTGCATATTGCCTCTTTGGTACGCCAGTCTGGTATGACTTTAACTGAACTAGTTGAGCAAAGTTTCCGGACATACCCACAGTTACTGCGAAATGTAAGGGTAGAAGACCGCAATCAAAGACTGCACTGGCAAGAGTGTGACGCTCTCACTAAGGCGATCGCACGAGGTCAAAAGGCAATGGGAGATCAAGGAAGAATTTTAGTTCGTGCTTCCGGTACTGAACCAGTTATCCGCGTTATGGTGGAAGCTGTCAATGCCGAACTAGCCAACTACTGGAGTTCAGAATTGGTTTCGATAGTAAGGCAACATCTAGGCGGCTGATTTATTTGGCTCTTTTCCCCTAAGAGTTGTCGAAGATAGCACCGTAGTAAGTCCTTAAAGTAGTTAAACTCTCGTTCTTGACTGCGGTGCAAACAGGACTTTGAGGAAATTTGACACTAAAATTGTCTCAACCTCAGATAGTGGAGGAGAATTTACCTTGAATAGTGGTTCCAGTATTCACAGAGGTTTCAGTTATTTTTGTCTGAAGAGGTTTTTAGGATCTCAAGGGGCAAAAAAAAAGCCAAAATTCTAATAGTTGCTTGTTTTCAAGCCAAACCGACTAAATAAAAATCAATATAATAGTTCTCAGGGGTGCAAAAGCGGTTGAGATTTAGTTGTTGCAAATCTCGTCAAGCTGCAATTGAAGGCAAAAGAAACGAAGCATAGCAAGCCAAGTGGCGACATCATCAACAAGCACCCAAATCATTATGCCTAGTTGGTTTACCAAGCTTATAAGCATTTGGATAGCAGCGATTTTGTCTATTACACAATTGACTCATAAGCTCATAGCTTCTGGCTTTGTGCCTTTGGTCGAAATTGAGGGATAGAGAAACGACCAGGCAATGCCAAAATTAAAGTCGAAATCAAAAAGGCGGAAATCAAAAAAGTCTACTGATACGGAGACTTCAGCCCTAAGTCTGAAAGAGCAGCTAGCTCAACAACGTCGAGCCCAAAAGGAAAAACAAAAACTTATTCAGTTCGCTACCACAACCTTCTCTGTCGGAAGTTTATTGGGGTTGTTGCTAGGTCTGATCGCGGAACCGGAGATAGGTGTGGCAGCCGCAGTCGGCGTTACTTCTCTTGCCCTAGCCTATAAATATCCCCGCAAAGCGCTTTGGGTGTTTTTAATCTACATGCCCTTTGGAGGTACTATAACCTATGCAATTGGCAATAGCGCTCTGCTCCAGTTAGCCAAAGATGGGTTGTATATTCCTGCCTTGATTAGTATTTTTCAGGAGTGTAGGCAGAAAAAACTACCCTTCATAATTCCTAAAGCATTAAGACCATCTTTGCTAATTCTATTGGGCACGTGCTTGCTTACCATATTAGTTGTCAATGGCTCTCAGCAATTACAGCCACTTTGTTCAGAGTTGCCTCGGGGGGGCAAAGGTTTAAAATGCATTTCTGATATTGATTCTCCTATTTTGATGGGAATTTTAGGTCTCAAGATTTTCATGGGATACGTTCCCTTAATCTTTTGTACCTACTATCTGATCCGTAGCCAGAAAGAGTTGCTTTTCATCTCACGCCTGCATACAGTACTTGCCATTGTCTGCTGTGCTCTCTGCCTAGTTCAGTACACCATGCTCTTAACTGGTATTTGTGAGGGAACCAGTAGTGCCGAGGGTGCCGATTTGTTCAAAGCTTCCATTGGAGCAAGATGTTTAGTTGGAGGATCTTTGCTCTACAGCCCATCCCAAGGTGTGGTTCGTTTACCAGGAACGTTTGTCGCTCCTTGGCAGTGGGGTTGGTTTCTGATTTCTAGTGCCTTTTTGACTTTTGCCACCGCCTTTGGTGATCCCAAACCATTATGGCGAATTGTTGGTTTGATAGGGATGGCATTTGTTTTTATCTGTGCTGTAATTTCCGGTCAGAGAATTGCTTTGGCTTTAGTCCCTTTAGTAACCGTGGTTTTGTTGATTTTAACGGGTCAAATTACCAACTTAAAAAGATTTATACCCATTGGATTAGGACTAGTCATTTTGCTAGGAACCCTAGCCACAACTTATCCAGATATAGTTCAAGAACGGATAGACAGTTTTGTTAGTCGTTGGGAAGCCTCTCCGGCAACTGAATTTATTACTGAGCAATTTGCTTTTACTTGGAAAAACCTAGACGGCTCATTACTAGGTCTAGGATTAGGAAGAGCTACCAACTCAGCTCGAGTCTTTGGTGATACTAGCTTGATTGAGACTTGGTTTCCCAAAGTCATGCATGAGGTAGGTCCTGTGGGACTGATAGCCTTTCTTGGTCTTGTCACAAGCATAACGGTATTGACTTTTAAAGCTTACCGCTCAGTAAGAGATAAGAATTTGCGCACTATGGGTGCTAGTTACTGGGTATTTATTTTATTTATTAGCTACCAAACTTACTACTATCCCTTAGATGTAGACCCAGTAGCTGTCTATTACTGGTTATTGGCTGGTGTTATTCTGAAAATGCCA
This sequence comes from Coleofasciculaceae cyanobacterium, assembly GCA_049683475.1. GTDB lineage: Bacteria > Cyanobacteriota > Cyanobacteriia > Cyanobacteriales > Coleofasciculaceae > JBAUJE01. The sequence continues at coordinate 17,528 of JBAUJE010000055.1, read as the reverse complement.
GAAATAGATTGGCAAGAACAGGAGAAGAAGTTAGCCGCTGAGGAAAATGAGCCTCAATCTAAGAAAAAACGAGGTAAAAAAGCATCTGGAAGGCGAAAGTCCGCCAAAAAGTCAAAAAGGCGAACTGTTGCTAAAACTAATGCCTATTAATCGGGTGACTCGAAATAAAAAATTATCGAATAAGTGGGCGTGGGTGCCAACCCCGAGACTACTGTGACTACCAGACAATTACCTTTTTATTAACTAGCCCTCTAGAACATTTATTTTCTGAAAGTCCCTAGTTGATGATCCCTAGAGCTAGTTGTTAAGTTGGGAGAGCAGAAAAAATTTGGCTGATTGCTTTTTTGTCGGGGTTTACTACCAAAAGACTGATAATTCAAAACTAAACAATTAATTAACTAAAACAACCGTGAACTGGCCTTTGATTTCGGTAATTATTCCCACCTATGGGCGGGAAGAACCCCTCAAGGATACCCTTGAGGATGTACTTCAGCAAGACTATCCTACCTACGAAGTACTGGTAGTTGATCAAACCCAAACTCACCAGCCTCAAGTCCAAACCTATCTCGAAGAGGTAGCTAGCGCTGGCAAAATTCGCTGGTTCCGCGTCGATTGGGCTAATTTACCTGGGGCCCGTAACTATGGAGTGAGAAGGGCTTCAGGGGAAATTGTTCTTTTTATCGATGATGATGTCAAACTTCCCCCTGGCTATTTACAAGCTCATGCTCGTAATTATCTAGAACGTCCTGAAGTTGGCGCTGTAGCAGGACGGGTATTTGACCGCATGAAGCTGAGCGAGTCTAGGGAAGATTTACAGATTGAATACTTACCACCTGAAGCAATGGACCCCGGGATTGCCTGGTATCACATTGATTTGGTGCATACTGTCAAGCCTCAGCGTGTCATCTCGGCTAGAGGCTGCAATATGTCCTTCCGACGGGACATTTTTACTAAACATGGTTTACATTTTGATGAGCGATTTCGGGGTAGTGCAGTACGGGAAGAATCCGATTTTTGTCTGCGCCTACGTCAAACAGGTTATCAGGTTTGGTATGACCCAGAGGCTCATCTCGTGCATCTAGGTGAGGAAACTGGTGGTTGCCATGATATCAGTACGCGATCGCTCAAGTACCAGCTAACTTTTTACCATAACCACTTCCTAATGGCCCTGAAAAACCTCACATTATGGGAACAATTGCGCCTGTTTGCTCGCCTATTTGATTGCCATGTTTTAGGACATCCTCCTTGTAACAAAAGTGGCTCTCCTGTCAAAATTGTCACCCGTGCTATTTTCTACACCTTAGGCTTGTTTGACGCTCTAGGCACCCTAATCAAATCTAGCGGTGAAGCTGGTCAATTTTACACTCAGCTAGACAAAGAAGCATCAAAATTACCGTCAGCTCAAGCAGCAGTCATTCAGTAGACCAGCTTTGAGGTGTCTTTGCCCTTGCCAATCCCTTACCCCTCAACTTTAGAATGAGAATTCTAGTTGCCAGCCATACCTATATTGTTGATCTCAATTGCGAGAAGCTGCGAGAATTGTCTCGCTTGGCACCGGAAATAGAAGTAACGGTAGTAGTACCGCGCCGCTGGCGTCCTGGTGGCGTTCAGAACAAAATAATCGAAACCCAGCCGCTTCAGGAAGGGTCTTTTCGAGTAGTGCCAGTTTCTAACTTCAGTGAAAATAACCAGGGACTGCTCACTTTTGGGACTGATATCATTTCTCTATTGCGTCAGTTTCGACCTCAAATTATTCAAGTCGAACAGGGGGCAAAGTCTTTAGCCTACGCCCAGTTAATTACACTTAATCAGCTATTAGGTCTGAAGGCGAAAAATGTGTTCTTTACTTGGTGGAATCTGCCCTACGAGGTAAAATTCCCTTTGTCTGTACTGCATGCTTATAACCTAAGTAATACTCACGGACTAATTTCAGGGAATCAAGATGGTGTAGACATCTTAAGGCAGGATGACTATCGTGGTTTAGCCACCGTCTTACCTCAGTTAGGTGTTGATGAAAGCCTATTTCGTCCTCAACCACAGCCAGAGTTGAAAAGTCAGCTAGGAATTGGTTCTGATCAATTTGTTGTCGGATTTGTCGGAAGATTTGTTGAGGAAAAAGGATTAATGACTCTAGGTAGAGCCCTTGCCCTGTTACGAGAGCGTTCCTGGAAGTTGTTATTACTTGGACGAGGCCCATTACAATCAGTACTTCAGGAAAAGGCAACTGAATGGGGCATCGAAGATCGGCTGATTATGGTTGAGAGTGTTCCCCATGACCAAGTGCCCCACTACATCAACCTAATGGACACCTTAGTCCTACCTTCTGAAACAACTTATAAGTTTAAGACCATGACAGCCGCCGGTTGGAAAGAGCAGTTTGGTCATGTACTCATAGAAGCAATGGCTTCTAGGGTGACAGTAATTGGTTCTGACTCCGGGGAAATTCCTAATGTGATCAAAGACGCTGGTTTAGTGTTTCCAGAAGGTGATGAAGCGGCCCTGTGCAATTGTTTGGCTTCACTGATGGAACAGCCAGATTTAAATGATAAGTTAGCCCAACTGGGTTATGAATGGGCAATGCAAAAGTATACAAATAAAGCTTTGGCTAAGGAGCAGTTGGAGTTTTATCAGCAATTGTTAGACGAATAAAATTGAAGAAGGGTGCAAGTTTTTTTTAGTTCCTTGGCTATCTATTGGCGGTATTAACCTGTGAACAAACCTCTAAGAATTCTGCAAATTGTACCTTCTATTTCCTTGGTTTATGGGGGGCCAAGTCAGATGGTCAAGGGGCTATCAGCAGCATTAGCCTCCCAAGGTGTGGAGGTTATGGTGCTGACGACAGATAGCAATGGAGATGCGGGTCAGCCGCCACTTGATGTTCCCCTAGATAGACCAGTTGAACAAGATGGTTATCAGGTTCGCTACTTCCATTGTTCTCCCTTCCGTCGCTACAAATTTTCTCTCGACTTATTGCGCTGGTTATGGACTCATGCCTCAGAATATGACCTGGCCCATATTCATGCTCTTTTTTCTCCAGTGACTACGGCAGCAGCAACCATAGCACGTTGGCGACAGCTACCTTACTTACTAAGACCTTTGGGTACTCTTGACCCAGCCGATTTACGCAAAAAAAGACAACTCAAGCAAGTTTATGCTTCCCTACTGGAAGGACCAAATTTAGCAGGGGCCGCGGGAATTCACTTCACCAGTGCCCAGGAAGCCAAAATTTCTGAACGTTTTGGTACTCAGGCATCAGATATAGTAATTCCCCTGGGCGTACATTCACCAGCAATGCCACCCTCAGGTCAGGCAAGGGCTCAATGGAATATTCCCCATGACCAGCCTTTACTCTTGTTTATGTCCCGCATTGATCCGAAGAAAGGTTTGGATCTTCTGATACCAGCACTCCTAAAGCTTCTAGAAGAGGGATTAAGTTTTCACTTTGTCTTAGCGGGGGCAAATCCTCAAGACCCAAATTACGAAAGGCAGATTCGTCAAGAGTTAGAGAACTCACCCATTTCAGCACGTACTACAATTACTGGTTTCGTCACAGGCGATTTGAAAACAGCTTTATTACAAGAGGCAGATTTGTTTGTTCTGCCTTCTTATTACGAAAACTTTGGTATTGCCGTGGCAGAGGCGATGGTGGCTGGCACACCAGTGGTGATTTCTGATCAAGTACATATTTGGGAAGAAGTCAAGGATGCCGAGGCCGGTTGGGTTAGTCTTTGTCAGGTGGAGACTTTAACCGCAACATTGCGCCTAGCCCTTCAGGATACTAGTGAGTGGCAAAGACGGGGGGTTAATGCTCAGAAATATGCTCAGGAACATTATAGTTGGCAAGCGATCGCCAAACAGATGATTGAGGCTTACCAAAAGGTACTGTAAATTATTGCAACTGATAGCCTGTAATTTTGATGGCTACTACGAAAACTTTCAGCTACATACTGCTCAGAGTTAACTAAACAACCTGACTTTGAGACAGCGGGCAAGTTGCCTGTTAAGCTGCTATTGCTGGGAAAGTTAATTTAAGGAAAACGGGGAAGGTAAATTTCTTTAAACTATTACCTTTTAGCCATTCCCCATTCTCCTTTACCGAACTTATCTCATCAAGCCCTAATTACTTAGGTAGAATATCAACTTTGCTTTGAGGCTGAGGTTTTACTTCTTGTTCTGGATCTTCCTTTACCCGTTCTAGTTTTGCTCCTAACTGCCTGAGTTTACCTTCGAGATTTTCGTAACCTCTGTCTAAATGGTGCAATCCTCGAATTGTGGTTTTTCCTTCTGCTGCCAATGCAGCTAGCACTAGGGCAGCAGAGGCCCGTAAGTCTGTTGCCACAACGGGTGCGCCTGATAGCAGGGGTACTCCTCGCACAATGGCGTTATTTCCCTTAACGCGAATATCTGCCCCCATGCGATTAAGTTCGGCAAAGTGGCGCATCCGATTTTCAAACACTGTCTCGGTAATTACGCTGTTTCCTTCACTTTGCGCTAGCAAAGCCATAAAAGGAGCTTGCATATCGGTGGGAAATCCAGGATAAGGCAAAGTTTCTATATCCGTTGCTTGTAGTTTCCCCGGAACAACCCTTAACAAGTGAGGTTCCTCTGCAATTATTTGAACACCAATTTCCCGTAGTTTGGCAATAACCGCTGTCAAGTGGTCTGGGATAACCGGTGAAATAGTTAGCTCAGAGTGGGTCATTGCTGCAGCTACTAGGAAAGTACCTGCTTCAATACGATCAGGAATAATCGGATAGTCCACTGAGTGAAGACTGCTAACTCCGGAGATAAAAATCGTATTGGTACCAGCTCCTTGAACCTTGGCCCCCATAGCATTACAGAAGGAAGCTAAATCAGCAACTTCTGGCTCTTGGGCCGCGTTTTCAATAATCGTTTCCCCTTCTGCTAGAGTCGCTGCCATCATCAGGGTTTCTGTTGCCCCAACGCTTGGGTAGTCCAGATAAATTGTTGCTCCCTTTAGCCTCTTGCGACCACTTCCACTCAAATAGGCGTGGACAGTCCCGTGTTCAATCTGTACATGGGCTCCCAACTTCCGTAAACCTCGAACATGTAAGTCTACAGGTCTTGCGCCGATAGCACAGCCACCAGGAAGAGGAACCCTGGCGACTCCCAACCTTGCCAGCAAAGGACCGACAACAAAAAAACTTGCCCTTAGCTGACTAACCAACTCATAGGGAGCCTTGGAGAGTCTGAGGTTACGAGTATCGATGTCTAGAGTATCACCATGACGTTCTACCTTAAGACCCAGCGTCGAGAGAATCTGGGTCATCCGTTTGACATCTACGAGGGAAGGCACATTGCGCAGTCGGCAATCGTCAGGGCAGAGTAAAGCTCCTGCCATAATCGCTAAAGCCGAGTTTTTGGCTCCGCTAGTGGTAACGTGTCCCTTCAGAGAAGTTCTGCCCCAAACTTCTAGAACTGACTTGTCTTCTGCGGGCAGAGACTGGCTATTAATCAGACTCAGAGATTGATTGATTGGTCTATCCTCCAGAATCAGCGGAATCCTTGGCATTTTTTAAAATTTGGTTCTGATTCTACCTGAAAGATTGCAAATGTCTAGATTGGCAATCTGTATTTTCTGGTTTGTTCGGTTTGAATTGTACCTTCAGTTTCTGTTTCTGGAGAAAATTTCTCTCCTCACCGGGGAAGTCTGCCAAGTTGAAATTGACAATCAGATCTAAGCAGGTGATACAGGGTAAAGAGTTAACCAAACTACTAAAGCTTGCCACTTCAATACGAGAATTGCCACAAATATAGAAAAAGTTGACTAATTTCAGCTATTGTTGCATGATTGTAAACTGCACAAGGTAAATAATGCCATAAGCGGAACTGGCGGAATTGGTAGACGCGCTAGATTCAGGTTCTAGTGTTCGCAAGGACTTCCGGGTTCAAGTCCCGGGTTCCGCATCCCAAATTGGGGTTTAAGCCTGCTACCCCCAAGGATCTCAAACTGTGATGTTAACAAGCACTCAGAATCCTCTAGTCAAGCAGATCAGGAAACTGCACACGACCAAAGGTAGACGAGAGCAGCAATTATTCCTGTTGGAGGGGACGCACCTGCTAGAAGAAGCTTGTGCTTTACATTACCCTATAGTAACGGTTTGCTGCACTCCTCAGTGGCAAGAGCGTTATCCTCAACTTTGGCAGCAAGCAACTTCTCGCTCTTCAAGAACCGAACTAGTCAGTCAGTCAGTACTTAAGTCAATTACTACAACAGTTCAACCTGATGGTGTTGTGGCAGTAGCCAAAAAACGTCTCCCAACTTCAGATGAGTTTTCCCTCTCCTTCTCTCTGGCTTTGGCTCTAGAGAGAGTGCAAGATCCCGGTAACTTAGGTGCCATAATTCGTACTGCTGCTGCCGCTGGTGCTGAGGGTTTGTTGTTGAGTGCCGATAGTGTAGATTTAGAGAATCCTAAGGTGTTGCGTTCCTCTGCCGGTCAGTGGTTTCGGCTTCCGACATTAGTCTGTTCCAATTTATTAGAGTCAGTTGGCAGATGTCAGGCTCAAGGGATAAAAGTAGTAGCCACAGTGCCAACTGCGGCATTAAGTTACTGGGAAGTAGACTTATGCTGTCCAACTCTGATTCTACTGGGCAATGAAGCAGCAGGTCTGAGTACTGATTTAGTTGCTAGAGCAGATCAGCAAGTGACGATTCCTCTGGTGCCAGGAGTAGAGTCATTGAATGTAGCCATCACTGCTGGCTTGATGTTGTACGAAGCCAAACGCCAGCGTCGGATTAGTTGAAGTTAAAGGTTTAGTCTGTTAATTTGTTGAAGCTTGTTAAGTTGGCTTCCAACAGCTATTAACAGGCAACCTACTAACCCCAACTCTTCTTGACTCTGATTAGTCAAGCTGAGAATAAATAGGGCAATGGCAATTTTCCAGATAGATGTGAGTCAGGAGATAAGATGTGAGTGAGGAATTTGATTACGATTTACTGATTATTGGTGCCGGTGTGGGTGGTCATGGTGCCGCTTTACATGCAGTCAGTAGGGGGCTGAAGACCGCAATTATTGAAAGTGCCGAAATGGGAGGTACTTGTGTAAATCGAGGTTGCATTCCTTCAAAGGCTCTATTGGCGGCATCAGGGAGGGTGAGGGAGTTACGTAATACTCACCACCTTAAATCCCTAGGTATCCAGGTTGGTAATGTTGAGTTTGACAGGCAGGCGATCGCTGACCATGCTAGTAATCTCGTCAGTAAAATTCGCGGCGATTTAACTAACAGTCTTAAACGCTTGAGTGTCGATATCATTCAGGGTTGGGGCAAGTTAGCTGGGCAGCAGAAAGTAACGGTAGCTACAGACAGCGGCGAAAAAACTATTACAGCCAAAGATATTATCCTCTCCACTGGCTCTGTTCCTTTTGTACCTCCAGGTATTGAGCTAGACGGCAAAACGGTATTTACTAGTGATGATGCCTTGAAACTGGACTGGTTACCGGACTGGGTAGCAATAATTGGCAGTGGTTACATTGGTCTAGAATTTGCTGATGTTTATACCGCACTAGGTTCAGAAATCACCATGATTGAAGCCCTAGAGCAACTGATGCCTACCTTTGATCCAGATATCGCCAAACTGGCAACGCGGGTGTTGATCAACCCCCGGGATATAGAAGCTCATGTTGGTGTTTTTGCCACAAAAGTTACCCCTGGTTCACCTGTGGTAATTGAACTCACTGATGCTAAAACTAAGCAATTGGTTGATGTTCTGGAGGTTGACGCTTGTTTGGTAGCAACTGGTCGTATTCCTGCTACTAAAAACTTGGGACTAGAAGCGGTAGGAGTTGAGACGGATCGACGAGGCTTTATAGACGTTGATGATAGGATGGCGGTAATCTTAAACGGAGAAGCCGTGCCAAACCTTTGGGCAATTGGCGACGCTACAGGTAAGTTAATGCTAGCTCACGCTGCCTCAGCTCAAGGAGTTGTGGCTGTAGAGAATATCTGTGGATATCATCGTACTGTAGACTATCGCAGTATTCCTGCCGCAGCCTTCACTCACCCAGAAATTAGCTATGTGGGTATGACAGAGCCTCAGGCAAAGGAATTAGGAGAAAAAGAAGGCTTTGAGGTCTCCTCTGAGAGAGCCTACTTTAAGGGAAACTCTAAAGCGATCGCAGAGGGTGAGTCAGATGGTCTTGCTAAGGTCATCTACCGCAAAGATACGGGCGAAGTACTTGGTGTTCATATCTTTGGTCTACATGCCTCGGACATGATTCACGAAGCATCTCAAGCAATTGCTGGACATCAGTCTGTCCAAGATCTTGCCTATTTAGTCCATGCTCATCCTACTTTGTCAGAAGTACTCGATGAAGCCTACAAGCGAGCCAAAACAAGTTCTTAAAAGTAACAAAATTCAGGTTAGATTAAGCCTAACCACTTCTTTCTCCCCATAAGATGGTAATGGGCAATTACCTGTTAAAGAAATTGATGGGGAAGAAAGCAGCTAAAAATCATGTTCTGGATGAACAGTCTGTACTGCAAGGAAGCATTAGCGTTGCTATCTTGTTAGTTAAGTAAAAAGCAAGGAATGTTCCTAACAAACCTATTTAGCGCGTCTTCAGAAACAACAAAACTTTTACTAGCCCATAATTGATGCAAATTCGCCGACGCCCACCAAATCGAGCCATTGATCTCAAGCCACTTCGCTATCAAGTAGTTCTGCCAGATGCCGAACCACGCCATATTCTCGAAGAAATTGTCTGGCACAAAGAACAGGAAGTTGACCAGATGCGTGAACGTCTCTCTCTAGCACAGTTGCGCAGGCGAGTGATCAATGCTCCACCCCCTCGTGATTTTAACAAAGCGCTCAGAGCCGGTAAGACAAATCCCGCCCTAATCGCCGAGGTCAAAAAGGCATCCCCTAGTAAGGGCATCATCTGCCCAAATTTTGATCCAGTAGCAATAGGGAAAGCTTATCAAAAAGGAGGGGCTAGTGCCATCTCGGTGCTAACAGATCAAAAATTCTTTCAAGGTAGTCAAGAATACTTGAGCCAGGTCAGGGCTGCTGTAGATTTACCTGTCCTATGTAAAGACTTTATCATCTACCCTTACCAAATCTATCTCGCTCGCAGTCACGGAGCAGATGCTGTTCTACTGATTGCTGCCATTTTGTCAGATCAAGACCTTGGGTACTTTATCAAAATTGCCAAAGGTCTATCAATAACACCCCTAATAGAAGTTCATACTCTTTCAGAGCTAGACCGTGTGTTAGCTATAGAGGGAGTTACCCTAGTCGGTATAAATAATCGTGATTTGGCAGACTTTTCAGTTGATTTGCAAACTACCTGCGAAATCCTGGCAGCGCGAAATAATCAGCTTAAAGAGCTTGGTATCACTGTCGTTAGTGAATCAGGTTTGCATACGGCGGCTGACTTAGAATTGGTAGCATCAGCTGGTGCTACTGCCGTTTTAATTGGTGAGTCATTGGTGAAACAGCCTGATCCTACTGCTATGATCGCTAGTCTTTTTCCTAGTTGATGAGTGATAATTTACCAATAATTTATCCTGCATTATGCATTTGCATATGCCAAAACTATCGCAGATTCTTTAATTTGAGGTAAGCCAGGTTTCATGGAGCCAATCCCTCTCCCCTCTTATATTCACTATGAGCTTCTTTTACAACTTTTAGAGCGACAAACTTCCTTTGCTGCCAATCAACAACCAGCAGTTCGAGAGCAGGTTCAGCAACTGATCATTACCCTTCGTAAAGCTCTAGCTCAGCAGAAGCAACTAGAACAAAGCTGTCAAAGAGCTAACTTACCTATTGATTATCACTGGTCTCTCAATACTCTTAGCTTAGAACAAGAAAAATCTGATGATGTTTTTCCCCTGCATCCTAAACCATAAGTTAGCAATTAGTTAGTTTAAGGACTTTCGAGCAAGAATTTGCTATTACTTGCTCATTGTTTTTAGAGTAGTTGCCAAACGAGTAGCGCTAAGACCAGGTGAGTTGTGCGATCCTGGATTATGCTAATCCAGAATATAGGGGGAAAGGAAATGGACGATAAACTCATGCTGATGATTCCCGGTCCAACGCCGGTACCAGAACAAGTATTGCTTGCCCTGGCAAAACACCCTGTGGGTCACCGCAGTGGCGAGTTTAGTGCCATAATGGCAGAGGTAAACCAAAACCTTAAGTGGCTACACCAGACTAGTAATGATGTTTTGACCTTAACGGCTAGTGGTACCGGCGCAATGGAAGCTGGTATTATCAATTTTCTCAGCCCAGGAGATCGGGTGCTAGTAGGATGTAATGGTAAATTCGGCGAACGCTGGGCTAAGATGAGTGCTGCCTTTGGTCTAGAAGTAGAAGAAATTGTCGCAGATTGGGGTAAACCCCTAGACACAGAGCAATTCAAAGAAAAGCTTTCTACTGACACTCAAAAGAAAATTAAAGCTGTAATTGTTACCCACTCCGAGACTTCTACTGGAGTTATCAACGATCTTGAAACAATCAACCGTCATGTCAAAGACCACGGTGAGGCGTTAATCATTGTAGACGCTGTTACTAGCCTAGGAGCTTTCAATCTACCAGTTGATGGTTGGGGTTTAGATGTTGTAGCCTCTGGTTCTCAGAAAGGCTATATGGTTCCTCCGGGACTAGGATTTGTTTGTGTTAGTCCCAAAGCTTGGGAAGCCTATAAAACAGCTAAATTGCCGCGCTTCTATCTAGATTTGGGTTTATATAGTAAGGCAGCTAGCAAAAGTAGTAATCCTTTCACACCCCCAGTTAACTTGGTTATAGCCCTACAAGTAGCGCTGCGCATGATGCAAGCTGAGGGTTTGGAGTCAATCTTCACACGTCATCAGCGCCTGATGGAGGCAACTCGAGCTGCAGTGAAAGCATTGGGATTACCTTTATTTGCCGCAGATAAGGCGGCCAGTCTTGCTGTCACTGCTGTAGCTCCAGTCTCTGTGGAGACAGAACAAATCCGTGCCATTATGAAAAAACGCTTTGATATTTCTTTGGCTGGGGGACAAGACCACTTGAAGGGCAAAATTTTCCGGATTGGTCACCTTGGTTTCATCAGTGAGCGCGACATACTTACCACCATTAGCTCTCTTGAAGCGACTCTGTGGCAATTGGGAGACGAATCAATTAAACCAGGAGCTGGAGTTACAGCAGCAGCGAGTGTGTTTGCTCAACCATAGAAATATTTAGTTGACTGACTAGAAATTGCTAATTTTCAACTTGTCAACCTACTAAAAATTAAAATTAAGAGCAGGTCGTTAATTCTTGACCTGCTCTTTTCCGTCTAGAGAAAATTTTGAACAAAAACCAAACATTAAAGATGCTCGGAAGCTTAGCTTAATCGAAAGGCATAAGTTCTTCTTCACCCTAAGTCTGCTCCTAACCGATTCGTTTTATTTTAGGCAGTTTCTAGCCAGTCATAAATGCGCTCTAACTGCTTGAGGGTAACTAAACCATACTGCCAGAGAATCATCGGCAAAGGACCTGGGTCTTGTTCCCGGTGCCGTTGTGCGATCGCAATGGAATCTGTTGAAATCGCTAAATCTTCTTGGAGAAAGCGAATAAATTGACTATGGTTGGCAGGTGCCATTGTAAATTTCACCTCCTTGGCTATGCTCTATTTGGGAATTAGTGACTTACTGCCAGGAAGCAAACATAGTCAGTCTTCTGTCTGTTTACTGCTTCCTTGATTGTCTTATCTATTTTCAGGGCAGGAATAAAATATTCCTGTGTCGGAAATCACTCTCAATTAGAGATTTGTATCAATTGAACCTGCATAGTCATTTTTTTGCAGATCTAAAAGATGCCCTTCAGAGGAGACAAAGAACTTTAGTTTCCTTTGAGGGATAAGCTAACAGAGTTTTGCCCCAGATATAGATAAGTTTCTAGGTCAAAACTTCCAGCTTAGTTTAAGCTACGCTGCATTTTTACACTTTAATGCTTCAGTCAAAGTACTAGTAAGAACTAGGAACTTATGACCAGGATTACGCTCTTCGCTACACTAATCCTCACACCCAAAACTAGCGATTTATCGCCCCGACCGGCTAGCGTAACACCCCAGAGTTTTTTATCGCTCTTGGCTGGGTAAAAAAGCAGATATTCCAAAGATCTAGATTAGGAAGATTTCTGATATTTTTACTTTGCCTTAGGCAAGGTTATCTCACTTTTGCCCCAAAAATACAGAAATATTAGTGTAATTTACAATAATTTCAATAAGAATTAATAATCAAGCTAAATTGTTCAGTTCTAATTATTCTCCAAGAAAATAACGTTTATTTGGTCGCCGACTTCTACGCCAAGTTCAGCGACCCGTCCCCCTCGCAATTCAAGAACTTGATCAATCGGTAGCTCTGGACCATAGGTTGGACACTCAGGGCTAACGCATGGTGGTACATTTGCCTCAACATGCATTACTTCCCCATCTCGCAGAAAAACCATATCGAGGGGGATTCTCACATTCCTCATCCAAAAGCGTACATTGCGTGGTGGGTTGTAGGGAAACAGCATCCCTCGATCTGCGGCTAGAGATGTCCGATACATCAGCCCAATTTGCTGCTGTCGAGTTGTCTGAGCCAGTTCTAAACAGATTATCTCGTCTCCTATTGCTGTCTGAGCAGAAATAGGCAAATTTTGACCTAAGTTCATATCTGATGGTGAGGGGGAAGGTAGCTGTTGACAAGTACTGCTAAGCTCATCCTTCAAATTAGCTTGCACCGATGCAGAACAGCCCATCAGGTAGATATTAAGGAGCATTCCTAACAGACCAATTGGAGGATTTATAATTCTCCTTACTTGTTTCTCTCTAGCCATAGCAGTTTTCATGTCAATTAGTTACGAGGCTGTTAGTTCTAAGCTCGAAGTAAGGAGTGAAGTTGGTGGCAAGTTAGGTATTTCAATAAGGGTAGGAATTGTTGCAACCATTATCAATTCTAAGTTTCTCGCAGTACATAACCCACTCCACGCACTGTTTGAATCAAGCGCTTTTTGCCTTCGTCTTCAATCTTGAGACGCAAATAGCGAATATAAACCTCAATTACATTCGACTCTCCCAAAAAGTCGTAACCCCAAACATTTTCCAGAATTTGTTCGCGGGTTAGTACTTCGCGAGGATGCATCATTAGATACTTAATTAATTGAAACTCCTTGACTGTTAAGTCAATTACCCGCCCACTCCGGATTGCTTGGCGCGTAGTTAGGTCTAAAACTAAGTCTCCAAACCTAAGCTGTTCCGTAACACCCGGTTCTGGCTCAAGATAAAAGCGCACCATCTGCAAAAATGTTTCTGTGCGATAAGGTTTGAGAATGTAATCATCGGCTCCAGACTCTAGACAAGCTACTCTATCATTAATGTTATCGTGAGCCATTAATAGCAGTAGTGGTACGCGTGAGCCAGCACTCCTCAGTCGAATACAAAGTTTCAGTGCCGATTCACCCGAAAGTGCTCGATCAACAACCACCATAGCTGGTTGTAGTTCAAAGACTTTATGCCAAGCACTGCTAGCATCATTAGCAACTACTGGATAATAGCCAGCTTCTCTCAAATCCAAACTCATTCGTGCAGCGGTTGTCTCATCTGTTTGCACAAGTAAAACACAAGGATTACGGTTAAAGGTGGTAGTTTGCATGGGTAGGACTTGTGTTGACAAGCTGGCTTTAGCTTAATCAATTACCTATCTGTTGTATCACGTCTTGTCAGTCAGTTGCCCTATGGCTCAGGGTTAATAAGTTAACGAAAAGTAAAATGCTAGACTTTCTAAACCAATTGCTCGGACGTCATCCCGAACGCATACAAGCCAATGTCGAAATTTACACTTGGCAAACCTGCCCTTTCTGCATTAGAGCAAAAATGTTGCTCTGGTGGAAGGGTGTCAAATATAGTGAATATAAGATAGATGGCGATGAACAGGCCAGAAGTAAGATGACCGAACGCGCCAATGGGCAAAGAACAGTGCCACAAATTTTTATTAACAACCAACATATTGGTGGCTGTGATGACCTTTATAGATTAGATAGTCAAGGCAAGTTAGACTCTTTGCTCGAACAAGCGACAAGCTAATCTAGGAAGATTGACTTATTTAGGGTCAAAGATGGGTTAATTAGTCCGAGAAGGTCTGACATTTAGCTCTGACATCTGAATTCTTTTTAGCCTGTGGGTTGTAAATATCGGGGATTTTCTTTTGACACTCCCATAGCTGTTAGCGCAGCGTTACCGCAGGCTAAGCGAGGGCTTTCTTGCCGGAGCAGGGTAAGCAGGAAAAACATGACTGTACCAATAGATCCTCCAACAATTGATGACCCAAGTTATCTAGTTCATTGGCAATGGATGAGGCGCGCTTGGGAAGTTGCCCAAGCCGCTGGTAATGCTGGTGAAGTACCGGTGGGTGCCATTATCATTGACGCGAATGGTAACTTGCTCTCTGCGGCAGAGAATCGTCGAGAGCGTGAAAAAGATCCTACAGCTCATGCGGAAATTTTAGCTCTCCGGTCTGCCGGCCAAGCTTTGCAAAACTGGCATCTTAACGAATGCACACTCTATGTAACCTTGGAGCCTTGTCCCATGTGTGCTGGCGCGATTATACTAGCGCGCCTAGGTCTTCTTGTCTATGGAGCCGACGATCCAAAAACTGGTGCAATTCGTACTGTTAGCAATATTCCTGATAGTGCTTGTTCAAATCATGCCTTGCCAGTCTTGGCAGGAATTATGGAGTCTAGCTGCCGCAGGCAGTTGCAGTCTTGGTTTGAAAGGCGACGTAGCTAAAGAAGAGCTGAAAATGTTCTGTAGATAAGCACAAATATGGTTAGAGAAGATGAGAGAAATAGGGGATAATTGATTTCCTCATTTCGTCTTAAACGCTCCGCGATGGGAATGCTTTCTACCCGATAGACACCAGCAAAAGTGTCCCTTTAGTAGAAGACAGAAATCGATATAACACATAAGGTAGAAGTGCAAATCAGGTTGCTGTCAACAATAATTAATCTGTAATGATTCAGCTCAAACCCCGAGAAAAAACCCAATTTAAGACAACACCTGCTCAAGACTCGAAGGAGACATTGAACAAAACAAAAGTTGCTCCTGTTACTTCTGGTGTTAGTCACTGGATAACCCCAGCAATTTACTTTCTGGGACGTCGTCTTCTCATGCCACTTTACTTCGGCAAACTAAAAGTAACAGGACAAGAAAATATTCCCAGAACTGGCCCAGTCATCTTGGCCCCAACTCATCGTTCTCGTTGGGATGGGTTGCTTATACCTTATGCGGCAGGAAAACCTATAACTGGACGTGACCTACGTTTTATGGTTACGGCAGATGAATGCGAAGGGCTACAAGGCTGGTTTATCCGAAATATGGGTGGGTTTCCTGTTGACACCAAACATCCAGGAATTAGCAGTATTCGTCACAGCGTAGAACTACTTTGCCAAGAAGAAGCCCTAGTCATGTTTCCTGAAGGTGACATCTTCCGTGACGGTCAGCTTCATCCCCTCAAACCTGGTCTAGCTCGTATTGCCCTGCAAGTAGAATCAAGTCATCCCGGCATTGATCTCAACATCGTACCCATCAGTATTAATTACAGCCAGATTTTTCCACATTGGGGCTGTGCAGTGGAAATCAAGATTGGTTCACCCCTCAAAGTAGCTTCTTATAGCCATAACTCAGCAAAAAAGAATGCTCAACAGCTAACCCATGACCTTGAAGCAGCATTGAGACAGTTAGCGGAAGGGTCGAAACCCTCAGAAGTCGAAGCAGTAAAAGTTTCTTAAGAAGAAGATTCTTCTCATCTCCCTATGTTGTCAATAGCCAAGTTAAATGTGCGAAAGCTTACCTCTCCAAGCCTCAGAACTAATCAATATGACCTAGAACTAGAAAAAACCCCTGTGAAGAACACAGGAGCCTTTCTTAGTTATTGGATTTAGATGTCAGCTAACCGACTGAATATGACCTAGTCAAGGTTAGGCATTGACAGAACTGGTTCTGTCTCACGGTCAATACCTTTCTCGAAACCGGCAGCTGCCGCACGAGCACGACCGGCATGCCAGAGATGACCAACTAGGAAGAAGAACGCCAAGACAAAGTGAGACGTTGACAACCAAGCACGGGGATTAACGTAGTTAAAGGAGTTAGGCTCCGTGATAATACCACCTACAGAGTTGATCGAACCGTTAGGGGCATGGGTCATATACTCAGCTGCACGACGCAATTGCCAAGGCTGAATGTCATTCTTTAACTTATCGATGTCAAGACCATTGGGGCCGCGCAGAGGCTCTAACCAAGGACCTTGGAAATCCCAGAAGCGCATCGTTTCACCACCGAAGATGATTTCGCCGGTAGGAGAACGCATGAGGTACTTACCAAGACCAGTAGGACCTTGGGCAGAACCAATGTTAGCACCCAGTTTCTGGTCACGGGCTAGGAAAATGAAAGACTGAGCCTGAGAGGCTTCAGCGTTAGTTGGTCCAAAGAACTCGCTAGGATAAGCTGTGTTGTTAAACCAAACAAAGCAAGCAGCAATGAAGCCCATCAAAGACAAGGCACCTAAGCTGTAAGAGAGATAAGCTTCTCCAGACCAGATAAAGGCGCGACGAGCCCAGCCAAAAGGCTTAGTTAAAATGTGCCAAACGCCACCACTAATGCAAATCAGACCAATCCAGATGTGACCACCGATGATATCTTCCATGTTGTTAACACCAACAATCCAGCCTTCACCACCGAAGGGAGACGCCAGTAGGTAACCGAAGATTACTGCCGGATTCAGCGTTGGGTTGCTGATGATACGGACATCACCACCACCAGGAGCCCAGGTGTCATAAACGCCACCGACAAACATGGCTTTGATTACAAGTAGAAAAGCACCAAGACCCAACATGATCAGGTGGAAACCAATGATCGTGGTCATCTTGTTCTTATCTTTCCAGTCATAACCAAAGAAAGAAGAGTATTCTTCTAAGGTTTCAGGTCCACGGACAGCGTGATAAATACCACCTAGACCGAGAACAGCAGAAGAAATTAAGTGAAGTACACCTACAACGAAGTATGGAAAGGTGTCAATGATTTCGCCACCAGGGCCTACACCCCAACCGAGAGTAGCAAGGTGGGGAATTAAGATACAACCTTGCTCATAAACTGGTTTTTCGGGTATGAAGTGAGCGACCTCAAATATGGTCATTGCTCCAGCCCAGAAGACAATCAGACCAGCGTGGGCGACGTGTGCACCGAGCAACTTACCAGATAGGTTGATTAAACGGGCATTACCTGCCCACCAGGCAAAACCTGATGATTCTTGGTCACGATTACCCGCAACCACTGTATTAGAAAGTGTTACCACAGACTATTACCTCTTCTAAATGACCGACTATTTTATATGGGTCAGTACTGAACTTTAAATCTTCAGTACTGACCAAGAGATGTTTTTACAGAGCGTTACCACGAGGAAGAACTTCCTCAGGGAACTCAAAGCTGCGGTGAGGTTGGTCTTGGGGTGCCATCCAAGCACGGATACCCTCGTTGAGCAGAATATTCTTGGTGTAGAAAGTTTCA
>JBAUJE010000054.1:0-9431 GCA_049683475.1 Coleofasciculaceae cyanobacterium | reverse complement strand
TAAGCAATATGTTCAAGGGCAGAAAGTTCCGAACTGACCGATGGTTGGCGACCTGCGCGCCAACCGCAATTCCCCTACGACCAACCCTTCAGGTATGGTCGCAGTACCCTTGCGGCGTTCCGGATGGAACTTCAAAACATGTCAGAAATGCGAGAAGAAGTTCCCCAGTCTTGAGGCAGAAAGGAGCGGTCGTTTGGTATTGCTGCTACTGGTTCTGCTAAGGTGAATTTTTTACTCACAATCCATTCTTTCAACTCTAGGGCTACTTGCCGCGAGAGAAAAATGCTAGCTAGAGGAGCAACTCGTACAGGTTTACCCTCAATGGTAATGCGACCAGATTTTAACTGAGCGTAGTTTACTAAGCCGAAGGTAGGACGGACACGCCTGGGAATGGAGAAATCTACCACCGGAGCAACAATTTCCTCATCTTTGACGGCACAGTTTTTTACTACTTGTTCGCTCAAGACTGGTAAAGGAACACCAACGCCTATCATCAGAGAGGGGCCATAATTTTTGAAGTAGCAACCCCGTACCCACTTGGGGTTCATCTGCTTAGCATCTCCAATTAGAGCCAGAGTTGCTGCAGGGCCAATTGGTGTGCGGTTGGCTAGGCGTTTTTGCAAGGGGAAGTGTTGAGTGCCTTCCCAAGCTATATAGCCAATGCCTCCACCTAGAAAAATCTTAGTACCAATACCGATTAGCTGTAAGTCGGGATCGTTGAGTAGGGGAGAAATTGCTCCTGGGTTAGAGTAAACAGCATTTGCTAGTCTTGGCTGTAATGAACCCAGGTAAGTAAATAGGGTGCGATCGCCACCATTGACACCGACAATAAAGTTTTGGTAAGCGTTGCGGGGATTAAATAAGTAAAATTGGTTGATTGTATCTTTGGAAATGGTAGTTTCAAAGGAAGCTCTGGGGTAGCAGTCTGTTGCTTGCCCTAAAGCTCGCAAATATACTGGTTTCCCCGCAATTAGGTCTTCAATGACGTGGCCGCCACCCCGTTCTCTAACTTCCTCGCTATCTGGAATTTCACTACTATCGGTGTAGTCTATAATTTGCGTTGCACCTAGGTATAAATCTACTGCCCCGAAGCCAGCATAGGCGGGGATTCCGTCTAGCCAACATTTGCGGATTTTGATCGGTGGGTCGGTGTGTCCTAAGTTAATAATTGCACCTGAGGACTCCATTGGTTCAAAGGTGCCGGTAGTTACTATGTCTACTTCTTTTGCCGCTTTAGTTACGCCAACTTCTGCTACCCGTGCTTTTAACTCTTCAACAGTCCAAACAACAGCAGCACCGCGCTGAATTTTGTCATTAATTTCGGCAATAGTTCGCATTATATAGTGTTTCTGGTAAGGTACGAAGTTCTAGGTTTGAGGGAGTCAGGAGTCAGGGTAAAATTAACGATTTTCAATTCCCCGTTCCCCGTTTTCTGTTCCCTGTATGCCCTAACGGCTAATGCTGCTAACGCACCTTACGTCGCTACCGCTACGCTAAGGTGCGTCTGCTACGCTAAGCTCCGCAAACCCTGACTTCTTGTAGAAGTCTAAATTAACAATTTTCCATTATCCATTTTCAATTTTCTTCTTCATTTTCCTGGTCAATAACTTGGGGTGTATCACTTTGCTCTGGTGCTTGGGGTTGAGAGGCTACTAAGGTATTAACTCTAATATTTTCTAAATCTGCTTCTAGAGTTTGACTGGGGTGTTGGCGAGAAATTTTCCAGCTATCAAGGATATCTTTAATTAGGACTTCCTTCAGCCAGACCTGAGCAACTACCGTCAGCGGTAACGCTAAAAACAAACCTAAAAAACCAAAGAAGGTGGCAAAGAAGACTTGAGCCAGCAGTGTAATAGCTGGCAGCAATGATACCTGTTGCGCCATTACTAAAGGCGTGAGTAAATTGCCTTCGACCTGCTGAATTATAACGTAGAGAATTAATACCGCTATTGCCTTCCAAGGTTCCTCAAGTAAAGCGATCGCAATTGGTGCGATTACACTCAAAGCCGGCCCAATATTGGGTATGAATGTTAAAAGACCAGCTAGTGCAGCCTGTGCTAGAGCTAAAGGAATTCCTAGAATGACTAAGCCCACAAAACTGAGTAGGGCAATAATAGTCATGTTGAAGAGAATGCCGACTAGCCACCCCTGTAAAGAGGTTTCACATTCAGACAGAATTTCGTCAACTCGACGACGGTAAAAAGAAGGAAAAAGCTTAATGAAACCTTGGCGGTAAGGTTCAGGGTCAGCTAGTAACATCAAGGTCAAAACTATGACCAATAAAAATTGACCAAGAACAACTAAAGAGTTAGAAACAAAAGAAAATCCTCCACCTAACAAGCGATTGAATATTGGCTGAATTTGCCTAATTAATTCATCAATACTAGGAATGTACTCTTCAACTAAATCTGTTCTAACACGATTTTTCAGTAATTCGCTCCATTCGTTTAATTGCTCTATACCTTGGGGAACTAACTCTGATAACTCTTGCAGTTGATCGGCAAAGGGAGGAACAATTAGCCAGTAAAATCCCGCCAAAAGAGCAATTAACAAAAAGAGCGAAAGTAGGACTGACATCGGTCGTGGCAATCCTGACTTTTTGAATCTTTCCACCAAAATATTTAGGGCGTTGGCTAGCACAATTGCTGCAAAAATTAGCAGAAGTAGCTGCCTAATTTGCCACAGGATATATAAGGAAAGAACAAAAGCAAGTAAGCCAATCCACTTACCTAAATTCATACTGAAACCTCCCAGCAACTTTGGCTGTACAGGATTGTACTTCTCTTCAATTCAGCTAGATTAGCCGATTTTGACCACAACTCCAACTGGGTGAGGAGGTGATGGGGTGAGGAGGTGATGGGGTGAGGAGGTGATGGGGTGATGGGGTGAGGAGGTGAGGAGGTGATGGGGTGAGGAGGTGATGGGGTGAGGATGTGATGGGGTGATGGGGTGAGGAGGTGATGAGATGGAATAAGCTATTAGTAATTTTATTGCTACATTTTGTTAAAGCAATTGTGTTTTTTTTGGTTAAAGTGTAAAAATAGTAGTGTTGCAACAGCAACAAAACTGAGAGCCAACGCTAGTACTTTGGACGGTTAAGCGTTGGCTCTGGCTCCCCTTTCTCAAGGAGATAAATTTATTATGACTTACAAGGACACTCTTAAGCCTTGGGCTGTCGCTCGTCTAATTCCTCCTGTACGGTGGGTGATTATTGGTCGATATCGCCATCGTTCAGATGCTGAGGGACATCTTCGCTTATTGCGTCGAAGAATTCCTAACGTTAAGTTCTTGGTAGTATTCGATCTACCTCGGACAAAGGTTGAATCAACGGATAAGTTGAGCCGTGGTTCATC
Organism: Coleofasciculaceae cyanobacterium; assembly: GCA_049683475.1. Classification (GTDB taxonomy): domain Bacteria; phylum Cyanobacteriota; class Cyanobacteriia; order Cyanobacteriales; family Coleofasciculaceae; genus JBAUJE01. The sequence goes on along the minus strand of JBAUJE010000054.1, from coordinate 6,078 downwards.
GCATTAGTTCTGACGGCTGGAGAGAATAAGGGAAAGCAGAGAGGAAAAAGCCAGCATAATTAATGGGATGAAGTGCTAGGAGTCAGGGATTTTCCTTGACTCCTTAATTGAGAAATCTTTGTAGTGCGACCATCTTGGTCGCTACCTATACCTATAAAGTAGTTAATCACTCCCCCCATCACCCCATCTCCCCACCCCCCTATAATAAATAGGGCCCCCAGCCAATAAATAATGTCAACAGTCTACACCCGCCCCCTCGCTCGCCTGATTGAGCAACTGCAACGCCTACCAGGAGTTGGACCAAAAACCGCTCAGCGCCTAGCTTTACACATCATCAAACGTTCCGAGGAAGAAGTCAAAGCCCTAGCTCAAGCTTTAATTGAAGCCAAACAACAAGTCGGTTTATGCCGAGTCTGCTTTCACCTCTCGGCTGAACCGGTCTGTGAAATCTGCCGCAACCCCAACCGAGATAGCCAGACGATTTGCGTTGTAGCCGACTCCCGCGATGTGATTGCCCTAGAAAAAACCCGCGAATACCGAGGTAAATATCACGTCCTCGGCGGAGTCATCTCCCCCATGGATGGTATTGGCCCGGAACAACTCCAAATTCAACAGCTAGTGCAGCGAGTCGGTAAGAGAGATATCCAAGAAGTAATTATGGCAATTAGCCCCAGCGTCGAAGGAGAAACCACCACCTTATATGTCGGTCAACTGCTCAAACCCTTCACCAAAGTAACCAGAATCGCCTTCGGTTTACCCATAGGCGGCGACTTAGAATATGCCGATGAAGTCACTTTAGCAAGAGCCTTGGAAGGAAGACGGGAATTAGATTAGGGAATGGAAAATTGAAAATGAAAAATTGTTAAGTTAGAGGCAACTCTCATCTGGCAACAGTAAGTTGAAAATTGAGAATTGAAAATTCTTTGTCCCCCCCGTCTCCCTCATCTTCCCCATCTCCCCATCACTTCCGACTCCCTATAAACGCTACTTCTATTTCTGCTTGATGAAGTCAGTTACTGTAGAGTGGGCAAGTTCAACCAACCATAGCGTTGGCTTTTCAATATCTACATTATTTGCCCACCCTACCCAGAATCGGCTAATGAAAAACTGACAACTGAATTAAATCCTACTTTAATTTCTGTTTGATGAAGCTAACAATTTGAGTTAACTGTTTCTTCAAAGCATCAATTTCTCCTTGCATTCTATCAACTTTGGCATGTAGCGCATCAATTTCAGCTGAGCCGGAACTAGAAGAACCTTCTGACTCGTAGCCGCTATTTGCTGCTGCGGGGGTTTGAGTCACAGGACGATTTTTAGCCTTCCGCATCGCCTCTTTAATTGCATCGACTAGCTGCTTCTTTTCAAAAGGCTTTTCCACAAAGGCAAAATACTCAAAAGGCTCACGTATTTTATCGGTGACTTCCTCTTTCCGTCCAGACATTAATACCAAAGGAATGGTCTGGAGGTCGGTATGGGTTTGAATCTCCTGAAACACCTCCCAACCACTCTTTTTAGGTAGGAGAAAGTCTAACATGATCAAGTTGGGATTTTCCTGGCGAATTAAGTTAAGTCCTTCCAGACCATCTTTAGCTTCAAGAACCTGAAAGTTACCCGCAGGCAACATTTCTTTGACACGCATTCTTATAACCTTGCTGTCATCAATTACCAGGATTTTATGACTTGCCACGGGTGACTCCTTTCAGAGATTAATATAGAAAAAACTACAGCTAACTGAAGTGACTGACACTGAATGTGAAGAAAAAATTAAACTCCAACCGAAGAGTTAGCCCAGCTGAATATATTTCAGCTCAATATTAAGATCTAGCCTAACTTCCTCTGGTAAAATCGACACTCTTGACCTACCCAAATACCCACTCCTATTAGATGAACAAGATCCACGCATACAATGTCAAACTGCTCCTATCTGTCAAACATAATACAAAGATTGAGCTGATGACCTTAGATTCTTTCTATTTTAAGCTTCAGAGGGCAAGCTGAGGGCAAGGCTAAATTTAGGTTAGCCTGGTCTGACGGCGAGGAATCAAGAAACTGGACAAAATCGAGAGGAATAGATGGATTTGTCTACCCCAACTAATAAGTCAGCAACTACCTCCCCTATTCAAGACCAATGGCATCAAGAAATTAAAGCACTACCTCCCTGGTTAAAACGCCCTATCGGCAAAGCTAGTGAAATCTCAACAGTACAGCGTATCATCAAGCAACGCCGCATCCATACTATTTGTGAAGAGGGTCGTTGCCCTAACCGAGGAGAGTGCTATAGCCAAAAGACAGCTACCTTTTTGTTAATGGGTCCTACTTGCACTCGTTCTTGTGCCTTCTGTCAAGTGGATAAGGGACATCAACCTCTAGCCCTCGATCCAGAGGAACCACAAAAGGTAGCTGAATCTGTCCGTTTGCTGGGCTTGCACTACGTAGTCTTAACCTCAGTTGCACGAGATGACTTGCCAGATCAAGGTGCAGGTTGGTTTGTCGCCACGATGGAGGCAATTCGACAACAAAACCCAGAAACTAAAATTGAGGTACTCACAGCCGATTTATGGGGGGGTAGAGGCGATACTCAACAGACTCAGCAAGAGTTACAACGCCAAAGGGTAGTAACAGTCGTTAAGGCAAATCCGGCTTGTTATAACCACAATATTGAGACAGTACAACGCTTACAAGGAAGAGTGCGGCGAGGGGCTCAATATGAGCGATCGCTTGATGTCCTACGTTTTGTTAAAGAGTTTAACCCCACCATCCCCACTAAATCTGGCTTAATGCTAGGACATGGGGAAACCGAAGCAGAGATAATAGAAGCAATGGAGGATTTACGCAACGCCGGAGGCGATCGCCTCACCCTCGGTCAATACATGCGTCCCTCCCTGCAACACCTACCAGTACAGAAATATTGGACACCAGAAGAATTTGAGCAACTAGGGGCGATCGCCAAAGAAATGGGTTTTGTTCATGTCCGTTCTGGGCCTTTAGTACGCAGTTCCTACCACGCAGGCGAGAGCATTTAACGCAACATATCGCAATATTTAGATTTGCGATTGAAGGTCAATTACCTTTACAATTCCTTAAGAAAGTCAAACTAGGATACAAACCTATGGCTAAATCCAACTCCCCCGTTACCAAAACCGGCAGTTTTCCTTATCCATTCCGCCTAACCTGGGCACTCATTCTGCTCGCTATCAATTTCGTGGTAGCAGCTTATTACTTCCATATCCTCGAATAATCAATTTATTAACATTTGGTGCTGCTTAAGCCGTACCCCTAAATAAGCCTTGGGGACGAATCAGTAGCACCAAAACCATAATCAGCAGGGAAACACCAATTTTGTATTCTGAGCCCAAGCCTGGTACAACGGTACTTAATTCTTGGGCAAGACCAATTATCAGCGCCCCGACAATTGCACCATAGGGATTACCAATTCCGCCAAGAATTACCGACGCAAACATTGGCAGAATTAAAAACCAACCCATATTAGGGCGTACAGCAGTAATTAGACCATACATAGCACCACCGAGAGCAGTTAAGGTGCCGGTAATTATCCAAGTCCAGATAACGACCTGTTCAACATTGATGCCAGAGACACGAGCTAGGTCAATATTATCTGCCACCGCTCGCATCGCCTTACCGATTTTTGTATTTTGCAATAAAAAGTGTAAGGCAGCGATAACCACTGCTGCCAGAACAATTACAACTATCTGGTAGTAAGCTACTTTAATACCTAAAAAATCAATCGCCCTCTGCACAGGCAAATCATAGGATTGGTTACCACCACCCCAGATAAAAATAATGCCATTGCGCAGAAATAAAGCCAGTCCGATCGAGATAATAATTAAAGTGGTGGCAGAAGCACGGCTTTCGCGCATTGGTCGCCAGAGTAACCATTCAGACAATAACATTGCCAGCACTGTGCCAATTGCACCAAGAACCATCGCCAGCCAGATATTCACTCCAAGGTCATTTGCCAACCAGGTAAAATAAGCCCCCAGAGTCATAAAATCTCCGTGAGCAAAGTTGGAAAGCCTTAAAATACCATAGGTTAGGGTTAATCCTACCGCTGCCAGGGCAATAATGCAGCCTAGGGAAATGCCATTAAAGATTAGTTGTTCAATTGCCATCTAAACCGGAGAAAATTGTATGTGAATAGACTTCTTGCAGAAGTCAGGGAATAGGGAATAGGGAACAGTAAACAGTAAACAGTAAACAGTGGCTAATAGTCACGATAACAACTGATAACTGATAAACGCTGTAGCAGTCTGCTATAAAGTAAAATAGCAAGCGATCGCCATCTTGAAAGTTTAAAAGACGCTGTACTTCCTCTTCTGACTCTCCTAGAGAATCCCCTAAAGCTGAGAAAATCACCCGCCCATTTTCTAAAGCTGCTTGCTGATAACCAGCAGAACCTGGTGGAATCGGGTTGCCATTACCGTCTATAACCGCACCGTTGGCATCAACAACAAAAACTCCTACCTCACTAACAGTACTAGTAACCGTCTCTTCCTGATCGAGTCGGAAAATTAGGTTGCCTGAATTGCGAACAAGTAGAATATTATCTGGTAACAAAGTCAGGCCAGGTACAGCCTGAGAATTAGCAACTAAACCAAAGGCATTATTTTGGGGATTGGCAAAAGAACCTGTAATACCTGCCCCAAATTCTGAACCCAACAAAACCAGATTACCGTTAGCATCAGTGGTCTGATTAGAGTCAAGGGCAAATAAGGCAGGAGTGCTACTAATACCAGCATTGCCAGGGAAAATGCGGAAAATAGAGTCAGGGGTTTGGCCAGTACCCGGTAAACGGACAAGGTTAACTGTGCCAAAGCCATAGGCATTACCTCCACCAGGAGTACCGATGGGTTCGCCGAATTCATCTAACAGTAGCCAGTTAAGAGAAATAGCTTCTAATTCATCAAGGTCATCTATAGTAATGACAAAACCATTGAGAACATTCTCGGCATTATCAACCATTTCTAGATCAGCAGGAGTTGGAGTTCCGGGAACACAGCCTCCCGGTACTAAGGCACAAGCTGCTTCTAAACCATTTTGTGCTGCTGTTAATAAGTCCCTACCAGGAATAGGCTGACCATTAGCCCCTAAAGTCCACTCAACAGAACTTTCTGTGATAACACTAACTTCCCAAGTATTAGCTGTGGGAAGATTACCGGCTGGTAGTGGCGGATTCGGATTAGTCTCGGCACCGACAATCAAAGAAGCATCACCAACAGTAAAACTGTTAATACCTGTATTGATGTCCATGCGGACACCACCTGCTAGCCTATTTGACCAATTTAAGACTTCAAAAGTAACTCGGAATTGGTCTTGTTCAAGATCATTGGTGACAACTTCAATATCTGTAAAACGGAAACAGAAGACGGAGGGGGTTTGGGGAGAAGCCGGTGGGTCAAAAACTGAAGCGTAAGTAGCAGTTAATTGGGGGGTGAAGGCTAAAGCTGACTTAATTTTGCCTGTAGTCAGTTGCAATTGCCAGTTGCCACCTCGTTGAGAACTACCTGTAAGATTGGTAGAGGCAGCAATCTCTGCACCAACAAGGGACTTGAGTTTCTTGACAAAGGCAATTCCTCTCTCTCCTGCGGCCACATTACAGCCATAAATTAGGATTTCTGCTTCAGAAGAGAGGGCTGTTTGCCACTGCTGCAATTGCTGGTAATACTGAGGTAAGGTATCAAGACTAAGTAATCTATTTCCTAGTTGCAGGCTGCCTGATCTACCGTGGGAAACAATATGGATGCAGGCAATTTCAGTACGTTCTGCCAGAATTGTGGTGATTTGGTCTATCCCATCTTGATCACGATCAAGGGTAATTACTTCTATCCCTGGCTGCACACCACTAATAAGACTCAGATAATCATCAACTGCTAAGTCAATAAATACTAAGTGATTATGATCAGCGTCAGTTTTTACCCTAACCATGAAATATGCCTATAAAACTTGATGGCTATTGAATTATTAGCCATCAAAAATTTTATACTATAAGGGCAGTCGTTAAACCACGGCAAATTCAACTTGGAAGACTAGATCGTTATAGTCCAAGTCACCGCCACCGAA
>JBAUJE010000053.1:0-1588 GCA_049683475.1 Coleofasciculaceae cyanobacterium | reverse complement strand
CCCTGGTGCCGCCTTGACCCGGTGGAATCAGCAGTAGGACCGTACCGTTATCAAGCCGGAACGTGCGCGTATTGGCGGCAAAGCGGAATAGAACACTTTCCCCAACGCGAGCCAGGGAACCATCGTTAAAGCGGACTTCCGCAAACGACTGCCGAGCTGTGGAAAGAGCGTCTCCGGGCGTCAATGCATCTGAGACTGCGGCCCGTCGAGGCGATCGCCCTCGGGGAATGACGTTAACCTCATTACGGAGCAATCGGATTACGGCTTGAGTGAGCGGTACAGCCTCTGCTGACATAGGGTTGACCAGTCCCATGCCCAGGCAAAGTAATACTGTCAGGCTGATTTTGCGTATCATGGCTTAGTTTAACCTCTGGCAAACGGTAGTCTCGGGATGTGGCGTTATTACATAGACAGTAAACATTTGATATTAGCGCTGGCTTTGACGTGATGAGCATTCATCCGCAGTAGACTTGGGTCGATCATCACTTGTTGACCGCCATTTCAATGCTTCGCCAACGTTGGGACTGTGAGCGTCCAGCTCACCTCTTGGCGTCCAGTTGACAATGCGCCACTAAGGGATAACATCGAAGCCTGTCTAACTATTATGATCATCTAAATTTATTCGGATCAGGTCAAATTGTTTACAAAACCTGAGTAACTTTACATCGACTTAGCAGAGGGTCGAAATCAGTTTATGTCGTCTTGACGTAAGTCAATGCAGGTGCAATTAATGCAGGTGTAATTAAGGATAATGACAAGCTACAAAATTTTACCCTTAAGATGCTGGTATTTCTTCTTGTATGCGATTAACGTAGAGCAGGCGAATCCTCATCTGTCACTGCACCTGATTATCCCTCGTCTCAAAGAGATGTCCCGATACAGGCGTTAAGATGCGGGAAGCTTAGTTTCCAGCGATTTGGCTGAAGGACACTCTCAGATTATGTCTCGTCACTACCTGAATTGGTTCTATGCTCAACTTGCAATGGTCTGCGCGATATATGTGACCTGTACTTCAGCTGTTCAGAAGGCTCAGGCATCCCGTCCTCCTGATGCCCTTGGAGGTAATGCCCTTGGAGGGGATACGCTCAGCCTATCAAATCACTCTGTTACGGCAACGCCCGATCTCATATCGTTACCGCCAAAAGCACCAAAAGAGCCACAATCACAATCGGCAACGGCTCTACTGATATCACAAGCTGCCGCAGAGAACGTATCCCAGATAGATGCCGAGGAGCCGCTAGACGTTGACCCGGACTTAGGGGTCTTGCGGGTTTACCCTGAATCCGAACGAGATCCAGATCTTGGCGTGCTTCGGCTGCAGCCCGCCCAACCAGAATCGCCGCCGCGCCCAGTGGTCTACGTCACGGCCCGCTCCAGCGCAATTTTCAGCGATAATGCGCTTTCTAGCGATGACCCGACTGATGACGGTATCTTGAGAACTGGTCTTGGGTTGAGAGCCGTACCTGCCCTCGGCGATCGCACCTATGCTGTGCTGACGGCAAATGGCAACATCGTGCGCTATGCCAACGCAGATGAGGTGAATTACGATGAATTAGAGCTTGGGGCCTCTCTATTGCACTACATTACC
>JBAUJE010000052.1:0-5812 GCA_049683475.1 Coleofasciculaceae cyanobacterium | reverse complement strand
TCTTTATCCTTTAATTTACCTCCAGCTAACAGAAGTTCCATTTCAGATCGATTAGGTTTTTCAATTTGTGGATCTAGTTGAAAGTGGTAGCACAAAAGTGAAGGTAGCCACTCTCGTGCCATGGATAAAGCTTGAACAGTTTGCCCCTTCTCTGCATACCACTCTACCATCTCAAGTTGTCGCAATAGAGAGGCTTTGGCATCATTTGGGTTTGCCAAACCGAACTTACCATAATCCTGTTCTACACGCCCAAGTAAAGCAGCAAATGGTGGTACGGCTCGGGAAACAACTGGTGTTGCTTGTGCAATATAATCAGGTAACATAGCGGCTTCTCGCATTACATCCATTGGTCGCAAAAGCTGTAAACCTCGAGCGATACCGTCTATGCTGGATGCCAAATTATGAGTTTGGGCATTACTGTTATCTAGTAAACTTGCTAGTGCCTGTCCATTACCTGTTTTAATAAATTGGTCAGTAGCAGTTGTCCACTCCAATAAGCTCACCATTGGCAATAAATCAAAGGTAGGAGTTTCGTTAGTTTCCTTGTTTTTAGCTTCAAATGCACCGTAAATTAGTCCCTCAATTTTTACGTCTTTAACCACACGCAAATAACTGACAGCAATTAAAGCTAGTACAGGCAAGGAGCGAAAGGAGTGTGTAATATCGAAGATAACGCGATCTCCTTCCTGTAAACAGTTAGTCAACATTTCAAAGAGTTGCCAGATATCGGCAGTGCTATTTGCTTGAGGTACATTATAGATAGGTTGTAAATCCACTTTTTCTGCCAAAAGTTTTTGTAAACTATTCCAATTCGTTTCTGTTGCTCCTCTGGGAATATCTGTTTCTACTGTTTTGGTTAGTAAAACATAGAGAATCTCAGGTTTGTAAAACTCAACCAATGCTTCTTGAAAAAAACGAGTTGTGAATCCTTCCCCATTAACTGGGTTAAGGTAAGTAGTATCCTGATAATTAGTGAATCCAAGAAAAGAAATTACTTTCATATTTTATCCTTTAACTTTCTAAATTCATATCCGTTCGCCCCATTCCCAAACGAGTTTTAATCCCAGTTCCGGAAAACGGAGCATAATTAATCAACAAATTAGCAACATTGGCTAATAAAGGTTCAACTTTGTAAGAAACTTGTAGCTTTACATCTCCAGTAAAACCAGTAACGTATCCTCGATGTAGTTGAAAGGTGCGGGTTTGAATTCTGTGACGCTTAACTCTTATGTTACTACTCAAGTAACTAACTAACTCATCCCCACCCAAATAAACGGGAGCAAAGTTATTCCACTTTTCCAACCAGCTACGAAACATCAAAGCAGGTACGGGTAAAGGTAAATGAGTTTTTTGTTGAGAAAAAGAGGTAGGGGTGAGAAACTTCAATGCAAATTGTCTAGCAGGTTCGGGTTCCTCAGCCACTAACTTAGTATAGAGTTGCTCATAGCTAGTAGTTTCATCTTCACGATTAATTAGATTAAACTTAGCTCCTAGAAACGCTAGACGGTCCGATAAGTCAAGAGAAGCGATCGCTTTTGCTGCTCTTTCTTCTAATCCTGACAAAGATAACCGGTAAAATTCCTCTGGATAGAAGCTGAGGAAATCGCCAGAACGGGAACAGTAACCGCTTAATCCAGAGAAACTTACGGAAGGAATTATCTCACTACCTAGCACTAATCCTAGCTTTTCGTGTAGTATTTTTACCAGTTCTAGACCGTAGGAACGAGGCAAAACTGCTGTTTCGTTAGTTGTTAATGTCCAAGTGGAACGAATTAGCATGGTTGTAACGGTATTTTATATTTTTAACCGCAGATGGACGCAGATACTTATCTCTATGATTTAAATTTCACCCATCCTGGTACATAGCTAATTTCTCCTTGTGAGTTAACAATAGTACGGCGAGATTTTGGTGCTTCAAAATTGGGTGCAGCAATTCCGCAAGCATCTCTTAGCTCTGCTCTCGTTTCTTCTTGGAATAAACAGTTAATTGTTGTTCCTAACATACCGCTACCCCAGCCAAATCTTAAGCTATAGGGACATTGAGGTTTTGAATAAAATCTTTCCCAGACTAAATCAAAGTTGAGATATTTACCTTGATGGCGATTATTGCCAATATTTTCCCAGTATTTAACCTCACTATCCCATTGTGCTTGAGCAAACTCTTGGCAAATATTAAGGAGTTCGTCGAGATTTTGGAAAGGTAACTTCATCCCCTGGCGATGGCGAAACCATTTGAGCATATCTTTATCCAGGGTAAGGGTGAATTCAGTCCGGACACTGTAAACTATCTCAGTATAAATAGGCGCTCTGCATTTAGCACGCCAATCCTGAAAATGGCTGGAGACAACCACTTCTGCTACAACAGGAGCATTAAACCAGACTGACTTTCCCCTTTTGTTGGTTAGTTTATATTTCAGTAGTGGCTGAGAATCTGAGACATGAATTGCTCGTAATATATCTGTATTCTGTATTGATTTCGTCTTTCTCTCTTTGTCTTGATAGTATAGGGAATAATTAGAAAATAAGTTATTCATGAATAGCTCATCATCGGCAAACTTTTGCTTCCACTTACTATTCAATTCTCCTGCATTAAGTTTTTCCCTCAATTTAAGCTCAATATCGCTGACTCGGTGAGAAGAGGGAACTTGATATTTATCTGCGTGTTTGAGAAGATAATATGCGATCGCAGTTCTGATAGCTCCTTTAATGGAAGAACCAGGAATGTATAATTTTCCCATCCCATTGCGAATCATCGGACGTAAATCGGTAACTTGCTGATTTTCCTGTTGCATCCACTTGGAACGAACATCAGGAAAAATTTCTACCCCTTCAGGAGATTTAGCCTTTGTCCAGTTATCACCAAAAGCTTGTCTGAGTAGACTTTCAATCGGACGCTGATTTTCAATTGCTTCTATATAATCTTGTAAAAAGCTTCCTCCCTGTTTTTGTAATGCTTTAGCCAGTGCTTCTTGATTGGGAAGGTAGACTTTAGAGGCAGTTTGGACGTATTCAAAGGGATTGAGGCTGGAAACCTCAGAACCAATGTGTAGCATGGGACTGGTTAACTGAATCGTTTTTGATTCATAAACCTTGGGTTTGGTAAGAGATGTTTGGGCAAAAGTAGTCATAATGTTGATAACTTAAATCTGATAATTTACGTCTTGCTATTTTGAGGGGAAGGTGAGTCAATCAAAATAGGTAAACTTAGGCTAATACCATTGCGGTAGATAGGGTGAGTATTGAAAAGTTCTGGTGTAACATTAGCTAGTTGTCCAGAGGGAGGCGAGGAAAAAACAGAACCTTCGGCAAACATTCGCACTTTTTTCCGTCGCAATTGTCGTCCAGAGAAAGGAGAACCAATCCATCCGCCACGTTCGATAATTTCATATCTGGAACCTGTCAGAAATTCTGAGGATAGGGATTCTTTCCAAAATAGACTAACTAGGCAATTGCTATTTCCTTCCTCGAATTCAACTACTTTCTGCCAATTAGATGGCAAATCCGACCAACAATCAACTTTGAACCTACCAGCACCACTAGAACGTTCTCCCCCTAAACCTTCCTCACCTAATAAATTGAGTGCAGCATGAAGGCGGTTTTCTAAGTCTTTATCTGTATTGTGAAATTGCAGAAGAAAGTACAAACCAGAATGCTTCTTGCTTCCATTTCCATTTTTCTCACTTTCAATATGCTCATTTTCAAACTGCACAAAGCCAGTATGATAAAAGTTGGTGGCTCTGGTAACCCGGTCTACGGCAACTTTTGGTAATTGATGTTTTTTGAAGGTAGATCCGTAATCAAAGGCTCCAGCATCATGTAAGGCTCCCTTGGCTTTACTGTTATTAGTAGTTTCTGTTAGTTCTGCGCGATCGCTTTCTTCACCCTCTCTGGTAAATCCTTCTCCCTGATACCATCGCTGCCAAACTTTCAGGGGTAAATAGTTCAGCTTTTTGTAGGTTTTGAAAAAAGCTAGGTCATCTTCTCTTGGATAGTTGCGGGGAAATGCTAGAGGACGAGGGAGGTAGTAGGTAAACTCATCACCTTGTTGTCGATAGATGAAAGTCGAACTCATCCGCACTGGCGGAGAGTTGAGAAATTGCTGCAACAGATTATCGACGGCTTCACGAGGAAATAGGCGAACATAGGCATTAATCCAGCCACTGAATAGAGTATCAGAACATACTCTCTCTGCGGTTTCTTCTAAGCCAATACCTAGTTCACCAAAGTGGACGGGATTCTTTTCAAAATTGAGTCTGATTAATTTCCAGACACTCATATCGATTTTAGATTTTGGATTTTGGATTATTAGAATCTAGTTGCTTGTACTATTGCCATTGCTTTCTGGCAAACGCTGCTGGATTTCTTGAGTTAGGCTACTAAAGTTCTCTAGTAATGCTGAAGTGGTGTCAAAAGTTTTAATTGGATTAGAGAAATCTGCACCTGCATCCGTTATCTGCTGATACTGGCTCAAATTACGATAGAAGAACTCAAATTTCTCGAACCTGACTTTGCCATATCCTCTCGAACCATGTCCGCCGAGGGCATCATCCTCTAGAATGGCAAGTGCGATCGCTAAATTCTGCAAATCTTCAACCGCTTGTTCGGCGTTTTCGACGGTATAGACAATCTCGAATTTAAACCTCGAACCTGCTGGTACTCGTTCTAACTGTCTGGGGTTAGCTGCTGCTGTTACCCTGTCTATGCCATTCTCGAATTTCCACTCAGTCATGTATAGTCCGGTGTCAATTGTTTTTAGCTGTTTTGCTGACTCATCAAGCAAATGACAGTCTCTAACAATTAATCTTGCAGGTGCATTGCGTCCTTTTATTTTGGTGTATTCTTCACCTTCTATAGTACGAGTTGTAGGACGGGTGTTATTTCCTATTAATCCTTGTTCTATTGCAACAGAAGATTTAATCCAACAATTAGTACCAGTAGAACCAAATAGGCGGCTAATCTGACAGTCTTTTGCACCTTCGTAAGGAATAAACTGTCCTTCGATTTCTGTGTAGCCGTCTTCTATATCATCACTCTCATAGCGATAAGTACCACTTCCCCCACCACGATTTAGAGGTTTCCTCAACAACCGTTCTAAAGTTGAGCGCAATTTTCCCTTAATTGACGAACCAGGTAAATAGGGTTGCTGTGTCAATGGGTCACGAATTACTGGTTTATCTAGTCCGCCAATGTCTAAATTTTCGCCACCGCCGCCGATGTGCAAACCTGTTTCAACCACCAGGGTGCTGGTGAGACGAAATTTACCAAGTAATGGTTTTTGTTCTAGTGATGCTGGCATAATTATTTTCCACCTGCTGCTTTGTGATAAGCAATGATTGATTCGATTAGCTGAACTAAACGATTAAAGTCTTCGGGACTGTGGACTTTATCAATAGCGGCTGACATGACCTCACTGAGAGGTTTTGCTGCTTTCTGTCTTGCTGCTGCATAGGCAAGTTTAGGTTTGAGAAGGACAATATCAGGCTCAATTTTGTCGAATCGTATTTTTTCTCTTTCCTCATCAGTTTTGGCTGACTTGACTATTTCATCTTCGTCTTGAGCTATTTTGACTTTCAGCCGATTTATAGCATCGAGAAATTTACGAACTTGATTAGTTTCTAATCGCTGCTGTTTGAGATAGGGACCAAACTTTTCTGCCTGCTCAACTAGTATACGAATTGGATACTCTTTTAAGCCTGAATGCTCATTAATAGTTTTTATAATCTGCTCATGGATTACTAGATTGTCTGTTGTTTGTCTTGAGTTACTATCTCTACTGGAAGTAGAGCGAATTGACGGGTTAGATTTAGTTGAT
>JBAUJE010000051.1:0-22000 GCA_049683475.1 Coleofasciculaceae cyanobacterium | reverse complement strand
ATAACGCTATCTATTTCATCGATGAAAATAACCATATTTTGCTCTATCTCCCTGAGCAGTATCTCTTCGATAAAATCACTTAATCTTTGTAAGGCAGAAAGATTTTGCCTATCGCGCCACCAACGAGCTAACTTAGTTCTTTTGGAGAGGGAAAGAGGGAAAGAGCTAGTCAAGCTTTTGACGATACCCAGATACCACTGCTCATAGGTAATATTCTGGCTACCAATAGCCGTAATATCAATGGCAGCACAGGCAAAGTCCTCTGCCTGTAGTTGTTGCATTATTTGCACTCTCAGGCTAGATTTGCCCATTTGCCGGGAGTTAAGAACATAGCAAAACTCTCCAGCTTTCAGACCTGCGTACAGTTCAAAGTCTGCCTGTCTTTTTACATAGGTTGGGGCATTAGTGGGTAGACTGCCACCAACTTGATACTGATAATCGGAGTTTTCGCCTTTACTCATCACGATATCGAGAATGGACAATGGAAAATTGGAAATTGTTATTTCCTCTCCCCTGCTCCCGACTCATCCCGCTAGCCGCTCTCGAAAATACTGACGGTACAAGTCGCAGCGTGGTATCACTTCATTTCCTTGTAACTGTACCAGTCCCATACTATAGAGCTTAAATGTGTCTGACGATTCCAAGCGTACTGGTTCACTGGCTCTGACAACTTCTGCCATCGCTTCTCCCAGTTCTGGATATTGTTGAAGATTCCAGAGGTGTCGTCGTAGATGATCACTATATAGTCCCGCTTCTGTGGGAGCTGTTTGTAATAGTTGCTCCAAGGTAATATCTTGACGGGCAATGTGATAAAGAGCAACTCGTACTAGGTAAGGATGTCCCCCTACCATGGCAAGAAGAGGGTCAAGACCTTGATCGCCTAGTTGACCAGCTTTTTGATTCATGCCGTGCAATTTAGCCAATTCATCTACCTGTAAAGAACTAAGTTCCGGTAATTCGACAGGTAACCCCACATTAAATGGCGATTGGTTAATGTCCATGGGTAAATAAACCTCGGTAGAATGAACCACTACCAAGCGTAGTTTTTTCCAAATCTCTCGGTGCTTAGCGTCCTCATGCCAAGCACGCAGTAGTCCAAAAAAATCAGCGGCAATTTCCGGATAGCGGAAAATGCAGTCTACCTCATCTAAACCTAAAGCTAAAGGACTAGGGAGATTTTCCAGTAAGTATTCTTCAAAGTAGGAGGTACAGTTATCTTTGCTGCCAAAAATCTCATCCCAATAATCATTGAGCTGATTGGGTAGCCGTAATCTCCGCCCCACAATAGCGCAGAACCAACGGAGGAATTGATCCAAATCAGCGAAAACTTTACTATCTGCAAATTGAAAGCTTAAAGGTACAGTGCGATAACCCTGACTACCCGCATAATGGAGAATTCTGGCCATCAGGGAAGTTTTACCCATCTGTCGTGGTGCTTTAATCCGAATTAGGGCCCCTGGTTGAATAATTGTCTCGTAACAGCGAGATTCAATAGGAGGCCTTTCAACATAAAAGACAGAAGCCACATCTACTTGCCCTTCCGGCAATTCTGGTACCGCCACTGGTAAAGGAGGACTTTTGGCATCTTCCCAGGCTAAGGGTACATCTGAGCTAGTTTCTAAAGACTCTTCTTCTAGGGTGCGACCTTCTGACAAAATCGTGAGAACTTCTTGAATAATGGTTGCTGTGTCGGCATCTGAGAACCACTCCCGTTGCTGAATTCGGTCTAAATAACCCCGCAGATTGTAGTTAAGGGGTTTGCCTAAAGGAAAGTTAACCCTAATGGGTAAAATCACTGGCTTACCGTCAGAACGCCCTTCTCGCAGCTCTTTAACTCGACGTACCTCCTCCGTTACCATTTCACTAAGGGCTGACTGTTCTGATAAAAGTAGTAATAGGTAATCACACCGTTTCAGTTCAGTCTCAATGCGTCCGGGCCAATTTTCTCCTAATCTAATACTCCCTCCCGCCATAAAAGCTTGATGACCTGCACTGGTAAAAGCCTCGGAAAATTTTTGAGCAAGGCTAAGGTCAGGATCTTGGGCGCGGTAGGAGATAAAGACCCTCTGATGGTTAAGGAGGCTTTTTGGGGGGGGGATGCGGTAAACTGGCACTGGTTCTTGAATGCCCTTGAGCTTGCGCAGACCTAAGTATGTCACTGGCAAGCGCAGACGATTTTTGACAACGTCGTAGACAGTTTGGGAAATACAAATACCCCCAGGTACGGCTTGTCCTTGCAGCCGCGCCGCCATATTTACCCCATTGCCCATTACGTCATTACCGCTGAAAAAAACATCCCCTAGATGAATCCCAATCCGGTGAATGAGGACATCTCTTGGCGGTAAGTCAGTAGCAAAGGTGGCTAGGGATTTTTGAATTTCCATGGCGCAGCTAACCGCTTTTTCTGCGCTCACGAAGTACATCAATAACCCATCCCCCAGAGATTTGAGTACTTGCCCTTCAAATTGCTGACAAACTTGACTTATCCGCAGGAAGTCCCGCTCGATTAGAGCGAGAGTATGCTTTTCATCGGCTGCCATTCTCGGAGTAAATGATTCGACGTCAGTGAAGACAATGGCAGCCAGAGCACTATCTCCTCTAAAACTCGACGGCGGTTCTACTTTATCTATGGATTCCATGAAAGTACTTTGATGAGTACTGATGACCTGTGTGATTTTATATTGCGGTTTAGTTTATTCGCACCTTTAGAGGCAAGAGAATCTATCAAGGCAAATTTAATGTCTCCCAATTTACTAAAACCTTCTTTGTCAAGAGAAATTAGACTTTACTTCTCACTATCTGTAGCACAAAGAAACTGAAGGAGTTGAGCAATCCGGTTTGTGGGGTCGGCAAGCTTGTTGACGCGGCGGCATCAACATATTATATTTAAGGGTTGGAGGTGAAAATTTAAAAAATTATTTCCATTTTTTGCATCAGGATAAAAGAAATTTTTTCTGATCTAAACGTAACCTTCCATTTCCAAAGTCTCAATCAACTCCAAGGAGCGAGGATCGCCCAACTTCAACAAGGCTGACTTGGCATCCTCCCGTACACTTAAGTCCTCATCTTCGGCAAAAGCCTCAATCAAAGCATCCACGGCACCAGCATAGATGGCATTAGAAGGCATCTCCCGACACAAAAGACCGAGGGACCAAGCACAATTACTCCGCACTGCTGCCATAGAGTCCTGCCTGAGAGCAATAATCAAAGGCGGAATTGAGGCAACAATATCTTCATACTCCAACTCTGCCATCTGTGCCAAAGAACTGGCTGCCCATAAACGCACGGCTGAGATATCGTACTTGAGGGCCTCAATTAGAGGGTATAAGGCGCGGCGATCGCGACAGTTTCCCAATGCCCAGACAGCGCCTTTACGCACATAACCATTAAAGTCTTTTTCAAGCCGCTCAATTAAAGGCTCAACTGCCACCGGACTAGGATTACGCCCTAAAGCGTAGGCAGCACTCACCCGCATTAGGGGGCAAACTTCTTCTAGCAGGTTGATTAGGAGAGGAATTGCTCGCTCGTCTTGGATTTCGCAAAAAGCTCTGACTGCCACCATTTTTTGTGGCGTTTCCGAAGAGGTTAATAGCGCCAGCATCTCCTCTGGATCTGGCTTGGCAACTTCTGACTCCTCATCAACTGGCTCCATCTGGTCTAGAGGGCTTTCTAGATCATCTACTGCATCAAGGATGCTCAAATCTTCACTGTTATACATAACTACATACACCTGCTCCAAGAGCTTATCCAACCCAACTACACCAGTTTTCCGGCAATAATTAACTCATACAACAGAAGTCAGGAAAAGGGAAATTATACGAGGGATCGGTTAGAAAAGCACAGATGTCAACTCTTTTGCCTCAAAGGAAACGGGATTTGCCAAGCATGAGGGTTTACAAAGGTTACATTCTCCCATCTTGGTTAACTCAACCCAGTTTATTTGTAACTAAAATTCGAGATGAGATTCACCAAATTTTACCCAAATCCAGCACAAATCCCGGCAAGAAGGAAACACCAATAAGCGATCGCCTCTGACGGTTGCCTATAATGAAGAGTAAGCTCAGAAAAGGAAACGCTGTTAGTGCAAATCCCCAGCGCGACAGCTCATAACTTATTCAGTCTGTTCGGCAAACCCTTCTCGAAGGCCGCCACAGTTATACTGGTGCTAGGCTTAGGTGTGCGATCGCTTCCCTATCTAGCTCCTATTCAGGCTGAAGATTTAGTACAAGAGCAACAAGCTATTGAATTTAGCGATCGCAACAACTTACCTTTAGGAACCGTCCTCACCCGCGACCAAGAACACACAGCTGTTGTACCCTTAGCAGAAATTTCTCCCCAGTTTATTCACGCCATCTTAGCCGCAGAGGATGGGCGATTTTATTACCATGGTCCATTGGAAATGCGAGCCATTGTCCGCTCAATTATCCAAGCGGTAGAAGCCAAAAGCATAGTTAGTGGTGCTTCTACCATTACCATGCAACTAGCCCGGATGCTAGAACCAGCCCCCCGTACCCTACCAGCTAAAATACGAGAAATCTGGTTATCCTGGCGCTTAGACGCAGGTATGAGCAAAGACGAAATCCTCGCCGCCTATATTAATAGATTACCAATGGGGGGCAATATCTACGGCACGGAAGCAGCCGCCCGCATTTATTTTGGTCTACCTGCTGCTGATTTGAACCTAGCCCAAGCTAGCTTACTAGCCGGACTACCTAACAATCCAGTCTATCTCAACCCCTACGATTACTGGCAACTCTCCAAGAAACGCCAAAAATATGTTTTGAGGCGTATGGTCGAAGACGAGTATATCAGCCAAGCTCAAGCAGATAAAGCTTATGCAGAAGAAATTACTCTGCAACCTCGTCAGCAAGGAATTTTCGCCGCTGCCCATTTTTTGTTCTGGCTAGCTGGCCAACTACCCCAAGAACACCCATCCCAAATTAAAACTACCCTAGATCGTCCTCTGCAACAATTCGTCGAGGCGCAGGTGCAGCAGGTTATTAAGCAACTTACCCCCCATAATGCGCATCACGCCGCCGCTGTGGTGATTGATAATCACTCCGGGGAGGTTTTGGCCTATGTCGGTTCACCTGATTATTTTAATGAACTAGCCATGGGTCGCAATGATGGAGTGCAAGCCTTACGTCAAGCCGGTTCTACCCTTAAGCCTTTTTTATATCAACTGGCGTTAGAAAACCGCCTCATTAAACCTAATACCATTCTGGCTGATGTCCCCACCCATTACGCCATTCCTGGGGCAAAATTGTACAGTCCCACGGATTACGACGAGACTTTTCAAGGGCCAGTAAGGGTGAGAGTTGCCTTAGCTAATTCCCTCAATGTGCCAGCAGTAAGGGTGCTAGAGAAAGTAGGGGTATCAAGTTTTTTGCAACGCCTCCATCAACTAGGCTTTAAAAGCCTTAATAAGTCCCCTAATTATTACGGATTAGGATTAGCTTTAGGTAGTGGAGAAGTTAGTCTTTGGAAATTAGCTCAAGCCTATTTTATTATGGCTTCTCAGGGAGAAAATAAGCCAATTGTTACTAACTTCAACGACATAAACACAGAGAAATCGGATCTAATTGGCACGGAATCTACTTGGGAACTAATTACTAGTATGTTAAGCGACCGCCACGCCCGCGCTCAAAGCTTTGGTGTTAATTCGGTACTCAATTTACCCTTTCCTGCTGCTGTCAAAACTGGGACATCTTCTAATTTTCGTGATACTTGGACAGTTGGTTTTAGCACAGATTATACAGTGGCAACCTGGGTAGGTAATTTTGACGGTGAGCCGATGCAACAAGTTTCTGGAGTCATGGGAGCAGCACCTCTCTGGCATCGGATTATGTTGCATTTGCACGAAAATAAGGAACCTGGCAATTTTCCAACTCCTGTAAATATGGTGCAAAAACCTATCTGTACCTTATCTGGCTTGCCACCTACTTCTGATTGCCCATCGGTAGTGCAAGAATATTTATTCCCGGAAGATTTGCTAGCTTACCAGAATAATTTAAATAATTTTGCAGAAAAACCATCATCAGGAAGCCATCTTAATTTACCGAAAGAGTACGACGAATGGTTAGTAAAGCAGCAGCAACCTAATTTAGTTTCTCCTCGACTGAGGATTTTATCTCCCCACAATGATGATGTTTTTCTCGTTGCAGTTGAAGCTAGTACTAAACAAAGATTAGAATTTAAACTAACTGGAGCAACTGGGGAACCTGTAGAATGGTGGCTCAATGGTCAACAACTAAAAACCAATTCATCTAGTTCTTTTTTCTGGGTAGTTCGTCCTGGAGATTGGACTTTGCAAGTTAAAAGTGGCGAGATGAGTGAAGAGGTGAATTTCCAAGTGAAATTAGCTGAAGATAAACTAGCACGTCGCGGTTTTTCGGTTGCTAGTCCTGAGGGCAAAGAATGAGTAGAAATCTTTTGAAACTACGATGGAGTAGATCGAATTTTGAGGATTGATGAACCCCTTTCAATTTCCCCTTTCTACAACCAATTACCAATCAAAACAATACTTGCCCAATAATAAGGATGTTGATACTTTTCTTGCTTTAGTAAAGATAACTGAGCTTGACGCAGTGCCTCGGCTCGGTTGCTATCTGTTTGCAGAAGATTATGGTAAAGTTTTACCATAATCTCAGCCGTTGATTGGTCATCAACATACCAGAGGGTGGCAATGGTGCTACGAACTCCTGAACGCACTGCTAAACCAGCTAATCCTAAAGCTGCTCGCTTGTCTCCAGTGGCGGTTTGGCAAGAACTGAGTACCAGAAACTCGATAGGTTGCTTATTTGTTTGTTCCCTGGTTTTGAGCAATTGAGATAAGGTATTAACATTAAGGCGTTCGTCCCAAGCCAGGAGAAAAGTGTCTTCAGGATTAGAACTAAAACGGCCGTGAGTAGCAAGATGAACAACGGCTACTGAGGAATTATTAATTTGATCTTCTAAAGCAGCACGGGTAAACTGTTCATTTAAGAGAACTTGAGAAGGTATTTTGCTACTAATCTGTTTAATTTCTTGAGCAACGCTAGGTAAGGGAGAAAAGCCAGAACGTGCTTTCGATAAACCACCAATTAAGGATTGAAGTTGGACTTGTTTGAGTGATCGCGGTTCTAGGAGTTGTAAGCTTGGGGTTAAAGCGATACTATACTTTTCAATCAAATATTGTTTGCCATCGTAGAGAGCAGCCATTGGTGCATTGCGTAGCACTCCATCAAGGACAAAAACCAAGGTTTTGATATTGTTTCTGCTCAACTGCTCTTCTAGAGGGCGAATCAACCAATCATAGACTGTTTCGGACAGCTGAAATATCCTATTTTGGGGAAAAGATAAAGCCATTGTCTGTCGAAAACTGCTAATGGTTTTTTCGATTTCCTCTTGGGGCAACTTAGTGCTGTACTGAGTCAGGGGTTGTCCTGGTAAAGAAAGGATAATAGCTAAACGATCTGGTAAAATAATCGGATAAATGACGGCAGCTGCTTGGTCATTTTTCTCGATTACGGTATCAATTTGCTCAGCTTTAACATTTAAGCAAGGTGTGCGGAAGAAATTCTCTAATTCTGCAAGCTGAAGTGATTCAATAACTTTTCTGGCTCGCTTGAGGTTATCTTGAGAAGGAGAATGCAATAAGATGCTAACCAAATGGCGGTAGATTGGTTCAATTTGCTCTTGAAAGGAGAACCGCACATCCTGGTTCATTGCCACTAAGTTACCCCGTAGGGATTGTAAAAGCTCAAAGGCTTGTTGGTTAGCAGCAATTGCCCCTTCAATTTCTCCTTTTTGAGTTAAGATACGGGCTATTTGCCATTGCAATTGATAAGAAATATCGGCAGCATTAATACTGTTAGAAAGAATCAATGCTTGTTGAGTTAGGGTTTGGGCATCTGACCATTGGCTATTTTGTTCGTATAATTTACCTAAGGTTCCCAGAGCGAGGGATTCTGCTCTAGGGTCATTTAAAGTTTTCGCGGCTTGGAAAGCTTGGGTTAAGATTTGAGCAATTTGTGGCTGGTCAGGAAGTTGCTTCTTCTGCTGCAAGGTTAGGTTTTGTGACTCTAAAAGTTCGATTAAACTTTCTGTTAAGTTAACCTGAGCGTAGATGGCATCTCGACTTGGTGGTAATTGAGCAAGATTGCTTTCAATTGCAGGTAATAATTTCTCAGCCTTGGTAAAATATTGATAATCAACTAGTAGTTTAAGTTGGTTGAGTTGGGCTTCAATTTTATTTAAAGGACTCTCAGAGATTGCTGCCGCTTTTTGATAGTAATCTAGAGCATTTTCTATATCTCCCAAGCCTCTGGCCGTATTACCAAGACCAAAAAGAGCAGCACTAGCATCGTCTGGAGAATTGAGGTTTTGGGCAACAGTTAAACTCTCTTCTAAAATATGCTCAGATGCTTTAAGATCACCCACAGCTTGCCAGACAAGTCCTAGACTGCGTAAACCTGTAGCTTTCAGATGGGAGTTAGGCTTAGTTTTTAGCTCTTGCTCTACCTTAGCTAAAAGATTTTGCGATCGCCTAAACATGCCCAAACTTTGCCATGCTTGTGCCTGATTAATTTTGCTACCCAAAACCCCCATTTCATCTCCAACTTGAGCATAAGCCAATTCTGCTTCTTGCCAAGTTTTGAGGGCGGCTTCCCCTTTACCAGTTGCTAGTTGTAAACTGCCTTGGGTATTTAAGACTTGGGCGAGGGTGGCTGCATTATCTTGAGTTTGCAGCAAGTTAAGGCTTTGGGCAATTGCTACTTCCGCCTCTTCCCATCGCCCCAAATCTTGATAAGCCAAGGACAGGTAATTTAAACTTAAGGCTTGATGGAGGCTATCCCCCACTTGTTTATAGAGCTTGGCAGCTTGTTGCCAAGTACTAGCTGCCTCTGTTAAGAG
The DNA here is from genome assembly GCA_049683475.1 of Coleofasciculaceae cyanobacterium. Lineage (GTDB taxonomy): Bacteria > Cyanobacteriota > Cyanobacteriia > Cyanobacteriales > Coleofasciculaceae > JBAUJE01. The sequence goes on along the minus strand of JBAUJE010000051.1, from coordinate 13,105 downwards.
TCCTGCGTCGTAGTAGGTTTGACCTTGGGCTAGTAAGGTTGGTGCATCAATTAATCTGATAGCTTGACTATTGCTCTCTAGGGTGGGAAGATTTCGTGCAGCAACAGGGACAGCCATTGTTACGAGCAAAAACCCTAACAAAACTAATCCTAAAAAAGAAAGTTGTTTCCTTTTAGCTCTTGGTAACCATTCCATAGTTTAGTCTTCTAAGCTGACTTCTCCACTTACAGGTCAATGCCCAACTAGCAATTTTTTTAGGGAAAAGGAATATTATCGGTATTTTGATTGATTTTGGCAAGACTGGGAGGTAATGCGAGGACTTGGAAGCTTGTCAGAAGAAGGTTCAGCTGTAAGAATTACCGTGCCGTTTTCCTCAACAATCCAACCTTGTGCCTCAACTAATGGTGTTTGGTTAGTAATTGGTCGTTGATTGACAGTAATAGGTTGTCCTGAACCTTCCCTAGCTGATAAATTGCGCATATCTCGCCAGACAGCACGCCCTCGTAAATACTGACGAGGATCATCGGGAATGCCCCCCCGTCCTGTAACCACAAAGCGGTTACCTTGAGTAGAGGGACAACCGGCGATAATTTGATTGCTAGGATCAACTAGGTTTGGTTCTGGCAAATCACTAATTTTATCTAACACTCCAGGTTCAAAGCGGATAAGTCTAAATTCCCCTTGACTAAATTCTTGTGGGGAATCAGTAAAAGCAGTGATATCACTTTCAGGTGTTAATTCGTTGCGAAATTCTAAGCCGATAATCTCATTAGTAGAAATTTCAATTCTGCCCCCATTGCCCTGAAAAGCATTGGCAATAATATCGCTATTTTCATCAGGTACGGCAACAACAAATCCTGTCCTAATATCCATATTTCCCCCATCTCCAGGTTGAAAAGCTGTGCCTGCGGTGGTGGAAATTAAGCTATTATTACGCAATAGTAAGATACCGTCTATGTTGAGGTTAAGATTTCCTCCATTGCCAAAAGCCGTATTGGCGAGAATGCTACCTTGATCAAGTAATACTCTATTAGCATTAACTCGCAACTGGCCAGCATTACCAGTACCTGCATGTTGCACATTAATCGCTCCCCCATCTCGGACGGTTATCTGTTCAGCATTAAGGGTGACTTTTCCCGTATCTCCTGTAGGAAATGGTGGAATAAAGAAAGCTTGTTGCAATGATTCATCTGGTAGAAAAGCGTTGGCCCCCAAGGTAGAAGAAAAACCATTAGCACCTCTACCACTGACTAAAATTTCTGAAGCATTGACGCTCATCCGAGCAGCATTACCAGTAGCACTGGTGAAGGTACTCATTGAGCCTCCATCTTCTAAAATGAGACGGTTGGTATTAACGACTAATTCACCCGCATCCCCAAAGGCAAAGGTGTTACGACACCACTGTCACCTTGAGCGCCTTGGGCCACTAGATTTACAATCCAGGAACTAAAGGGAATATTAGGACTCTCTCCCCCGACGGTCAAAGATTCAGTTGCACCAATTGTGATGTTGCCACTGTTAAATTCACCTGGGGTTACAGCTGCAATTTGTGAGCCATCTAAGATAATATTGCCCCCTACTACCTGAATACCACTGAGGGGGTTATCGGCAACGGCAGGATTAAATAAAGAGGAGTTTTGCTGTAGTTGGATATTACCAAAGTCAATAACACGCTCATATCCCAATAGCCAACCACCAGGAGTGGATAGTAAGTCTACTTCACCGTTCGCAACGCTAGCAACTTCGATTCGTCCTGATGGCACAGTCACAATTCCACCTGTAAAAGTGACATCTCCTCTCCAATACTGTGAACATAGCAGATGCAATTCAAAAAATTACTGTTGGTTTAATAAACTTAATCGGTATATTAATTTTGGCAGGAACTACCTACTGGATTAGCTACCTAATTTACGGTATTTTTAATCGGGAGCTAGTTAGACCACGGGAGAATTGGTACTTGTTCTTGACCATGTCAGCGCTTCCCCTGATGGTTACATGCATTGCTCAGACGCTAGTATTGAGCCTTTTAACTCGCAGGCGGTGGATATCCTACCTTCAAGGCAGAATGGGGGTGTGGCTATTTGCTGCAATCGCGCTTTTGTTTGCCCTTTTCTTTTTCTGGTCTTATCTTCTCAGTAACATTACTTTAGGATTACTATTTGTGGCGCTCGCACTGTCTTCTCTGTTAATTGCCTTGCGATGCTTAAAATTTTCATAGGGATGCAAGTTATGCAAATCTGGGGAGTTATTCTAGGATCACTAATTCTGATTCTGTTAACAGTTGATGTTCTCGTTACTACTTTGACGTTGGGTGGAGGAGGACTAGTGACTGGTAGATTATCCAGTTGGCTGTGGTGGGTAGCCCTTCAAGTTCACAAATGGCGTTCTAATCACCGATTCTTGACCATCACCGGCTGGACAATCTTAGTGGGTGTAGCGTTGCTTTGGTATACTTCCTGCTGGCTAGGCTGGACAATACTTTTTAGCTCTTATGAAACAGCTGTGGTTAATGCTTCGAGCAAGCAACCAGCCAGTCTTTGGGAAATAATTTATTTTACTGGTTATACTCTTTCTACCCTGGGGATGGGAGATTATCAACCCCAAGGTGCATTTTGGCAATTGGCAACAGCTATCGCTTCTACCAATGGCTTCTTTCTCGTCACTCTGACTTTTGCCTATCTCTTACCTGTTGTTTCTAGTGCAACGGCGAAGCGCCAACTAGCAGTCTATATTACTTCTCTCGGCGGGACTGCTGATGATATTGTAACCAGAGCTTGGAATGGCAAAGACTTTGGGCAATTTGACCAGCATTTAATTTCCTTGGCACCTATGCTTAGCCAATTAGGAGAAAGCCACCTCACGTACCCCGTCCTTCATTACTTTCATAGCGTTGATCGTACTAAAGCGATCGCTTTAAGTTTAGTGACTCTTGATGATGCCCTAACCTTATTAGAGTATGGTGTTAAAGAATCCCATCGGCCAGATCCTGCGGCCCTTGGTACAGTACGTAGGGCGAGTGCCGCTTTTTTGATAACCCTTAAATCAGCTTACCTTGAGCCAGCCTCGGACAATCCCCCCCTTCCTTCCCTAGAACCCCTAAGGGTTCTAGGCATTCCCACGGTTAGTGACCAAGAGTTTTGGGAAGCCACTAAGAACATAACCAGACGTAGAAGGTTGCTGCTGGCTTTTGTAGAAAATGACGGTTGGGTTTGGGATACCATTGCTTCAAGCAAAACCAGTAATCGAGGTAGTGTTCTAGATGATGAGACATCGATTGCAGATGCGGTGCTGCATTAAAGTTTTTGCTTACCTTTCTGTGACTTCTGTAAGAAATCGTTTGTAAATTTACAATTTTGGAAATGGTAAAGTTTATTTCCCTGTTACTATTCCTAACCCTATCTTTTGCCGTAGCACTCCCGGCTGAAGCCTCCTTTTGCCATACCTCTAATGACCACTCAATTTGCATTCTCAGTATTAAGAGAAGTGCCAAGAATTACTGGGAATACAGAGTAGCTATTAGTATTGACGGGGTTGAAAAACCGATGGAAGTCTATAACTGTCGCGATCGCATCAGGATTGACCAAGATGGAGATATTGTACCATTTCAGGACAATGGTTCAGGTGAAATTATCTGTAGTTTCTTTAAACGGTAGTTTTGGATTTATTAGGAGTCGGGGAGATAAAGAGATGAGGGGATAGGGAAACAAGGAGAAAAATTATCCATTTTTCATTCTCAATTTAACAATTTTCCATCTTCCATTTTCCATTAATAACTTTCTCCATTTTAAATCGTTCAAACTGCACACCTTTTCTCGTGACAATTTCCCTTTCTACTATCTGAAAACCCATTTTAAGAAAGAAATACTTAGAAATACGGCTTGCTTCGGTGTCAAGACTCTGACTACCTTGCTCAATAGCTCGCGCCTCTAGTCGTTTGTAAATTTCTGTGGCACAGCCGAGTCGAGCCGCATCACTAGCTGTATAAAGGTAGGCGATATGGTCGGGTGGATTTAGCTGTCCAAATGCAACTAGGCGAGAGTCTTGTACTGCCACCACAGTTAAGCCGAGACTCAGTAACTGCCTAAATTCTTCGATGTCTTCAGGAAAGGAAGCCCAAACTGCTGTTTGTCGAGCATCGTAAGCAGTTGAGCCTATTTTAACTACGGCATCACGAAAGACGGTTACAAGAGACTCAGCATCGGAGGGTTGGTATTTGCGCAGCAACATGGTTTTATCCCTTTACTTCCGGTTCAAACTCCTGACTTAGTTGCTCAGCTTCAGTAAGAATTGCCTCTGGATCATGTTTTTTAGAGCGCTCAAAATAGTTTATTTTCAATTCTTCTAACAAGTCAGATACTAGTGACTGAAGTTCGCGCTGAGTTGCTTCATCTTTGAGTTCAAGACGCAAAGCTTGTTTAAAATCTTGGGTCAAGTTTTCCAACAATGCTCTACCTTTTTCATCCTCGTAGGAACTTACTAAAACTTCCACGGCTGACTGAGCTAAATAATTGGCTAACTGCTCCATTGCCTCTTGGGGAATCCCTTGCATTCCTGGCACTTGTTGTAGTCCTTGATAAAAGTCCGACTGAACAAGTGATCCTCGGAGACTGTGGCGCATAAGCTCCTCTAAGTCTGGTTGGACTTGGGGCAGAACTTTATAAATTGTTAGCTGTAAAAGACGATCCGTAATAGCATCAACTTTATCAATATTGCTGACCCGAATGTAATCTCCTGTAGACTGGGTTAATAAACGAGCAACTCCTCCCTGTTCTACCGACTCCTTAGTTTGGTTAATCAGTCGTACCATCAAAAACATTGACACTCGATCAGCTAAGTAAGCTGCTGGTTCATGAGTGACTTGGGCTAATATTCTTTCTAGATTAATTAAACCAGACTGATGCATTCGTGCTGAGACGGGAATAAGCCGTAACCACCGCCAGGTGGGAATAAAAAGTAATCCATCATACCAGCGTCGCAGTATGACATCTCCCCAACTAACACCAGTTTGACGTAGGGAATTAATAAAAGTTCGACTAAGAAATTCAAGAGCAAAGAAGATAATAAAATAGATGTCAATTCGCCAAAACAAATCGACAAACTGACCATTTTCATCCATGTAACGGTAATAGTTACTCTCCATTAAGGGTCGAATCTTACTCTCAAAAAAAGAAAGTGCATCTGGAACACCAACTTGAGCCAAATATTCCTGACTCCAAAACTCCATAAATGCAAGCTTTGCTGATTCAGCACCAACTTGGTACTGTATACGCCGTCTGAGTTGGGCAAAAGTACCAAGCTTATTAGCTACGAGGAAAGGGTTTTCCGAGAGTAGTTCAGAACTTTGCTCGCGCAAAGAAGCTAGCAATTGGTCAGTTTGGGGAGCAAGTAATCCTTGTTTAGGTAGTTCTTTAGCTAAGATATCAACTGTATTTAGATAGCGTTGAGTATCAGGATGAGGCTCTAAACCTTTAATTGGGTCGTAAATGGTTACGAGGTTGGGAATTTCCCGTAAATAAATATCTCGCAAGGGAAGATAGCTAACGTTAAATAATACTAGTACTAAATTAATCAGAGCAATTAAAGCAACTAGTTTGTTCCACCAAGTTCCTCGGCGGCGTTTTGGTGATTCTGTCGGCTGATTCTGCTTTAACGCTGGGCTGTCCATATTTGAGTAGTGAAGTTTTCCGTTAACAGGGTAACCTGAAAAATAAATTAAGGGCATGGTTGCAATGATGCTGAACCAGAGGCTGAGCTAAATAGATGTCTACCAGAAATCATGGTGGGTTGTGGTCAGTTCTGCTTCTATACTGGAGAAAAGTGGAGCATTTGTAGATCATGCTCAATCGATTCAACCGAATTTAGAGCCTGGTAAGGTGCTTATCCTACACCGACAAGTTTAGTGCGATCGCTTATCCTGCATTCTATTTGGTTAAGCTTAGACTAAGAAATCAAAGAAAAGCAGTTCCGTGGTAAAAGCAGCAACCAATACATTGTCACTGATGGAATTCCTGGACTTACCAGAAACAAACCCTGCCAGTGAATATATTGACGGAAAAATTACTCAAAAACCGATGCCTCAAGGCAAGCACAGCATCCTTCAACGAGAATTGAGTTTTGCCTTAACACTTGCCTTAAAAGCAGAGCGAATTGCCCAAGCATTCCCAGAACTGCGGTGTACCTTTGGTGGGCGATCCATTGTCCCAGACATTGCCGTCTTTCGTACAGAGCGAATTCCTCGCGACAGTGATGGGCAAGTAGCCAACTCATTTAATCTACATCCAGATTGGATCATCGAGATATTATCCCCTAACCAAAGCCAAACCAAAGTCATTCGTAATATTCTCCATTGTCTCGACAACGGCACTGAAATGGGCTGGCTATTAGATCCGGAAGAGTCCTTGATATTTGTCTATGGAGCAGATAAATCAGTGCAACTATTTGAGAATGTAGAGGCGGTGTTGCCCGTGCCAAAGTTTGCCGAAGCTGTGCAGCTTAAAATGGGTGAGATATTCGATTGGTTAAAAGAGTAAAGTAATCTGGTCGGTTACTTTAGTAATAGCGATCGCACAAACCCAACTTTTCCATTTTGATTAATTGGATTGCCATTGGCATTATTTGAAACAGGATATACCAATAATTGACAATTATCCATTATTGAATAGCTAATTTCTGAACAAATGCGCCATGTTCAGAAGATTGCAATCCCTCTTGTAAAACTGCCAATACACGCTGCATATTTCCAGCCAATAACTCTGCACTCGCTAACCACAACCCCGGAAAAACTCGACTTCGGATAATTCCATCAGTATCAACGGGTAAATCGAGATACTCACCTTTTTCTAAATAGAACCAGCTAATTTTCTGATCGAGGACTTGCCAGACAATATATTCCTTGACTCCATTACGGCGATAAGCCTGTTTTTTCGCGTGAAGGTCAATGGCAACACTGCTAGCAGCAATTTCGACAACCAACTCTGGCGCACCTTCAATATAATCATCCTCACTCAATTCTGCTTGACCCCCAGCTTCTGGCATGATCAGGAGAACCGCATCAGGTTGTGGTTCGTTGTCAATATCAAGCCGCACCGTTGGGGCATCCCCTACAGCAACACCGGGTGTTGTGGCTTCGTAAGTTACTAACCATCCCATCATCCAGCTGTGAGGTTGACCGTGGCTTTTGAAGCGCAGTGCAGCAGGCATGTAGACAATTCCTTCGATTAGTTCGGCTTTTCTCAGATTGGGTATGGCATTGTAGCGGCGCTCAAATTCGTAACGGTTTAAGCGATCGCCATTTTCTAGAGGGGGAATTGTCCCATGCTGGGAGGGTGTTTTAAGCATAACAGCCGCAGTTGTAGTAAACCTATGTTCATCCTACCGAAATCAGTCGAAGGCAATGTGGCAGAGGGTAACTTATGGACTGTCGGCAGCTTTGATGGGTGCAATGATTGTGGTGGTACAACAGCAACGGACAACAGCGCAAATCGATGAGCAAGCGATCGCGCTACCAACAGCGTTCTTCCCTTCGCCCTTAGTTCTATCGCTATCAGTCCAGATGGAAACACCCTAGTCAGTTAAGAGTTATCAGAGAAAAAAGGGAGTAGGGTGGAAAAAAAGTATGAATCAGAAGGGGTAAACCTCCGTTCATCCTACCGAAATCAAAGGAGGGCGATCGCCTCCTGCGAGAGGCGACTAATTCTAAAGTTTGAAAATCTTACTTATGTCCCTTCTGTTCGCCGATAATCTGAATCAGTAGGGCAACTGAGCGAATCAAGACTGCGATCGCCAAGGGAGAAACTGTTCCAAAGGAGGAGCGAAAACCAGAGCAATTGCTACGGCGCTTAGTTAATACACTTGCGGGAAAATCGCTCAATCAACTTAGGAAATTACCTCCAAGCAATTGAGTGCTATCAACAGGTTTTGACTATTTGTAAAGGAGGGCGGCAGCGCTTCCCTATCGCCCATTAGGCACTCGACGAAAGCCAACGCGGTTCTTCACGCTATCTATCCCTGTAGGATAGTGTTGATTTTGTAGAGATCAGCCTGTTATGGTCGGTCATGTCTTTTGGGGTCTTTCTTTTCTTTTTTTGTCCCATCAGATTCCTTTTTAGGCTTTTTGGCTTCTTTGTTACCTTTTTTCTCTTTTGACATAACGATTCTCCAATAAAGACTAATTGAAACACTCCCCTGTCACACACTGTTGAAATCCTCAACCCGTCGGCAAAGGTTATAGTTTTACTGCGTGTTACCAATTAGGTAGTCGAAGTAATGGGAGCATCCACTTTCGGCGAATATATTTTTTTAGGCAAACGATACTATTGGGCTTCCGTCGCCAATAATTATGTTTCTTCCAAAACCGGATGCTCCCGAAGTAATCTCCAATAACACTAGCATCTTCTGGGGATATCATCAGCTTTTGTTCTCAATTCTACTCTCGTGAGGGGATAGCGAGTGCGCTTTCCTAATTCCACGAACAGCATTAAAACCATCCACTAGATAGATGTCTAAAAAACTATTTTTAATTAGCATCGTAATCGATGTTAAGAAATGTAAGATTAACTCAGATAACAGTTAAAGCTGAGTTAGTAGCACTCTATCTATAGGGTTTTATCAAAGAAAAGGAGTTAAATACATGACTGAGACTCAGAGAGAAGCTTATTACAATAAGGTAAAAGCTGAAGTAGATAAAGTAAATGCTCAGATTGCTGAGATGAACGCTAAGGCAGAGCAAGCAAAAGCTGATGCTAAAATTCAGTATCATAGCCAGGTTGAAGAACTAGAAACCAAGAAAGCTGCTATGGACGTAAAGCTCAAAGAATTGCAATTAGCAGGGGAAGATGCTTGGTCTGAAATGCAAAAGGGTGTAGAAGCAGCTTGGAACGATTTGCAAGCTGCTTTTAATAATGCCAGTGCTAAGTTTAAATAGCATCAACAACAAAATAGCTTTTTAATTATTCAGCCTGTGGTTCATACGCCACAGGCTTTATATTTAGGTCACTCGGATTTGGATTTTGGATGAAGGGATTTTCCCCTCTTTGAATTATGAGAAAGGATTGCGATGAATGGAGAGACTGACTGACAAATTAAAAATAAGTCCAGCTTTCCAACGTGCCTATCTCGGTGGTTTGCCTAACTTGGTCAAGTCTGGGAATTTGGAGAAATATTACCAACTCCTGACGGATTTTTATTTCTTGACAGCTAAAATTAATCATCCTGAGTTTGGGGTGCAGGGGTTAATTGAGGATTATGATTTGGTTGATGATTTCCTACAGACAGACTTGGTAAGTGGGGAGAAATTTAGTCTAAGTCCGGAGAAAGTCAAGACATTAAAACAGCTTCAAGGAACACTGCAACTGTCGTCTCATATCTTAAATCGGGATAGAACAGAACTGGCAGGACAATCCCGACTCCAACCTCTTTTATCTTCCCCGTTACCTACCAGAAAAGGTCTATTTCCTCCTCACCCGTCGCCCCTTTCTACCAGAAAAATCCGGTTTATTAATCGAAACTCCCAGCCAACTGCTGAATTTAGGCAACTATCCCAGCCAAAATCAAGCCGATGTGCCCCTAACCCACTACCCAATAGTGCAAATTCCAACCGTGTCCTTCTACAGCCAAAGCCGCCACATAATCTGGTGCGGCCATTAACTGATATAAAGACCAACGAGAAGCAGCTTCTCTATCCCCTTCAATACTCAGTAAAGCTGCTGTTTCTCCCGGAACTAAAGAGACTTCAACTTTAGACAATCCGACTAAGCCATCACCTGTTGCTTTGAGATAGGCTTCTTTACGAGTCCAACCATTGAAAAAAGCTTCTTGCCTCTGTTCAACAGGTAAAGAACTAATTAATTGAGATTCCTTAGTAGAAAAAAAACGTTCTGCTAATTTCTCAGCATCAGGCATTGAACGCATATATTCAAGGTCAATACCCAAGGAATTATTACCCTGAGAAGCTTGACCATTCAGGCGCGAAACCGCATAAAGAGCCAGACAATTTGAGTGAGACAAATTAAAGCAAAGTTTTTCCTCGGCGTTAAGATTAGCGAGTTCAGGTTTACCACGAGGGTGATAGGAAAACCTAAGCTGATGTGGCCCTAAATTTAAATAACAACTCAGAATAGTTCGTAAAAAACCTCGACCGGCAATAAAATGATTCCTCGGCTGTTCAAAGCGAAATCTATCTGCTCTTTCTTGTTCATCGACGGAGAGAGTTTGCCTCAGTTCTTCAATCTTTATTGCTGGTAGGTCAAGGTCAGCACGCCAGATATGGATATCTTGCGACAAAAGCTCTAAATCTGACGGTGCAGGTTGCCAAGGATGGTTAAATCTAGCCATCACCTAAATAACAAAACTGGTATATGGGAACTGCGTAATACTTGCGCTGTCGTACTACCAATTACTAAATGTCGAATGCGGTTGTGACCGTAAGCACCCATAATCAGAAAACTGATATCATGATCTTCTATGTATTTGACCATCACTTTTTCGGGTTCACCGTCAATCATCTGACAAATTGGCTCAAATCCACCCTCACGGGCTTTTGTTTCAGCTGTTTTTAGGTGTGCGATCGCTGATTTCTCGTCGTGGTGTTTAGCTACAGTGAGAATATGCAATTCTAATCCTTTAAAAGCAGGCAAATCAACCAAATACTGTAGTGCTTGCTGACAGCTATTACCACCATCGTAAGCGAGTAAAATACGGTCGATGGGCTGGAAGTGATGGGAGGTAACTAGACAGGGTTTATGGGAAGAGCGCACAACCCGCTCCATGTTAGCACCTAGGTGTTCGGCAGCAAAATCAGCCGTTTCGCCCCGTTTACCAAGTACAACTAAATCGGCATTCTTTTCAAATTCTTGGAAACTATCCACCAAAAAACCTGTGTGGTGGGTCAGCTTAACATAACCAACCCCATGGTCCGAAAGAAAGCTTCCTGCCTCCTTAAGAATGATTTTGGCTCTTTCGTGGTTGATTTTAGCTTTTTCATGTTCAAGTTTTACCAACTTGTCCAAAAGCTGCTTGTAAGAATCTAAGCCAATGCTACCACTGAGGTCACCTGTCCTAGTTACACCATTTTTTCGCAAATCAGTTACATATAGTACCTCAATGGAGGCAGACATCCGATTTGCCAACCAAGCCGCACACTCATAACCACTCCTTGAGTAAGGAGAACCGTCAGTGCAAAGGAGAATTCTTTTCATAATGGAAAATTGAGAATGGAAAATTGAAAATTGTTAATTAGAGGGAACAGGCAACAGGCAACAGGGAGTCATGAGTAATGAGTCAGGAGAATTTAGAATTTAGAATTTAGAATTTAGAATTTCAACTCTTCATTCTGCATTCTTCATTCTTCATTCTTTCTACCCCCATCTCCCCCATCTCCCTCATCTCCCCAGAAACTAATGTTCAGCCAAATTCTCAAAATCTCCTAGTTTGTCATGAATAGCCAGTCTATCTAAAAGGGTGGAACTAGCTTCATTAAGACCAATTAGATCGACCTCTGCACCATTGCGGCGAAACTCTATTACTACCTTATCAATTGCAGCTACTGCCGATTGATCCCAGAGGTGGGCGTGAGTTAGGTCAATTTTGACATGTTCTAGGTCTTCTCTAAAGTCAAAGGCAGCTAGGAAGTGACTCACCGAGACAAAAAAGATTTGACCAGCAACGCTGTAAATACGTTTAGTTCCATCATCACTAAGGATAGTATCAACAAATACTAATTGGGCAATCTTGCGAGAGAAGAAGATGGCACTTAAGGCTACTCCAATTAAAACGCCCATAGCGAGGTTGTGAGTAAAGACAGTCACAATAACTGTGGTTAGCATCACTGCAGTTTCGCTTTTCGGCATAATGCGTAGGCTGCGAATTGAAGACCAGCTAAAAGTACCGATAGATACCATGAACATGACCGCAATTAAAGCAGCCATGGGAATTTGGCTTACCCAATCACCTAGTACCAAAATGAAGAATAGCAAAAAGATACCAGCGCTGAAAGTTGATAAGCGACCTCTTCCCCCTGACTTAATATTAATTACAGACTGACCAATCATGGCACAACCTGCCATACCACCAAAGAAACCCGTGACAAAGTTGGCAATGCCTTGGCCTACTGCTTCTTTGTTCTTATCGCTAGGGGTATCGGTCAAATCATCAATGACGTTAGCAGTAAGAAATGATTCCAACAGACCCACTATAGACAGGGTTAGGGCATAGGGAAAAATGATGGCAAGAGTTTCTAAGTTAAAGGGTACTGTTGGTAGGATAAATCCGGGTAGGGTAGTGGGTAGTTCACCCATATCTCCTACCGTGAGAACGTCGCTACTCATAGCAATAGTAGCAGCAGTCAGTGCAACGATGGCAATTAAGGGAGAGGGTACTGCCTTGGTAACGCGAGGTAAGAGATAGATAATCGCTAAACCAACACCCACCATCCCCCACATAAACCACAAATTTTTACCCAATTCCCCAGCCTTGGTAAAAGCTTCAAACTGAGCTAGGAAAATTAAAATAGCTAGGGCATTAACAAAGCCTACCATTACAGCACGAGAAACGAACTTAATTTGGTTCCCCAGTTTCAGCAAACCCCAGCCAATTTGTAGCAAGCCAGTGAGAATGGTAGCAGCAAAGAGATAGGACACTCCATGATCTTTAACTAAACTGATCATTAGTAGTGCCATAGCGCCAGTGGCGGCAGAAATCAAGCCAGTGCGTCCACCGACAAAAGCTGTAATTACCGCAATAGAGAAAGAAGCGTATAGTCCGACTTTGGGATCAACCCCAGCAATAATCGAAAAAGCGATCGCTTCGGGAATCAGCGCCAGTGCTACGACAGCGCCTGCTAGTAAGTCTCCTTTAATATTGCCAAACCATTCCTGTGGGACAAAAATTTTGTTCAAATCACCCATTGATTACTTATCAAACTATAGTGCGCGTCATTAGAGGCAGATTCAGTCTTTATTATTCATGGAAAACAGACAATTTGCCGCTTTAAAATTAACAGAATGAGCTTTTCTGCAATAAATTGACTCTGGCAGTTGGGGTGATGGGGTGAGGAGGTGATGGGGTGAGGAGGTGATGGGGTGGGCAAAGAGAACACCCTAATGATTGA
>JBAUJE010000050.1:0-5178 GCA_049683475.1 Coleofasciculaceae cyanobacterium | reverse complement strand
GGGAGCTGGGGGAGCTGGGGGAGCTGGGGGAGCTGGGGGAGCTGGGGGAGCAGAGGGAGCTGGGGGAGCAGAGGGAGCTGGGGGAGCTGGTGAAATACTTTCTTCCTCACCCTGTCACTCCGTCACCCCGTCACCCCTTCATCTGCTTTGAGGTTGAAGATACTGGCCTTGGTATTGCTCAAGAAGAACTAGAGCAATTATTTACTGCTTTTGGACAAACCGAAACAGGTCGCCAATCTCAACAAGGAACAGGCTTAGGTTTAGCTATTAGCCAAAAATTTGTGCAGCTGATGGGAGGAAAAATCACGGTTAATAGTACTCTAGGTCAGGGAACAACCTTTGCTTTTCAAATTCCAGTTAACTTGGCAGAAGCTAGTGAAGTTCAAACCACTCAAGTAACTCGCAGAGTAATCGGATTAGCACCTGAGCAACCTATATATCGTGTTTTGGTAGTTGAGGATCGTCCCAATAATCGTTTGTTGTTAGTTCAGTTGCTTACCTCCCTTGGTTTTTCTGTCTACGAAGCTGCAAATGGTCAAGAAGCAATCGATAAGTGGCTGAGTCATTCACCGCAGCTGATCCTGATGGATATGCGGATGCCAGTAATGAATGGATACGAAGCCAGCAGGCAAATTAGAGCTTTAGAGAGTCGTCAATTTTATCGTCAAGCAGAAGAGGAAGAACCTAGCTCTGTACGTAAGGCAACGACCATTATTGCGCTAACTTCTAGTGTCTTTACATATGAACAATCACTAGTTTTATCCGCAGGTTGCAATGACTTAGTTCATAAACCTTTCAGAGAAGAATTACTGTTAGAAAAGATAGCTAAAAATTTAGATATTTACTACCTCTACGAAGAATCAGATGTAGTCAAGGAAAAAACTCAGGTCAGTGGCGATAACTCAGCTAGCAACTATAAATCTCTTAATTGGTATTTATCCCGGATGCCGAAGGAATGGCTAGAAAAACTAAATGAGGCAGCTATCAAAGGTCTGGATCAAGAAATTATGCGACTTTGTACTCAAATACCTAGAGCTTATACCCCTCTAGATAGTGCTTTAAAAGATTGGGCTGATAATTTCCTGTTTGACCAAGTGATAGAACTCATTCAACAAGTTCAGATTGAAGCATGAATTCCTTGATAACTGATGCCCCTAAAGCCAACATTCTTATTGTAGATGACATACCAAATAATTTGCGTCTGTTATCTATAATGCTCACAGAACAAGGATATGAAGTAGGTAAGGCACTCAATGGAAAGAGAGCAATCAGCTCAGCCCAAGCAGCCCCACCAGACCTTATTTTACTCGACATCAAGATGCCAGAAATGAATGGTTATAAGGTTTGTAAGTGTCTCAAAGCAGATGAACGCACTAGACAGATTCCTGTCATCTTTCTCAGCGCTCTTGATGACGTGATGGACAAAGTTAAAGCATTCTCTGCTGGTGGTGTAGACTATATTACCAAACCATTTCAGGGAGAAGAAGTACTTGCTCGTGTCAAGACTCACCTTAACCTCCAAGCACTACAAAATGCACTGCGTAAAGAACAAGAAAAGTCAGAACACTTATTACTAAATACTTTGCCTCAAGCAGTGGTGGAAGAGTTAAAGCAAAATCAGGTTGCAACTCCTAGGGAATATAAAGAAGCTTCCTTTCTGTTTAGTGATATAGTCAGTTTTGCTCCTAGTTCAAGCTCCATGGCTCCTAACGAAGTAGTTAGCTTGTTGAATCAGGTGTTTTCGGTCTTCGACCAACTAGTAGAAAAGCACGGTCTTGAAAAAATTAGAACTATTGGCGATGCTTATTTTGTTGCCGGAGGATTGCCAGTAGTGCGTCCGGATCATGCCGAAGCTATTGCTGAAATGGCTCTAGATATGCAAGAAGCGATCGCTCAGTTTTGTTGGCCAGATGGACAACCTCTGCGCCTCCGTATCGGTCTTAATTCCGGTGGCCCAGTGGTGGCAGCAGTAATTGGTACTAAGAAATTTGCTTACGATGTTTGGGGAAACACTGTCAATATTGCCTGTCGTATGGAGACGCACGGAGAACCAGAGAGAGTTCACACTACAGCCGCTACCTATGAACGCTTGCAGAATAAGTACCAGTTTGAGGAACGGGGTGCGATCGCTGTTAAGGGCAATGGAGAGATGGTAACTTACTGGCTGACAGGTAGAAAGTAAATGGAATAATTGCCTTCGGACAAATTGTGAACGACTTTGAACAGCAAATCAAAGACATCTACTCCAAAGACCTAGAGCAGAAAAAAACTTGGTATTCTTCAGTAGCAGCGGCCTATAACAAGACAAGACCACGCTATCCCTTAGAACTCATTAACCGAACTCTAGAGTTAACCCAACTTCCTGCTCATGCCAAAATTATGGAAATAGGCTGTGGCCCTGGAACTGCAACCATAGCCTTTGCCAAGTTGGGTTTTTCTATGGTCTGTCTTGAACCCAGTCAGGATGCTTTTCAACTAGCGCAATTCAACTGTACAAAGTACCCAAAGGTAGAAATTAAGAATACCACCTTTGAAGAATGGGAACTAGAAGCAGAGAAATTCGACGCCGTTCTAGCTGCTACTTCTTTTCACTGGGTTTCAACTAAAATTGCTTACTCTAAGGCTGCTAAGGCTTTAAAGGACAACGGTTCTCTGATTTTGTTGTGGAATACACCCCCCCAACCAAACAATGAAGTCTCCCAATTGTTAAAAGAGTTCTATCAAACTCATGCTCCGTCTTTAGCACTATCTCAAGATATAGCAACTCACCAAGAAAACCTCAGCAAATTTGGACAAGCCGTTATTGACTCAGGTCAGTTCAAGAACTTAGTTTCAGAACAGTTTATACCTAAAGTCAGCTACAGCATTGATAATTATCTTGGACTTTTAAGTACCCTATCACCCTACATTGCGCTAGAGCAGGAGAAACAGGATTCTTTGTTTACCAGTTTAAGGGAAGTGCTAGAAAAAAACTGCCCAGGAAGTATCCAGACATCGTACCTCTCAGTTGTGCAAATTGCCCAGAAAATCTAAACTAAATTTAGAAGCGATCGCAAATATTGCTTAAGGGACGATTTCTGAGCAACATCTAACCAAGGCTTCTGTCCGCTATATTCATCGTGATGCCAAACAGAGTAGAAAGCACTAAATTCAAGTCACTGGGAACTGCATAGGTATTGATGTCTTTGTAAACCTTCTTCTCTTGACGCTCAAACAGCCCAAACTTCCAGGTATCGCCCGTTGTAACAGTACCATAGAGAATGGGAGTCGTTGAGTCGCTCCATTGGTCAAGAGCAATAAGTTCAACAGCAAGTTGGGTGAAGCCCCTAGCTAAGTCGGCATTTTTAGCTTCAATCACCAGCAGACTTTGAGGTGTGGGGATAAAGTAGTCAAAATTACCTCTCAGCCAAGAGTTGACCCGGACTGAATATTCAATCTTGAGCGGTGCTTGGATAAACTTACAGACGGTTTTGAGAATCGGAAAAATTAACGCTTCTCGTCGAGCAATTTCTGAAGATGGGTCTACCAGGGTTAAATTTTCTTGTAGTTCAATTCTCAGCGGTTCTGGGTTAATGGGCAATTGTTGCGGTAGTTGAAGTGGAGTATTTTTGAGCGTCACACCAAACTCTGCCAGAATGTCAGCCGTGTCAAAGGACAATTCTGCATATTTGCTAAAGGTATAGCTTTCAGCCGGATCGAGAATTGTTACTCTGCCCATGGGTAAACTTTATGTTAGTTCATGTTTAATTTGCAGTTTAACTAACTCTACCAATCGTGCGGCTCAATACATAAACCTCATGGGTTTTGGCCTTGTATTGTCGTGAGGGGATTTTGCGAATCACCTCGAATCCCATTCTCTCCCAGAACTGCAATCCTGGCTCATTTGCTTTGATTGCTACTAGAGATATTTGAGATATTCCCTGCGCTGATACCCAATGCTCAAATGCTCTGTAAAAATCTGCTCCCAAGCCTTGGCCCCTCTGTTCAGGAGCAACCATCATCAGCCCTATCCACCAAGTCTGACGATCAGGATAGTAACGAACCCCTGCGATCGCACCTAACAAGTTGTTAAGCCCATCAAATAAGCCGAAGATGTAAACGTCCTCTGGGGTTTTCCTTCCGGAACATCGTCAAATTCTTCGCGAGCCGCTGTTGGTGAAGGTGCTAGCCCGTCTGTCAAGATGAAGAACTCCCGACATTGCTCGTATAGTCGCTGAAGAACATCTGCATCTTGTGGTGTGAGGCGCTTAACGGAATAGCCAGGACGTTGCAGAGAAAAGTCTTTTGGATGATTCATCTAATACCAGATTGCTCAAGAGAGAATTGTAACCCGACTCATATCTAGACCTTTTTGATTTGATCAAGCTACATTGAGTCTGGATCAACACCCATTGCTCGCAACTGAGGGCTTATATTTCCCAGAGTCTGAGAAATACTTTTAAGGCTGTATGTGCAGAAGAAGGAAAAAATATGAGCGATGTCCTAACTGAATTTGTCGTGCAGTATGTTAAGGATCGAAGGCCCTCGATACCAAACAGCACTGAGAGCAATAAAAAGAAATAAATCAAGGTCAACACCTGAACAATCATTCACATGTTGACCAAAGCTAAACTTTCACAAAAATTTACCTATGTCACAGCCAAGAGAATATCTTCCTGACCCCGAACAAGAAATTGCTGAAATTGCAGAGACTTCCTACGAACCAATTCAAGCTGATTCGCAAGAGGAGGCTGAAGAGATATGCGAGGAACTAGCCAGTGAGTATGGTCTTCAGCTAGAGGGAGTCAACCGCCAGACCAAGAAAGGTTTTGATTGTCTCATCTCAGGACTTACGCACTAAGGTTATCTGTTGAGATAGGGTGTGGGGTGTAGGGTGTGGTGTTTGATGAGCATTCCCTCGGTCAGCTCGATTTTGGATTTTAGATTAGAGATTTTCCTCTCATGAACAAGGAGAGGCTTGTGTAATTTATAATCCTTGCATACTCGCTACGCTGCGTCCGCTGCGCTATCGGCAATCCAAAATCTTTTCATAAGAAGGGTCAACTTGCATATTAGTATAGAGGGTTGTAGACTCGCGCTAGTTCAGGAGTGGAAGGCAAGTGCTTACCCTTGGCGTTAATATCGACCACATTGCCACCATTCGGCAGGCGCGGCGCACTGTCGAACCAGACCCAGTCG
>JBAUJE010000049.1:0-8658 GCA_049683475.1 Coleofasciculaceae cyanobacterium | reverse complement strand
AACCCGCATACACTAAGAGTTCTAAGGCAAGGGGATAATGCTTGTTTGCCAAGGCTTGCATATCGAAGGTGATGTTGTCTCCGAAAAATGCCATTGCCAAAGCTGCTACCAGAATAAAGATAGACCCGGCTGCTGTATAAAGAATAAATTTAGTAGCTGCATATAAACGCTTTTGACCTCCCCAGATGGAAATTAGTAGGTAAACCGGAACTAACTCCAATTCCCACATCAAGAAAAACAGAAGTAAGTCCTGAGCGGCAAACACACCAATTTGAGCGCTATACATTACTAGCATTAAGCAGTAAAACAAGCGCGGTTTGTGGTTAACGTTCCAAGATGCCAGAATCGCCAGGGTTGTAATAAGACCACTCAAAACAATCAAAGGCATTGATATTCCATCAATGCCTACAGACCAGTTCAAACCCAGTTGTGGAACCCAAGCATAAGTTTCTTTGAGTTGAAGGTCAGGGTTGCCTAAATCGTAGTGGTTCGAGAAGGCGTAGAGGGTTAAGAATAAGTCTACTAAACCGACTCCAAGAGCATACCAGCGTACCTTACTGCTCTGATGACTAGGAATGAAAGGTATGGGAAGACAAGCTAGTAGCGGTAACAGAATAATTGTCGTTAGCCAGGGAAATTCTGGGGAAATCATTGCTAGGCATATCTACTTAATTACTTACAATTTCATTTTATTAAGTTGAGTTAAGTTTTGAGAAGACCTAATACATATCTATATCAAATCTTCATCATAACTAGGAATAAATACTTAGTGTGCTTATCTATCCTTGATTCCGTAAAGTTGAGAAAGCTTTGTTTTTCAATGGTTTTAGGGCTTTACATTAAAGATCTGACGGGGTAATCACCCCGTCAGATCTAAGTTTTAAAGGTCAAAAATTTTCTTGACTTTTGGCTCTTAGTATGATTTACAGCAACTTGGAAGAAGTTAACCAGGCTGTTGTGCCTCAATTGGTGTTTGATGATTGCTCTCGTCTTCTAGCTCGATGATTGGGTGATCTCCAGGAGTTGTAATCAGACGTGCACCCTTACTACGGGTAAAGTAACTCCAGGCCCATTGGATCATCACAATTAACTGGTTATCAAACTCAATTAAGTAGAAGACGTGGATAAACATCCAGACAATCCAAGCAAAGAAACCAGAAAATCTAACAAAACCGAAATCTACAACTGCTGCATGCTTGCCAATTACCGCCAAGCTACCCCAGTCAAGATAACGGAAGGGACGTATAGTTTCTCCTTTGAGTCTTGCCTTGATAATACGACCTACATACTGCCCTGATTGCATTGCGGCTGGCGCAACTCCTGGCAGTGGTTTGCCGTCTTGGTGAGAGTAATTAGCTAAGTCACCAATTACAAAAATATTCTCATGTCCTGGTACATTGAATTCTGGTGTCACAATCACTCGTCCCCCACGGTCGAGTTCTGCCCCAGTCGTTTGGGATAGTATATTTGCCATCCCCGATGCTTTCATGCCAGCAGCCCAAAGGATAGTTCTGGCTGGGATATCTTCTAAAACACCATCTTTACGGACAGTAACGAGATTTTTTTCAATGTTCATCACCCTAGTGCTAGTTTGCACCGTAACGCCTAAACTTTCTAGATTGGCTTGGGCTTTTGCCGATAACTCTGGTGGGTAAGTCGGCAAAATCCGATCTGGGCTTTGCACTAGAATAATTTTGGCTTGGGAGGTGTCAATATTACGGAAGTCCTCTTTTAAAGTACCGTGGGCTAACTCTCCTAATGCTCCAGCTAACTCCACACCAGCAGGGCCACCTCCCACCAAGACAAAGGTTAACCAAGCTTTACGCTTTTCTGGATCAGTTTCCTTTTCTGCTGATTCAAAGGCAATAAAGATGCGACGACGTATTTCTAAAGCATCTTCTACTGTTTTCAATCCAGGGGCTTTTTCTGCCCATTCATCATTACCAAAATACTGGTGACTAACACCAGTTGCAACAACTAGTGAGTCATAGTTTATTTCTCTGTGTCTTAGTATGACTTTTTGCTGTTCGTGATCGATATTAGTGACCTCTCCCATCAGTACTTCTGTATTTTTCTGACGATTGAGTACTGCTCTTATCGGAGAGGAAATATCACCAGGAGATAAACCGCCAGTAGCCACCTGGTAAAGCAGTGGCTGAAACACATGGAAATTTCTTTTATCTATTAGTGTTACCTTAACTGGTGATTTGGCAAGTGTTTGTGCTGCATACAGTCCACCAAAACCACCACCGATAATTACAACATGATGAGGTGATTTTTTCTCTAGATCTTTAAGCATCAGACTTCTTACTTTCTCTGGTTTGAGTTAACAATTATTTAAGAAAAAATTGAATCGATCAACTTTCTCTAAGTCATCTTTTCTTAGGATAAGTTAACAATTGTCAAACTTAAGTAGCAAGAGATACAGTTAAATCTTTCTTCAGATTTTTTTACTTTCAGTTAAAAATGCTGTCATTTTTAACAAAGAACCGCAATAATTTTTATTATTACGAGTCAATATATACTCACAAATATGAGATTCTAAACTCATATTCTCCTTCTCAATAGCGAAGGAAAGATTACCACAGATTAGTTATTTTAGGGGCAGATGTTACTGAATATGCTGCAAAGATAAACCCACGACGTTTAGCCGTGGGCTTTTGAGCTGTTGACAAAGCAAGAGTAATTTCTGGTTACAGTTTTTTTTCTAGTGCCTAGACGGTAATCATGCTACTAGTGTGACTTGGACCCATTGCGCCAGAGTAAACCAGACCTCGCTGGGTGTCCAAAGTAATAATTGCACCGTCCCGAATCATTTCAGTAGCGTTCTTAAGGCCTAAAATTACCGGAACACCTAAACGCAAACCAATTACTGCCGCATGACTAGTCAAGCTTTCTTCCTCGGTAACAATTCCCGCTGCCTTGCGAATTACCTCTACAAATTCTGCGTTGGTTGATGGTGCTACCAGAATTTCTCCATGATTAAAGTGTCCGACTCCCAAGGCATTATGAGCCACACGCGCAACACCACTAACGGAACCTTGACCGATACCAATTCCTTGACCGAGGACTGCGGTTACTACTTCTACTTTAATCAAATCCGTTGAACCTGGAACACCTTGGAGTGTACCGGCAGTCATCACCACTAAATCACCTTCTGCCAATAATTGCTTTTCTTGCGCTACATTAATTGCGGCTTGGAAAGTTTGACCTGTAGAAGGCAAATCTAGCACTAGCAAAGGTTTAACACCCCACACTACTTGTAACTGCCTTGCCACATAGACATGGGGAGTGACAGCAAGAATAGGAGTAGTAGGTCTAAATTTAGAGACATTGCGTGCTGTAGCACCAGTCTTAGTCAGAGTCATAATTGCTGCTGACTGTAGCTTTTCAGCAATTTGACCGACTGCCTGAGAAATAGCATTAGGAACTGATCGTCTAGTATCATTAGCATTAATATTGCGCAACAGCTGTTCCCGCTCAATACGCACGGCAATGCGTGACATTGTCTCTACTGCTTCAACAGGGTAATTACCAACAGCAGTCTCGTTAGAGAGCATGATGGCATCGGTACCATCAAGAATAGCATTGGCAACATCAGAAACTTCGGCACGGGTAGGTCGTGGCGAGTTAACCATGCTGTCCAACATTTGGGTAGCGGTAATGATGGGAATCCCTAGCCGATTAGCTGTGGTAATTAGTCGTTTTTGCAGGATAGGAACGTCTTCAGCTGGCAGTTCTACACCCAAATCTCCCCTGGCAACCATGACACCATCAGACAGGGAGAGAATAGCCTCCATTTGTTCGATAGCCTCATGCTTTTCAATCTTGACAATTACGGGAACCTGCTTACCAGCACCAGCAATCAGCTCTTGAATTTCCAAGACATCTTGAGGGTTACGCACAAAACTTAAAGCAACCCAATCAACACCCTGATCTAAACCGAACATTAGATCTCGCCTGTCTTTGTCCGTCAGCGCCCTGATCGAAAGATAGACACCGGGGAAGTTAACCCCCTTATTATTAGAGAGAGGGCCGCCAACAACAACGCGACAGTGTAAAGCTCGCTTAGCTCGGTTTACCTCTTCAACTTGCATTTCAACTCTGCCATCATCGAGCAGAATAGTAGAACCGGCAGGCACTTCCTCTGAGAGCAAATCATAGGTGACAGAACTACTTTCTTCAGTGCCTACAACTGGCTCACTAGTTAGGGTGAAGTGAGCACCTGTTGCCAGGTTAATTGAACCATTCTCAAACTTCCCCAGACGAATTTTCGGTCCTTGCAAATCTTGTAAAATTCCCACTGGTTGGTTGAGTTCAAAAGCCGTCTGACGAATCAGGCGGATATTGCGTTGGTGATCTTCGTGAGTACCATGGGAAAAGTTCAAGCGTAAGGTTGTGGCACCTGCTTTGATGAGTGCCTTCAGAACATCTGAGTGACTAGTAGCAGGGCCGATTGTGGCAACAATCTTTGTCCTACGCAGGGAATTTTGCAGTTGCATAAATTGAAGATGCGATGGGTGAGCTTCGGGAAAATAACCTTGGCACGGCTCGATTTTACAGATTTTCTGAGGGGTAAGCTGAAACCAAGAATACTAGTAAAGGAATATTCTCACAGATTTTTGTCCTGAAGCTATCAGCTAGCTAACTTCTCTTGGACTGAAATTAGGAAAAGCGGTGTAAATTAAGCTAACTTTTCCTATTGTGCTGGACAGGACAGCTCTAAAACCTGGCTTAAATCCTCATCGGGAATTTCTGCTTGTCGCAGTAGTGGTAGCCAAATTGATGCTGGGGTAATCCAAACTTCCATAGCTCCATTCTCTAGATATTGCCCCGTCCATACTAAGCCAACCAGTTTCCCCTCTTCATTAAATACTGGCCCCCCCGATGAACCAGGGCCAACCAGGCGAGCTTGACTAGCAGGAACAGTAGCAATGATCGACATTGCTGGGTATCTTTTTTCTGTAGGGATGCGGGGATCGGGATCAATGCGTAATTTCGCTTGCTCGTCTTTGACGGTTGCTGTAACCATCACTGCAGGGTAGCCCCCCCCAACATGACTTTTAATAGTTAAAACTTCCCCTTTCTTAACAGGAATTTTTGACAGGCAAGGAGGTGTTAATATTTCACCTAAATCTTGCCCAGCCAATTTGACCACAGCGAGTTCTAAATCACGGCTAACAAAAAGTAAATCTTCTAGAGGAATAATGGGACTCGAAGAAGGAAAGTCAAGTTCTGAGGGTCGAAATGATAGCCAAGGTGTCAGGTTATAGGGAATACATCCCAACTCACTAGCCTGATTTAACCTATATGGTTTCTTATTACTATTTAAGGAGTTAGGGCTAGCCTCAATTGGACAAATCCAAGAGTTTACCAGTGAATCGGTAAGACTACCAACTTGATAGCTCAAGAGTTGATCTTTGGGCGCTAGCTCCCAATCTGTAAAGCCAGTCAGGGCAGCATAAGTTGCTGTGTGCCAATTGGTAAGTAATATACCGTGACCTAGGTAGACAGCTGAACCTAAAGGTTGAGTCCTAGGTTGTTGGTCTGGTTTTAGTAATAAAATTCCAACAGAATCTACCTCAAAATTATCTACAGATTCTCTAGAGATAGTCTGTGTACGACCAACTAAAACCAGGAAACTACTAGCAGCCCCTATGGCTAAAATTAATAGTTTTCGTTTCACCCTAGGCTTACTCCGAATAAAAAAATAAAATGCTTTTTTCTAAGTTTTTTATCTGTATGTAGCGTCTCTCAAATTGATGAGGTACATTCAATTTTCTTGCTCCGACTCCCGACTACATAAAACCTAGTACTCTTTATATCACTAATCTGAGAAACGCTATATCCAATTATTAATTGTGGTATTTTATGCGATAAATTCGGTTATTAGCTTCTTCAGTAAATAAAAGAGAACCATCAGGTAATACTAGTAAACCCACTGGTCTTCCCCAAGTAATTGGCCCAGTTGGATCGAGGAGAAAACCCGTGAGAAAGTCTTCATAGTAGCCTTGAGGTTGTCCATTGGCGTTGAAAGGAACAAAGACAATTTTGTAGCCAGTGCCTTGGTTGCGGTTCCAAGAACCACGAAAGGCCACAAACGCACCATTACGATATTTTTCAGGAAAGGTTTGTCCGTCGTAAAATTGTAGTCCCAAGGCTGCTGAGTGCGATTGGAATAAGATATCAGGTATCTGAGTTTGAGCTACTAAGTCAGGACGTTTACTTTGACCACTTCTGCTTTGACGTGGGTCAATTAAATTTGGTGTTAGGTAGGCGTAGGGCCAACCGTAAAATTCTCCTTGGCGAATACGTGTTAAATAGTCTGGGACAAGATCATCTCCTAACCCATCCCGTTCATTAACGGTAGTGTAGAGTTCCCCACTGATGGGATGAAAGTCAAGACCAACTGGGTTGCGCAGTCCGTAGGCAAAAGTTTGCTGATTAGAACCATCTGGGTTCATCACCTGTACAGAGGCACGAGGTAAGGGTTCTTCCTCAACGTTGGAACGTGAACCAACGGAAACGTAAAGTTTCTGTCCATCTCGAGAGGCAAGCACATTACGTGTCCAATGCTGATTGTAGCCTCCGCCGGGAAGGTCAGCGATTTTTTGACCTGAACCAGTCAGTTCTTCTTGACCTGGGGTATAGGGAAATCGTAAGACGGCATCTGTATTGCCCAGGAAAAAGGAATTGCCAGCAAAAGTCATGCCAAAGGGGATATTTAAGCCATTCTCTGAACTAGCAAAGGTTTTTTTGAGATCAGCAACACCATCGCCATTACTATCACGCAGGAGACGAATACGGTTTTGTCTAGTTTCTGTTACTAATACATCACCACTAGGAGTTAGGGCTAACCAGCGAGGACGATCTAGATTATCCGCAAAGACGTTAACCTCGAAGCCAGCAGGCACCTTCAACGTTGGGTTAGCCGGCACTGCAACTACTTGAGGTGACTGTGATGCACTATTGGTGGCAAAGGGTTGAGGTAAATCTGCCGGCGTAATTTTGATTGGTTGAGGTGTCAGAGTCTCTGTGTTGACGGTATTTCCTGTCGGTGCAGCAGCAATTGGCTTTTGCTCTGAACTCGAACCTGACAAAGATTTGTCTGGAACTACAGCCGTAGTTTCTGAGGTTGTTTCTTCTGTTGATGTATTGGTAGGACTACAAGCAACTGAGGTTATCAGCAGTGTTAGGAGCATCAGCTTCGGCCAACATTTCATAACTAAAGATGGAAACAGAACTGCAACTATTTCCAGGGTAGTTTTTTAGAGCCAAAAGTGCTGTTTTAGCCGAAGTAAGGTGGCTGCGCAATTCCTCCCCTCCCTAAAACTTCTTTCGCTGTACGCTCACTCGTTTTTGAGGAAGGAGCATCCTTGCAACGTCTCGGTGACATCCCATTTAGGCAAATTCTCAGAGCGTTACCAGAACAGTTTTAGAGTTTCTAGTTGATGGAGCGTATGAAGGGTACTCTATTTCTACGCAAGTCCCTTAGATGGGGTATGAGCGATCGCAAAGCGCTGTTCCATAATCATAAGTAGCTGCGAAGCATTTGGAAGAAAAACTAGATCCAAAAATCAGTATTTTTCTTGCCAAACGCTACGCCCTTAGATATTAAGCAGCTAAGTCAGGATTATTACGCAGGTATTCCTCTAGCGCTTCTGAACCACCGATATTGCGACCATCGATAAATACCTGAGGAGTGGTTGTCGCACCAGCTACAGCTTGCAAAGAACGAGAAGTAATTTCCTTACCTAAGACAACTTCCTCATAGTCCATACCCTTGCTCTTAAGCATATCCTTCGCCTTAGTGCAATAAGGACAACCCACTTTGGTAAACATGGTTATAAACTTGGGTTTAGCCGCATCGGGGTTGATGTAGTTGAGCATGGTGTCTGCATCAGACACCTCGTAGGGATCACCCTCAACTTCTGGCTCAATGAACATTTTTTTAACGACACCATCTTCTACTAACATGGAGTAGCGCCAAGATCTTTTACCAAAACCAAGGTTATCTTTATCTACTAGCATGCCCATGCCTTCGGTAAAGTCGCCATTACCGTCGGGAATCAGCTTGACATGTTTGGCGTTTTGGTCTTTGCCCCACTCATTCATGACGAATGTATCATTGACTGAGACGCAGAGAATATCGTCAATGCCGTTTTTCTGGAATACGTTGGCTAACTCCTCGTATCTGGGTAGGTGGGAGGAGGAACAAGTGGGGGTGAAAGCTCCTGGTAGAGAGAATACTATAACTTTCTTGCCAGCAAAGAGCTCATCGCTTTTCACATCAACCCAGTTACCATCTTGGCGGGTTTTGAAAGTTACGCTAGGTACTTTTTCCCCTTCACGATTCTTTAGCATTTATTTTGTTCTCCTCAACTAAGTTGTACTCATTATGAGTTTCTAAACGGATCGTACTCATAATGAGTATGAGATGTCAAGGTAAATTTTCTCAGGGCAATTAGTTTCAACCCTTGATAGGAATTATCGACATTGACGATGATTGCTGTCTTATGCGTATTATGCGATCGCTACAGTCTTAGTCGTGTTCTATCCCTGGCAGGGATTTTAGTAGATTTCAACCTTACTTTGACGAGGAATTGTTTGCACTCTTAGCGGTTTCAATCCCTGATAGGGATTTTAGTGGATTTCAAC
>JBAUJE010000048.1:0-9302 GCA_049683475.1 Coleofasciculaceae cyanobacterium | reverse complement strand
ACTTATTAATTGCCAATCGTCTGCCAGAGCTAGCAGTAATTAATAACGACATTCTTAGCAAGAACGTTCTCTACCACTTAGGTAATTTTTCTCCAGAAGATACTAAATATGTAATTGAAAGTTTAACCGAACGCTCTCAGCTTAACCTAGAGCCAGCTTTGGTAGATGAATTGGTGCAAGAGTTAGCCAGTGAATTAGGAGAAGTGCGACCGATTGAGTTGCAGGTTGTTGGCACACAAATGCAAACTGAGGGTATTACAACCTTAGCTAAGTATCAAGAATTAGGCACTAAAGAGCAACTAGTTAAGCGTTACTTAGAAGAAGTGATTAGAGACTGCGGCGCAGAAAATGAACAGGCTGCCCAGTTACTTTTATACTTATTAACTGATGAAAATAATACTCGTCCCATCAAAACTCGCGCTGATTTAGAAGTAGGCTTAAAAGAGTGGACAGCAGATTTAACTACTCAAGTTAACAAATTAGACTTGGTGTTAAAGATTTTCGTCGAGTCTGGTTTAGTACTGCTGCTGCCAGAAGTCCCGACTAATTCCTATCAATTGGTGCATGACTATCTTGTCTCTTTTATTCGCCAACAGCAAGACACTGATTTTATCAGCCAATTGCAAGAATCAGAAGAAAGGTTCAAGCGCTCTGAACAAAAGTTAAATCGCTTGTTACATTGCGCGCTTGTCGGTTCCGGGGCAGCAGCTACTATACTGGCTCTTGCCATCTGCTGGATGCTTAATTAAAGACTATCCGCCAAGAAGAGAGAGATTATTTGCCCTTAGTTAGTCTCCAGCTTTATCAATCTTGAAACACCATAATACTACCAGAATAGCAAGCTACCCAAACTTCCCTACTAACAGGATCGT
The DNA here is from genome assembly GCA_049683475.1 of Coleofasciculaceae cyanobacterium. Classification (GTDB taxonomy): domain Bacteria; phylum Cyanobacteriota; class Cyanobacteriia; order Cyanobacteriales; family Coleofasciculaceae; genus JBAUJE01. The sequence continues at coordinate 8,430 of JBAUJE010000048.1, read as the reverse complement.
AAGTAATGCCAATAGGATTAGCATTGGTACTAACCGTTTGTAGAACTTTCATATCGCTAGTGCGAACTTTGCTAACTGTATTGGAGTTATAATTAACCACATAAAGTACTTGACCATCATCCGATATGACCATACTACGTGGTGCATTGCCCGTAACTACTTTATTGAGAACCTGACCTGTAGATAAGTCAATTTTTGCTACTTTCCCTTCCCCATTCAAAGTAGCGTAAAGATAGCGATTACTAGGGTCAATGCTTAAGTGACGAGGGGAACGGCCAACATTTTTTAGCCAATCTACGGAATAGTCATTGAGGTCTACCACAGCAATATCATAAGAACCCATCACCGCGACGTAGGCCTTTTGTGATGCAGAATCTATGGCTACTCCACGGGGATATCTACCCAGTTTAATTCGCTTAAGTTCTAAGTTTTTCTCAGTATCAACTACACTCAAATCCCAGGTACACCAGTTAGTAACTAATACTAAGCGGTTATCAGGTGAAGCGGCCAGAAATTTAGGAACTGAACCAACTTGTATTACCTCTTCAACTTCTAGACTTTCTGTATTAATTCGATACAAAAAGCTCTCATCAGTTTTTTGTTCGGGAGAACATTTATCACTGCCAGGTTTGTTAAAGCCCGAACCATACATTTGATAATTAGACACCCAAGCATATTTACCACCATGGGAAAAACCGGCTTCAACAGGAGCACCTTTGTGTTTGCCCTCATATTTTGAATAACCAAATTTAGACAAATCTACAACATCGGGAATAGTTTTAACTAGGGTATATTCCCGGTCATAAACCGTTATGGTGTGGCTATACATCATATTCTGGGCAAAGAATAGACCAGTGCCAGAATAAACTATTGATTTAGGTGAAATCTTGCCGGTAATGGTCGTTTTTAGCTTCATCCAGCTAGGAGAACCAGCAGCAACTGTCCCTTGAGAATCTTCTTCCTGGCTGGCTTCGCCAATAAAAGATTCATTATTAAAGACAGAATTTGGAGTAGTAAACTCGGAAGGTGTTGTTGTGGCTGAACCAGATTCTAGGGCAGCTAGAGTATTAGGGCCAGCTACACCATCAGGACTTAGTCCCCTAGCTCTTTGGAAACTCACCACAGCAGCTTGAGTTAAAGAACCATAATATCCTGTAACTGGGCCATTAAAGTGTCCAGCAGTTTGCAGGCTTCTTTGCAGGGAAGTAATTACAGAACTGCGCTGTCCTCTCCTGAGAACTACATTGGAGGGGAAAGATGGGGAAGAGGAGTTTTCACTGGCTTGAGTGGAGGAATTCTCCGTAATTTCAGTAGAACTATCCTCTGTAACTACATCAGAACTATCCTCACCAATTTCAGTAGAACTATCCTCCGTAATTACATCAGAACTACCCTCACCAATTTCAGTAGAAGTATCCTCCGTAATTACATCAGAACTATCCTCGCCAATTTCAGTAGAAGTATCCTCTGTAACTACATCAGAACTATCCTCACCAATTTCAGTAGAAGTATCCTCCGTAATTACATCAGAACTATCCTCACCAATTTCAGTAGAGGAATCTTCTGTAATTACAGAAGGTAGGGAGGTAATTTGAGAAGAGTCTGGAGGTTCCAACTCAGAAGCCAGCGCCGAGAGGGTGTTGGGGCCAGCAACACCATCAGGGATTAAGCCTTTAGCTTGTTGGAACCTCACGATGGCTGCTGTGGTTAGAGAACCGTAGTATCCTGTAACTGGGCCACTATAGTGACCTGCTGCTCGCAGATTGTTCTGAAGGGAAGTAACTTGAGAACCTCTATTTCCTTTCCTAAGGGCATAGGCGGGATTAGCTATAGCCACAGTTGCCAGAGCAATGATAAAAAAGCTCAGCGAAATCGAGTTAAATTTTAGGTGCTTTGCCCTGTTTAGTTGCTCGAATAAGAAACGGCAGCAAAGGTTGGTTACTGCCTTTCTGTCTTCTATAGGGGCTTCGTGAGTTGCAGCGAGATGAAGGTAAGCTAGTGTATCCATAGTTCTGTCAAATATTTCCCAAAATTACAATAAAACGCATTCCCAGATTATTTTGCCTGTTAATGCTCAAATAATGTTTAACTGCATTAAATCATCTGTTAGGGTAGACCACAGGCATCACCCAGACAAGATTACCGTCGGAAATCTTAATCCTACTAGGGTATTGGCAAGACTCAAAGCTATCGAGCTTGTTTAACAGAATTTAACAACTTCTGACCGACTTCCCATCCCCTCATCCCCCTATTTCCCTTACCCAAACACGAAAAGCACGTAAAGTAGCAGTCTCTCCATCTACTAAACTTTGGCGCATAAACCGAGGAATAGCATCTATTGGCAACCAAGGGAAAGTCGGACTTTGCTTAACTTGGTTATAAATTAAAATTGGTTCTTGCAGTAGGAAAACTTCTAATTTCTGTCCATCATAACGCCACAGTTCCGGCACACCAAGTGCCCCGTAAATTGGTTGCCTATTCATAGAACTACTGGTGATATCTATTTCCAACACCAAGTCAGGAGGTGGGTCAATATCTAAGTTAATTTCTTGCTTACCTCTAACCCTTGGCTCATTTTGCAAATAGTAACAGGAGTCAGGTTCTGCACCTCGTCGGAGGCTTTCCTGCTTCATAGTCAGGGAACCAAACTTTTTGAGATTCAGATTCAACTCATCTGCGATCGCACGAATTAAATCATCGATAAAGCGGTTACTGTTTTCATGGGGCCCTAAAGGTGTCATTATTTCTAAACATCCCTCGTTGTAAGCCAAACGAGTACCTCGATTGTCCCCTAATTCCTCCAGTAATTTCTCAAAAGTCTGCCAACTGACACCTTGTAAAATTACCCTTTGCTCAGCAATTTCAGAAGTTAATGTTTTCATAGAATTGAAAATTGATAATTGAAAATTGTTAATTCAGCCAAACCTCACCCCATCACCCCCTCACCCCCTCACCCCCGGACTTCGTCCCGCTTCGCTAACACCCCCTCACCTCATCATCCCCATCTCCCGACTCTCTCAATAAACCTAACTCCGATGCCAAATTGTCATACCACCAGGCTTATCAATTAGGGTAATGCCTTGAGCTTGCAGTTCATCCCGAATGCGATCGCCTTCTTTAAAATTCTTGGCTTTTCTTGCTTCTTTGCGTTGCTCAATTAAGGACTCAATCTCAGCATCAGTTAAACTACCAACTTCTTCTTTAACTTCCTCTGTTGGTTGTGCTTCCAAACCCAATACGGCTGCTAATTTGACCAAAGTCTGCCATTGCTGTTCTAACTCAGCAGAAGATGTCTCAGTCTTACCTTCATGTACCAGTAAATTACCTTCTCGGCGTAATTCCTTAGCCGCTTCAAACAGTACAGCTAAACCCCCAGCAAAGTTAAAGTCATCATCTACCGCCTCAGCAAAGCGTTGTACTAGGGAAGTTGAAGTTGCGGTAGAATTTTGCCAACCCAACTGTTTGCCATACTGATTTCCAAAGAGCAAGCCTTCTTGGAGAGTTTGCCAACCATTGGTAGCTGCTTCTAAGGCTTCATCGGTAAAATCCAGGGGTTTGCGATATTGAGCTTGCATAGTAAACAGCCGCACCGCCATTGGGTCAACTGGTTTATCCAGTAATTCGCGGATGGTGATAAAGTTGCCTAAAGACTTAGACATTTTCTCCCCTCCTACTTTGACCATCCCTGTATGCAACCAGTAATTAGCTAAGGGTTTACCCGTGACTGCTTCTGATTGAGCAATTTCATTTTCATGGTGAGGAAAAATCAAGTCAGAACCGCCGACATGAATATCAATTGTGTCTCCCAATCTTTCCCTAATCATCGCTGAACACTCAATGTGCCAGCCAGGACGACCCGACCCCCAAGGTGATTCCCAGGCAGGTTCTTCCGGCTTAGAGGCTTTCCAGAGAGCGAAATCAAAGGGTTCCTTTTTCTTGGGTGCTTCCGGGTCTTCTACTTCTACCCGTCCACTTGCCCCCGCTTGCAAATCTTCTAATTTACGTCCTGAGAGTTTGCCATACTCAGAAAACTGGCGCACTGCGTAATAAACATCACCCGATGCTGGGTAAGCAAAGCCTTTCCGTTCCAACTCAGAAATTAAGCGTTGAATACCGTTAAGGGTGTGGGTTGCACGGGGATAGCTATCGGCTTTCTTAATATTGAGGCGTTCCATATCCTCAAAATATGCCTCAATGAAACGTTCTGAGACGGCTTCCATAGATGTCTTTTCTTTCCGTGCCCGATTGAGGATTTTGTCGTCTATATCGGTAAAATTCTGTACATAATTTACCTGATAGCCCCGCCATTGTAGGTAATTACGGGCAACATCCCAGACAATGCAGGTTCTAGCATGACCCAAGTGGCAATAATCATACACCGTGATGCCGCAGCAGTACATCCGCACCTTGCCAGCTTCTACTGGCTGAAAGGGTTCTTTGCGACGGGTCAGGGTATTGTAAAGTGTCAGGGTCATAAGATAGAGCCGGAAAGACAACTATCTTAATTGTGCAATGCTCTGGGGATGGTTAGAAAGGGTGAGGGGGTGAGGGGGTGAGGAGGTGAGGAGGTGTTAGCGAAGCGGGACGAAGTCCGGGGGTGAGGAGGTGAGGGGGTGAGGGGGTGAGGAAGTGATGGGATTCGCAATTTCTGTAGCTAGACATAGTTATTATAGTGGGATTTTCTTAAGCAAAAATTAAGATAAATTTCTTAAAATACTCCAATCTTTCACCTTCTCGATTCTCTGCCTCGTATCATTGTATTATGAGCTACCTTACGCTGCTAGTCTCACTAGCACAATAACCACTAACTCCCTATTTTGACGTTTTCTATAGTTTTCCTATGCAATCAGTATCTAGTTCTACCTCCCCAAATCTTGATGTTCCCAAACATGGCTTACCAGTTACCATCATTACTGGTTTCTTAGGCAGTGGCAAAACCACGTTGCTTAACCATATTTTAAGTAACCAAGAAGGACTGAAAACTGCCGTCCTTGTTAACGAGTTTGGTGAAATCGGCATCGATAATGAGCTGGTTGTCACCACTGAAGATAATATGGTCGAACTCAGTAATGGTTGTGTTTGCTGCACCATTAATGATGATTTAGTTAGAGCGGTCTACAGTGTTTTAGAGCGGGAAGATAAAGTAGATTATCTGGTGGTAGAAACCACTGGTTTAGCCGATCCTCTCCCTGTTGCCCTTACCTTTTTAGGTACAGAACTGCAACAAATGACTCGGCTCGATTCAATTATTACTGTGGTAGATTCAGAAAATTTCAGTCTGGATTTATTTAACAGTGAAGCTGCCTATAGTCAGATTGCCTACGGTGATATCATTTTACTTAATAAGGTAGACCTAGTAGATGAAGCTGACGTAGATTTGTTAGAAACCAGAATTCGAGACATTAGAAAAGATGCAAGAATTCTGAGAACAACAAAATCTCAAGTAGCATTACCTTTGGTATTGAGTGTTGGTCTGTTTGAATCTGACAAGCATTTAGAGGAAAATTCCTCAGAGCATGACCACGATCATGAGCATCATGACCATGACCATGACCATGAGCATCATGACCATGATCACGAGCATCATCACCATGACCATGACCATGACCATGCTCATCACTCCCACCACCTAGAAAATGATGGCTTTACTTCCCTCTCTTTCGAGAGTGATAAACCTCTTAAGCTGAGAAAGTTTCAGTACTTCTTAGATAATCAGTTGCCTTCTAATGTTTTTAGGGCCAAGGGGATTATCTGGTTTGAAGACCAAGCTGATCGCTTCGTTTTCCATCTCAGTGGTAAGCGTCTTTCCATTGATAATGATGAATGGAAGGGTGAGAAGAAAACTCAATTAGTATTAATTGGTCAAGACTTAGATCACGATACCTTGCGCGAACAGTTAGAACATTGCCTCGGTTTAGCTTCTGGGAATCGTGGTAAGGGATTTGGAAAATAGGAATTAGACAGGGGAGAGCATTACTCAGCTCTCTTCCCGTCCCCCCGTCTTCCTACCTCACCTCAGTCGGAAACGACCGAGATGTTCTGAGAGGGAAATAGGCTCAAACTGCAATAACTTGAAGTGGGGTTTAAAGTAATGACAAATTTCGTCTGGAGTTGAAGCCGATAGTGGCTTACTCACTGAATTTTTAGTTAGGAAAATGCCAATTATTTCTCCCTTTTTTCGCAATAAATATTTGACTAGTTCTATATAGTCCCAACGGCTTTCGCTGGGGATGGCAGAAAAACAGTTGTGTTCAACGATGTAGTCAAAGTCTTGGTGAAATTCATTAGTTAAGCTGAAAATATTGCGCTGTAAAAATTGGGCTGAACTTCTCGATATTTTAGCTAGGTATTTAGCAGTAGTTAAAGCAGTGGGTGCCAAGTCGAAACCGATTACTTGAAAGCCGTATTCTGCGAATAACAGAGCATCGTGACCTCTCCCACAGCCGAGTACTGCTGTTAGTCCGGGTGGGATTTCTCTGGTTTCTAACAAAGTACTAAAGGCTGGGGCAGCTTGTCCTAAATCCCAGGGGGTTTTATTTTCTTGATAGCATTTTTCCCAATAGTTTGGGTCGGCGGTTAGGTCAAAAACAATGGTGAATTGTGCTGGAGTTGTACGTAAATAACGTTTGAGAACACGTAAATGATCTTCGGCATCTTGGCGGTTAACAAAGCGAATGACGGTGGTGGGACGACTGTCGTTGTCAAGGCGGACAATTGCCCAGGGCCTACCGACCCACTGACTCAATTGATGTGGTTTCATGGAAAATAGGGAATAGGGAATGGGGAATGGGGAATCGAGAAATCTGTAGGGGTTTTAGCCGCAGAAGGGCGCACGTCGGTGCGCCCCTACAGGATTTGATTGTTTGTTATTAATTCCTGCCATCTTTGCTGCAATATTTGTCTGATGGAATTAATTATTTTCGGTAAGTCCTTAAACTCTTCACTCTGTAGGTCTATTACTTCGGCCAAACTTTCCAGGGATTGACAATCTTGACAGAAACTAATTACTTGTTGCCAACTAGTGAGCCAGATTTCGGCTTTTTGTTGATGCTCTCTTTCCGGTCTGGTTCGTTCTTCTTCTGTTTTAATTTCTGTTGCTTTTTCTGCCCAGGCTTGTCGCCAGGTGCTAACAGTTTGTTGCCATTTTTCGATCAGTTCTGGTTTTTGGTTGAATCTGTCTCTTTCTACTAAGAGAATCTCTCCTAGTTGTTTGAGTCGCTGAGTATTGCCACAGTTTCTAATCGCTTTTAAACCTAGCTCTAACCAGAGGGGTAACTGGCGGTAACTGATGAATAAACCGCGACCTTGGACAAATTTAATCCAGATTTGGTGGGGCCAGAGTTCGAGGCGTTCGAGGTTTTTTAGGGGAACTTTTAATAATTGGCAAATTTCTAGCCTTAGTTGTTCTAAGGGTAGGGTTTTTGGGTCTACGAATCTTGATGTCAAGAGGTTTTCTGACATAGCTATCACCTTATTTGGCGGTTCAATAATTGATAATTGATAATGAAGAATTGATAATGAAGAATTTAGAATTTAGAATTCGATTCTGCATTCTTAATACTTCTTTGGTTTTAAACCTGATTAATTATCAATTTTAAATTGTCAATTATCCATTGCTAAAGATTTGCCAAAATTTAAGCCACCCCGTACTTGTTCGATATGAGTCGAGGTGGCCTGGGATAGCATGACTAGCTAGGCCTCCGGGACTGGCATGTGCAGTTTTGGGGGTCAGCTTCTCAGGGGCTTCTTCAGAGCTTCCTGAGGGCTGGGAGATATTTGGCTGTAAATTATTGACTAAACTAGAGTAGCAGAATTTTGGTCTTTGGCAAGTTGAGATTTGTTAACAACTATGCGTATTGTCATCCAGAGAGTTACATCTTCTCAAGTTACGGTTAACGGTCAAGTTATTGGCAAAATTGGTCGAGGACTGAATTTGCTGGTGGGTATTGCTGATGGTGATACGGAAGCAGAACTCGACTGGATGGCAAGGAAATGTTTGGACTTGCGGCTATTTCCTAGTCCGGATGGCAATAATGACCGTTGGGAAAAATCGGTACAAGAGATTGGGGGTGAACTGTTAGTAATTAGTCAGTTTACCCTTTACGGTGATTGTAGAAAAGGTCGCCGTCCTTCTTTTAGTAATTCAGCTGCACCGGAACCAGCACAACAGTTATATGAGTTGTTTGTTGAGAAGTTACGCGAAAGTGGTTTGAGGGTAGAGACTGGTGAGTTTGGGGCTATGATGCAAGTTTCTATCGAAAATGATGGCCCGGTGACGTTGTTGTTGGAACGGGGAGACGGGGTAATACAGCATTTCCCGCTGTTAAAAGGTACAGTAACAGCAATTGGCAAACCAATTTCTTAAATGTTTAGGATTCATTAAGTCAAGGGCAACTGCAATAATTTTGTCAATCATGGAGGTGGTAGTTG